>NZ_JBLXXS010000003.1:0-167056 GCF_048513555.1 Rothia sp. P5766 | reverse complement strand
AGGCGAGGATCCGCTTACCCCACCGGATCAGCCGGAGCCCGGGCAGGACCCGGATCAGCCCGCCGATGGAGCTGACCCAGTGGCTCCCCCCATTGGGGAGGACACTCCCGCTGACCCAGAACAACCCGATGTTGAAGATAATCCGGCTCCAGCTGACCCGGTGGAACCGGTTGAGCCGGAGAAACCAGCCGACCAAAAAATCATTGCCTCTGGAGATGACTGGCGGGTAGCTTTTCACCTCTTCAGTGACTTTGACCGTAGCTGGCGCGATACCAATTACAGGTACAACACCGCCTGGCAGTGGTACACGGCACCAACTTCAATCGGTTGGGGTGAAGGTAGCCTGAAGACCCAGCTGACCTTCAACTTCTTCACCCAGCCCTCGTCCTTCTTCTTGCGTAAGGAGTTTACCTTGAACCCCGCCCCCAACCAGGAGCTGGTCCTGACTACCTACGCTGATGATGGCATCGCTATCTATGTCAATGGCAAGGAAGTGGCCCGTCAGAATCTCCCTGCCAATGCCTACCCCAGGACGGCTGCTCTTGCACGAGTTTCTTATACTGATGCAAAGGCTAACCCGCTTACTATCACCATTCCGTCTAAGGATCTCAAAGATGGTAAGAACGTCATCGCGGTTGAGGTTCATTCCTACCGTCGTGGCGAACCTACCACCTTCGATATGGATGCAACTCTGGTAACACGCTAGAGACTGCTCGGGCAAAGAATAGAAAATCCTGCTCCCCAAAGGTTTCCCTTTGATGTGCAGGATTTTCTATATTCGTATACAGCCCGGTAAAAGATTAAGCTCTGGGTCTTCTACATGTTTAGCGGCGGCTTATGAAGACAGGTGATCCTTTCGTCCACCGTTTAGCTGACAAATGATTGGGACAAGTCCTTATAAATATGGGTCTTGTCCCAAGAAGGTCGGCTACTGTTTGAATCTACTCTGACCTAAAATTGAGGGATATACCCCCCACCCTTGAGCGGTATCTACCTTTCCCTACACCTGAGGGGTAAAGCAATGATAGGCCGCCTCAGGGGTTAACAAGCGGTCCGCACACCGCACTTATCTGCTCGCACTTTATTAGGGACTTCCAGGGCATGGCTATGACCTCTTCTTCCTCTGGCACCAAAGGCCGGTTCAGGGAAACACTTTCACATTTGAATGCAGCGCAGAAGCCCGGGGTGGGCGTACCTGCTTACACCCGCTGGGTTAATCGTCGGGTCGCACGCATCTTTGCAGCCGCTGCCGTTAAGTGTGGTATTACCCCAAACGGCGTCACCGCTATCAGCGCCCTCACCTCGCTGCTAGCCATGCTTCTCTTGCTGACTGCCCAGCCCGCTTTGGCTGTGGGCGCGCTTGCAGCTTTCCTCTTTGCCCTGGGCTACGCGCTCGACTCCGCTGATGGCCAGGTTGCCCGCGTGACAGGCAAATCCTCCCCCGCCGGGGAATGGCTAGATCACGTCGTTGATGCTATGCGTACCCCCGCCATGCACCTGACCATCCTGATCGGCTTCATCAAGTACCCCGGCAGCTGGCCTGTGACAGGCTGGCAGCTCTGGTGGCTACCCCTGGCTTTTTCGGTTCTGATGACCGGCCACTTCATGAGCCAGATTCTGGCAGAGCAGCTCCGTAAAAAGCACGCTAGGCAGGAGCCACCCTCGGGGGGAAGTCTTCGCTCTTTTATCAATCTACATATGGATTCCGGTACTTTCTGCTGGGTCTTTATTCTCTGGGGAACGGGCTGGGGCTTCCTCATTGCCTACGGCCTCCTCTTCCTCTCAAACGCAGCAACGGTTCTTCTCTCCATGCGCCGTAAGTTCCTGTCACTCAGTACACCTCAAGGAGCATAGGTCCCATGTCCGACGTTAAAATTTCAGCACTTATTGCAACCGCAGGGGCACGCCCCCAGCTGTTGCGACAGACCGTTCAATCGATGTTTGACCAGGACTACACCGGTCACATCGAGGTTATCGTTGTGTTTGACTACGTTGATATCGATGATCTATCCGATATGACGGTACCGCCCAACCGCTCTCTTAAGACCATTGTTAACTCACATTCGAAGGGTCTTGCCGGCGGACGGAACACCGGTGTGGTTGAGGCCAGCGGTGAATGTGTTGGCTTCTGCGACGATGATGATTATTGGTACCCCACCCGTATCTCTGAACAGATCAAACTCTGGAAAGAGCACCCGGAGGCTATCGCCATTTCATCTGGCATCGTCATTCGTTCTGAAGGTAAGGAGATCGAACGTCTTGCTCCTGCGCTTGCAAGATTCGACGACTTCCTGCGCTCTCGCATCACCGAGATTAATCCCTGCACCACGCTCTTTAAGCGCGATGACCTAGTTCCTGGCGGGCGTATTGGGCTGGTTGATGAAAAGCTCCCCGCTGCCTATGGTGAAGACTACGATCTGCTCCTGCGGGCAACCCGTTGCGGTGATATTTACTCAATTCAGAAGCCCGGCGCGCTCATACTCTGGGATCGCCCCTCCTTCTTTGCGGGGCGCTGGCAGTCAATGGTCGATGGTCTTACCTATATTCTCCAGAAGTACCCCGAGTTTGAGCGTCAGCCCAAAGGCACCGCGAGAATCGCCGGTCAGATCGCTTTTGCACATGCTGCCCTGGGCAACCGCAAATCCGCGCAGGCATACGCGAGATCAGCACTGCGTCGCGACCCCCTACAGGTTCGGGCCTGGGCCGCACGCTGTATTGCAGCGGGACTCATCAAGCCCGAGTTTCTACTGAACCTGGTGAATAAAACAGGTAGAGGGCTCTAGATCCGCATGACGGTTCCACTCTCCCCAACCTCACACTACAATCGATTTCTGTCGGCGGTGCCCCCCACCGTGGACGCACCGCTCCCGGCCTGGCCCATTTTAATCCTGCTCTATGGCTTCCCCCTTGTGTGGGCTATGGGTTTCATGCAGTTCGCCCCAACGGTTCTAGCCTTGATCATGATTGTTCTCATGGTCATGCGCCGACACGTGATGGTTCATTCCACCATGTGGGTCTGGTTCGCTCTCATGTTCTGGGGGCTTATCTGCCTTGTCTCCATCAACACAGGATCGGAGTTTTTAGGCTGGTTCCAGCGCTACATGAACATCTTCAATGTGGGCATCTACACGGTCTATTTCTTTAACGCCCGTGAACGGATCCCTAACCACATCATGCTGGGCGGCCTGCTGACTATATGGGCAACGGTCGTTATCCTGGGCTACGCCGCCCTAGTTTTCCCCAACTTTAGGCTTCAAACGCCCATGAGTTTTGTCTTGCCGGGTTCGCTACTCAATAACGACCTGGTAAAAGCCTATGTGCTCCCCCCCATGGCAGAAGTTCAGCTCCCGTGGGGAGTCGACGTACCCTACAACAGGCCCTCAGCGCCTTTCCCCTACGCCAACTCATGGGGTTTAGCTTATGCGCTACTCACCCCCGTTGTTTTTGCTGTGATTACCGGGGTTCACTCACGTAAAACCCAGATCCTTCTTGTCCTTGCCGTAGTTGTTTCGCTAGTCCCAGCAGTGGCAACCTCAAACCGAGGTATGTTCATTGGCCTGGGCGCAGCTTTTGCCTATGTCCTCTTCCGTTTGCTTCTTCGCGGTGACTGGCGTGCTTTGGGTATAGGCTTTGTGCTCTTCCTTGGGGGCATCACCTACCTCACGGTTTCCGGTGCTATTGAGGAAATCTTGGGCCGCCAGGAGTATTCAAACTCAACCGGTGGTCGGGCCTCACTCTACGAGCTCACTTTTGAGTACACCTTGCGTTCACCACTCGTAGGCTATGGAACCTCCAAGATGGCCGATAACGTCGGTGTTTCAATGGGCACCCAGGGCCAGGTGTGGGCTCTCATGTTCTGCTTTGGTTTTGTTGGTCTGGGGCTCTTCCTACTCTATGTAGTCTCAGTCCTCATCAATACCTGGAACGTTGCATCGCTGACCGGTATGTGGGTTCACTCGGTGATTGTGGCAGCGCTAGCAGTGGTCTTCTTCTATTCCTTCGACGTCATTCAGCTCACCGTTCTTATGCTGACGGTAGCCATGATGATGAGATCTCGAATGTACGGGGAGGGCCTCTAATGGCTCGTTCTCTTGCAAAAAGTGGAGCTTTCTCAACGCTGTACGTCATGTACGGTTCGGCTGCGGCCTTTGTGGCTACGCTTATAGTGTCAAATGGTGTAGGTAAAGCCGGTGCGGGTTCCTTCTTTCAAGTCATGGCACTCTTTGCGATTGCGACTTCGCTCTGTGTCTTTGGTGCAGATACCGGCCTTGTAAGAGCCATGAGCGCACAGCGAGCTCTGGGGCAGTATTCCCTTCTACCGAGGCTCTTACGATATGCTTTTGGCCCCGCAACCCTCATTGCTTTCACGGTTCTTATTGCGGCAACCCTTATCGCGCTACCGGTTGTGACCCCCAATATGGGCACTGAAAACCGAACAGCTATCCTTGCCAGCGCACCTTTTATTCTGGTTGCGGCCTGGATGACACTGTGCTTCGGGGCACTCCGGGGACTGGGCTACACCGTAGAGTTCACCTTTCTCCAAAGCGCGCTCCTGCCTACCCTTCGTATTCTGGCTGTTCTGCTCGCTGTCAGTATCTCGGGGGCCATTCTCTCTTTGGCCCTGGCATGGTCACTCCCCCTGCTCCTTGTCTTTGCAGTTTCAGCGCTATGGGTTCGAAAGTACATGCCTCAGGGTGAAGATCTTCCCAGCTATCCAGCAAAGCATCTAGCTATTGAAGCCATGGCAAGTACACCTGTCACTGCGCCCGAGACCGCAAAAAGTTTCTGGGCCTTCAGCTCAGCGCGCGGTGTCTCGGCCATGGTCGAGGCGGTCCTGGAATGGATTGATGTTCTGCTCATCGGCCTCTTCTTAGGCCCGGCAGCCAGCGGCGTCTACGGCGCTGTCAATCGTTGTGTCCGTGTCGGTGCAATGGTTGAGCATACCGCCCGCGTGGTCACCGGACCAGAGATTTCCTCAGCAATCGCTCGGGGTGACCTTATTAGAGCTCGCCAGATCTTTGTCTCCTCAACCCGGATTCTGGTGGCTGTTGGCTGGCCTTTTTTCATCACCTTGGCGGCCTTCGGCCCCGCGCTACTGGGATTCTTTGGCTCCGGGTTTGTTGAGGGAGCACCGCTCTTTTGGATCATCGGGGTAGCTATGCTGGTTCAGATGGCCGCCGGTGGCGTTCAGAGTGTACTTCTCATGAGCGGGCGTAGCCGCTGGCAACTTTACAACAAGCTCTCCGCACTAGCTGTTGCAGTCGCTCTCAACCTCACCCTGATTCCACTCTGGGGGCTAGCTGGGGCAGCAACCGCTTGGGCCTCAGCCGTCCTCACAGACTGTGTGCTGGCCACGGTCCAGGTCTACGGAAAACTCGGCATCAGGCCCCGCCCTTCCGAGTTGCTCCCGGTCATGGGTCTTGCGGCTGGAACTCCGTCTCTTGGAGCCGTGGGAGTTCACCTCATCTGGGGAAACCAATTCTTAGGACTCATCATCTACCTAGGTACGGTGGTACCGCTCTATGCGGCTCTCATCTACCGTTTCCGACATCAGGTAGGCCTGGAACAAGTCATCGACTCACTCACTCGCAAATTTAGCCGCTAGGCAACAATATCTTGATTAATCTTTAGGGAAGGACTCATACTCATGGAACGCCAATCACGGTTAAGAACCAAGGACCAGCAAGCCACACCCGTATCGCTCGGAGCAGCAGCTCGGCGGGTTCTGCGACACCGCTTTGTGGTTCTTACCAGTTTAATGATCTTCGCGGCGCTGGGCGCTGTGGCAGGGCTTATCCTTCCTAACTCATACCAGTCTAAAGCCGTGATCAATGTAACCCAGCCCAGCTCCGGCGCATCGGGACTCCGTGCTAGCCTGAACACTATTGACATGGATACCGAAGAGGCTATTGCAGGTTCCCGCACTGTACTCGAGGCAGCTGCCGATCAGCTGGGTTTAGATGCTGATGACCTCAAAGATATGGTCAGTGTGGCAGGCCATTCCAACAGCACCATTCTCGATATTATGGTCAGCTCGGATTCACCTGAAAGATCAGCCGAGATCGCTAATACTGTAGCCCACGCTTACCTC
Source organism: Rothia sp. P5766 (assembly GCF_048513555.1). Classification (NCBI taxonomy): domain Bacteria; kingdom Bacillati; phylum Actinomycetota; class Actinomycetes; order Micrococcales; family Micrococcaceae; genus Rothia; species Rothia sp. P5766. The sequence goes on along the minus strand of NZ_JBLXXS010000003.1, from coordinate 160,965 downwards.
AAACACAGGTCAGATACAATCCGGACAACCCGGGAAGAAACCCGCAAAAATATCGACGCTGTCTCTGCGGGGATGGATTCAGGAATCGTCAACCAGGCTATCCTGAGCCTAGAGGCCACCTCCACAGATACCGGCACTATTATCTCAAGCGCCCAAGCCCCTAGCAGACCATCAAATTTCACTCTGGCGCAAACCATCTTTATTGGTGCAGGAATAGGCCTGCTCCTAGGAATTTTTGCAGCCTACATCGTGGATAGAACTTCGAGGGTTCTCGGCTATCCCGAGCGTCTCTCTGAAATTGCTCAGGCTCCCGTCTCTATCATCAAGAGTGGTTCTGAAGAGGAATCTATTGCCCAGCTTCTCCGCCGAATGGATGTTGCCGATGGCAATCTCAAGAAGGCTAACTTTGATGGTGTTACTGTCTTCTCCCCCACCCCTCGCGCGGCAGGTGCGCTGACTACCTTTCTCGTCAAGGGGATTTCTGACCCCGATTTTGTCGTAACCGAGGCTCCGGCTTTCAACTCTCTAACCAACAATCAGGTCAAGGCTCATATCAAGCAGAACAAGCCGCTGATTGTAGAAACTCCGGCCTCAGCCTCTCTTGCAAAGGTCCTCCTTTCAGCTGACCAGAGCGGCGTTCTACTCCTGCCTTTTACCCCCAAAAGCACGGTGAAGAGCGTACAACGCCTGTTTAGTGAGCTCACTCCCTCAAGCTCCACCCAGGTTATCCCTGTTTACTTTGACACGCATACTCACGAGAAATAATCACCCATGAAGGTCCTTCTAACAGCAAGTGCTGGTGGCCATCTGGCTCAGCTTATAGCCCTTGAAAAGTTCTGGAAAGAGCACGATCGGGCCTGGGCAACCTTTGAGCTACCCGAAGTTAAGGCCGCTTTAGACGGCGAGCGCACCTACTGGGTACACTTCCCGACAACCCGGAATATTCCTAACGCAATCCGGAATATCGGTGTTGCCTGGCGGGTACTCCGCAAGGAGCGGCCCGATGCCGTTATCTCAACCGGTGCTGCGGTTGCCGTTCCGTTCTTTATTATCGCCAAGCTTCTTGGCATCAAAACGGTCTTTATTGAGTGCTATGACCGTATTACTATGCCAACGCTCACCGGCCGCATCTGCTACCCCATGAGCGATCTTTTTGTGGTGCAGTGGGAGGAGCAGAAAAAGATATTCCCTGAGGCCGTCAATATCGGCCATATTCTCTGAGCGAGGAGGTAGCTTTGAGCGAGAAAAAATATGATCTGGTTGTATCTCTGGGCACTGATTACCACCATTTTGACCGTCTTGTGCATTGGGTGGATGAGTATCTTGCGGCACGCCCTCAGGTGAGCTGTCTTGTTCAACATGGTTTCACGGCTCCTCCTCAACATGCTGAGGCTGTTGAGCGTTTGCCCCGTGCTGAACTGCTGGAACTCTACCGCTCTGCGAAGGTGGTCTTGGTGCAGGGCGGGCCAGGGTCAATTTTGGATGCTCGTGAGGTAGGTGCGATTCCGCTGGCAGTCCCCCGTGTTGCTGAACTTGATGAGGTAGTTGATAATCACCAGGTTGAGTTCTCTCGTGTGATGCAGACACACGGTGAGACCATCGTGGTCAACAGCGCAGAAGATCTCCTGAATAAGCTTGATGCAGCTTTCGCTGACCCGGATTCTCTGCGAGGAACCTACCGTGTACCCGGCAGTGATAAGGCTGCCGATAATCTTACGGAGTCCTTTAGCCGCATTGGTAGTGGCCAGCCAAGTGGGTTTGTTCGCAGGGTCTGGCAGATTCTGTTGGGAATGTGCAGGCGGCCAAGCTAGGTCTGCCCCCCCTTACCGCTAGCGCATTAAGGTACAAGCCTGTGGATATCTGCTCTTAGGCTCAACGATTTAGCCATCAGTGAGCAGGGCTCGCATTTCTCAGTGTTCAAACATGTTAACCCCGTAGAATGGGGCAGGACAGAAACTATTTGCCCTGAAAGGCTTCACTATGGCTGTTCAAAGCTCCACCACTATTAACGCCGGCATCGATTTGGTTGCACGTGCTTTTGCCGACGAGAACTTTGCCCGTTTTGCAAGTGAAAAGGTACGGGTAACTTTTGAGTCTTTCCAGCTTCAGGGTGACCCTGCGGCAGCTTTTACCACCACCACTGTTCGCTCCGTACCTGCTGATCGTCTGCCCGATATGGCCAAGAAGATCCCCGGTGCTTCTCATGGCATCTCCCTGACCCAGGTCGATCAGGTCTCTGCGCCCGCAGCTGATGGTTCACGCACCGTTGTCTCAGAAGTATCTGTTAAGGGTGTTCCCGTAACCGGCAAAGCTAGCCAGAGCCTTACCCCCCAGGGAGATACGACCGTAGCTAATGTTGAGGGCGAAGTTAAGTGCTCTATCCCGCTGGTAGGTAAGAAAATTGCGGCGGCAGCTGAGCCTCAGATTGGCCGCGTGTTCTCGGCTCTGGGTTCCTGCGCAGAAGAGTTCATTCAGAACAACTACTAGGCCAGATAGCCCCATAAAGCTCAAGAGGCGCCCTACCCATTCGGGTAGGGTGCCTCTTTTCTTGGCTTCAATGGGACTTAGGCCGCAGATGGCATAGAAAGTGCCTTCAGGGCGGCGCGTAACTTAGTGCTGGAGGTGTGAGCGGTGTAGGGGAAGTAAACTACGTGAACACCGACCTCCGCAAAACGGCGCTCTAACTCCTTACCACGAGCAGTACCTTTCCAGTCGTCACCTTTAAAGAAGGTGTTGAAGCGAACCTGTTCCCAGGTCTCTAGCTTATCTTCTACCGTTTCTGCTCGAACTTCATCGACAAAATCAATGTGAGAGACGATTTCCATACGCTCAGCCAAGGGCACGATGGGGCGTCGGCCCTTGGTCAGCTCTAACATTTCATCTGAGACGACTCCTGCAATCAGATAGTCGCAGTTCTTTTTTGCTTCACGCAAGATGTTGAGGTGGCCTACGTGAAAGAGGTCAAAAGCGCCAGCGGCGTAACCGATATTCATTGTTCCCCTGAAGAAAAGTGCGAAAGAACCCGCGTGCGAAAACGGGATGTTAGTGTATTTTCAGTCCTTAAGACTACGGGAGTTAACCTGCTATTGGTAGCCGTTTGAACCGGCTCTTTGGGGGACAGCCCACACTGAAAGAGGCTGGCGTGACCTGCAACAAGACCCGCCCCCTTAGCTATCTTCCATAGCCGGGACGGGCCTTATGTCAGGGGCTAAGCCGCAGATAATACCGGGCCTAGAGGGCAGCGGCTTCCTTAGTGGCTTCTTCTGCCGCGACCCACGAAAGCATGGCACATTTCACGCGGGCCACAAATTTGGAGACACCGGCAAAAGCTGCAGCATCGCCGAGCGCTTCCTCATCGGGTTCAATCTGACCGCGTGAGCGGAGCATCTCGCGGAAGTCATCAACAAGTTTTTGGAACTCTTCTACGGTCATGCCAGGGGCCATCTCCGATAATACAGAAGCCGCCGCCATGGAGATTGAGCAGCCGTCGCCTTCCCAGGAGACCGACTGGATAAGGGGTTGGTTGGTATCAAGAATAATCCGCAGGTTAATCTCGTCACCGCAGGTTGGGTTGTACTGGTGGTTGGTGGCTACCCGTGCCCCTTCTGCCGGTTCAAGCAGGCCCTCACCGCTGCGCTGTTTGGAATGTTCAAGGATAATTTGCTGATAAAGCTGTTCTAGGCCGCTCATTACAGTATCTCTTCTTTCGTCGTAGGTCTTAGAAATGGTGCAGACTAAGCACCCGCCCTCCCGGGTTCTTGCGGAGAGGGTAAGGGACTACAGCAGGTCTTAGTCGGTATACCCGAAGTAGGGGCGTACCTTTGCTAGCTCTTCAATGAAACGCTCAACGTCCTGGGTGCTCGTGTAGATGTAGGCTGATGCTCGCGTTGAGGCGGTGACGCCTAGGGCGCGGTGGAGGGGCTGGGCGCAATGGTGACCCACACGAACCGCAATGCCCTGCTGGTCCAGCAGCTGACCCACATCGTGCGGGTGTACCCCATCGACATGCACGGAGACAAGCCCAGCACGCGGCTGCCCCACTGAGGGACCCAACAACCGCACACCGGGAATCTGGCTCACACCCTCAGCTAGGAGCTGCCCCAGGTGAGCTTCCCAGGCGTGGACGCGGTCCATACCTAGGTGTTGCAGGTAGCGCACGGCCTCGGCCCAGGCAACAGCCTGGGAGACCCGCTGGGTACCGGCCTCAAACTTGATGGGAGCAGGCATCCATTCAGCTTCGGTCATGGTGACCTTGGTGATCATAGAACCGCCCGTGAGGAATGGTGGCAGAGCCTCTAAAAGTTCATGCCGGCCGTACAGGGCACCGATGCCGGTAGGTGCCAGCATCTTGTGCGCAGAAAACACCGCAAAATCAACGCCGAGCGCTTTGACATCGACCTGCATGTGGGGTGCAGACTGGCAGGCATCGAGAACGGTTAGCGCCCCCACCCGCTCTGCCAGCTGGACCATGAACGCCACATCGGTCATGGAGCCAGCAACGTTAGAAACATGGGTGAAAGCTAGGACGCGGGTACGCTCTGTGACGATATTCTCCGCCGCCTGGTAGTCAATCAGCCCATCTGCCGTCACCGGGACATAACGGAGGGTTGCCCCGGTGCGGGCCGCAAGAATCTGCCAGGGAATAATGTTGGCGTGGTGTTCCTGCTCCGTAGTGATGATTTCATCACCGGGCTTGAGCGCAAAAGCTCGGGCGGCTTCTGCCCCAATACCGTCAGATGCGTTGCCCAGGGAGTAAGCCAGGAGATTCAGGGCCTCGGTGGCGTTTGAGGTCCATACCAGCTCGTTCTCCGCAGCTCCAAGGAACCCAGCTACCGTGCGCCGGGCGTCCTCAAAGGCATCGGTTGCATCAACTGCTAGGGTGTGGGCACCGCGGTGAACCGCAGAGTTAGCGCCCAGATAGTAGTTGCGCTCAGCATCAAGGACCTGAAGAGGATTCTGGCTCGTTGCACCCGTGTCGAGGTAAATCAGCGGTTGGTCGTTGACCGTGCGGTCAAGAATGGGGAAATCCTTACGCACTTCGGCCACAAGATCATCTGTGAGTTCCACCCCGGCCGGGGTGCGGTACTGGCTAGCCACTGATATCTGCCCTTCTTTCGAATCCTGCCTGTATAACGGCATGCTTTTATAGCCTATTCCCAAAAAAGGAAGAAAGGTAGTTAGGTGGGGCTGGCCTATTCCAAGTTCACAGCATCTAGGCCTGGTCCCTCTTGACGTGAAAATTTTGTTGGGCCGCAAGAAGCCCATCAGTGATCAGCAGTTCAAGGGCCTGCGCCGAATCAGACACCAGAAAGGGGAGCTCTTTCTTCTCAAGTTGTGAGAAGGGCCTGAGAACGAAATCTGCGGTCTGCATACGGCCTGGGGGTCGGCCAATCCCGGTACGCACCCGATAGTAATCTTTGGTTCCCAGTGCCTTGGTCATGTCGCGGAGCCCATTATGCCCGCCTTCTCCCCCACCGATTTTCAGTTTGATAGTGCCGAAGGGGATATCCAGTTCATCGTGTACTGCGATAATCCGCTCAGGCTCAATACCGTAAAATCGCGAGAGTTCTGCCGCGGGGCCACCCGAAAGATTCATATAGGTTAGAGGCTTTGCCAGGATCAGGCGGGGGCCTCCCATGCCCAGACGTCCTTCTAGCACTTGGGCACGAGCTTTCGTGTGCTTCTTAAAGTTACCGCCAACCTCACGCGCTAATTGGTCTAGGACCATCTGACCTATGTTGTGACGGGTTGCAGCGTACTCAGTACCGGGGTTCCCCAGACCGATCACGAGCCAAGCCTCTGCCATGTAACTCACCTTTCTGAGCTGATGATACAAAGAGGGTCTGCGCCGTAAATGCTACGACGCAGACCCCTGAGGTTAGAAACCTCTAAACTTATTCAGCTTCATCTACCAGGGCATCAGCTTCGGCACCCTCAGGAGCGTTTTCGCCTTCTTCGCCGGTTTCGGGAACGTCAAGTTCCTCGGGCTCAGAAACGTTAACGATTAGAAGTTCGGGATCTGCTACCAGGGTAACGCCGGCGGGCAGTTCAATATCAGATGCATGAACGTGCTGACCGATTTCGCGACCTTCGATGTTAACAACCAGGCTCTCGGGGAGCTTGAGGGCATCTGCTTCAACCAGCAGGAAGGTTTCTGTCTGGTTTGCGACAGCGCCAACTACAGGCTCGCCCTCAACATGGATGGAAACTTCAATCTGAACCAGCTCGCCACTCTTAACGGTCTGCAGGTCAAGGTGCTGGAGTTCGGGGCGGATGGGGTGACGCTGGATGTCCTTGATCATGACAAGGTGTGATTCACCTTCGATATCGAGTTCGAGGATAGCGTTGTCAACGCGAGCAGCCAGGGTGGTTGCGTGGCCGGGCATGATAACGTGCTTGGGCTCTTCGCCGTGGCCGTAAATTACTGCGGGGATGTCGCCTGCCATGCGGATGCGACGAGCGTAGCCCTTGCCGAAGTCGTTGCGGGGTGTTGCGGAAATCTTGATGGTATCTGACATGGTCAGCCATCCTTTCTATGGTTAGGAGTGATGCGCCAAGTGGTGTAGTGAACTGGCGCCAGAAATCACTTTCTAACCAGCCACCGTCAGGTTCGGACCTACCGTCTATAAGACGGTATTCCACTGCCTTGGCCTGTCGCACTATTCAGTGCAACTTTTCAAGTATGACCGATTTCGGCGGCAAAGACAAGAAAAGCGCTGTGGTCTTTATAGGTCACCACAGCGCTTTGCCCTGTTTTAGTGCTCTGCCATGTATTCTGCAAGGGCTTCCCCGTGATTACGGGGGGTGAAGCCCGCTTCGATAATTTTTGACAGGTCCATTGCGGAGTTGGTGGGGCGGGGCGCGAATACCTCAGCCTTGGCGAAGTAGTCTGCCGTGCTGACAGGGCGTACCCGGTCAGCCGAGTGCCCGCCTGCTTCAAAAACAGCTTGAGCGATCTCTGCCCAGGTCACTACATCACCGGTGTTCGAGACATGATAGGTGCCGTAGTCACACTGATTTTCGAGCAGGTGCACAATGGCACCGGCCAAATCGCGGGTGAAGGTCGGACGCCCGTGCTGGTCGGCAACCACCGTGGGGTCGATGCCCCGCTCAGCTAGTGACTTCATGATTTCGATGAAGTTCTTACCATCGCCCATGACCCAGGAGGTTCGAACAATATAATGGCGGGCTACAGAGCGGGCCGCCATTTCACCAGCAGCCTTGGACTGACCATAGACACCCAGCGGAGCCAGCGGTGCATCCACTGCGTATTCCTGCCCCAGTGGCAGGCTACCGTCAAAAACATAGTCGGTGGATACGTGTACCAACGGAACCCCGGCCTGATCGGCGACACGGGCAAGAGCGGCGACACCGGTGGCGTTAGCAGCCCAGGCATCGGCCCGACCCTGGGCGGTCTCTGCCAGGTCCACAGCGGTGTAAGCCGCCGCGTTGATGATGCCTCGTAAGGAGCGCCAACGATAGGCCTGCACCCACGAATCGGGGTCGGCCAGGTCAAGCTCATCACGGCCGGCGGCCAGGTAGGGAGTACCGCTTGCCTCAAGCTGTTTGACCAGTTCACGGCCCAACTGGCCCTTGGCACCAACCACCAGGAAGGGAGCGGGGGCAAGGGGTTCTACCTGAGCCAGACGGGGGTGGTTCTTGTCCTTCTCCGATAGCTCAGCATCTTTAAGAGCAATGGGCCAGTCGATAGCTACGGTCTCATCGGCCAGGTTCAAGAAGGAGTACTCGGACTGGGCATCAGCCGACCAGTGATCGTTGACCAGGTAAGTGTAGGCGGTGTTATCTTCTAAGGTCTGGAAGGAGTTACCCACACCGCGTGGCACGAACACCGCGGTGTCGGGGCCGAGTTCTACGGTCACGGTTTTACCGAACGATTCTCCGGCGCGCAGGTCTACCCAGGCACCAAAGATGCGGCCGGTTGCCACAGAGACATACTTATCCCAAGGCTCAGCGTGAATACCCCGAGTGGTGCCCACTGAGGCGTTAAAGGAAATGTTGTTCTGAACGGGTCCGAAATCGGGCAGACCGGCGGCCAACATTTTCTCCCGCTGCCAGTTCTCCTTGAACCAACCACGGTTATCACCGTGTTGCGGAATATCAATGACCAGCAGGCCGGGAATCTCGGTGGTGTAAACAGCAAGGTCTTTGGGCATTACTGACCAGCCTTTGCGTATTTAGCCTCAACCTCAGCTTTGAGGGGCTCCCACCAGGCGCGGTTATCGGTGTACCAGGCGATGGTGTCAGCAAGCCCAGCCTCAAAGTTGGTGAATTGCGGCTCCCAACCAAGTTCTTCGCGCAGGCGGGTGCCGTCAATGGCGTAGCGCAGGTCGTGACCGGGGCGGTCAACAACGTGCTCAAAAGCGTCCTCAGGCTGACCCATCAGGCGCAAGATAGTACGAAGCACCGTGATGTTGTTCTCTTCACCGTTTGCACCGATGAGGTAGGTCTCACCGATAGCACCCTTTTCCAGAATTGTATGAACAGCGCTGGAGTGATCTGATGCGTGAATCCAGTCGCGGACGTTCAGGCCTTGGCCGTAGAGTTTGGGCTGGATACCTGCCAGGATATTGGTGATCTGGCGAGGAATAAACTTCTCGATGTGCTGGTAGGGGCCGTAGTTATTGGAGCAGTTAGAGATAGTTGCTTCAATACCGAAAGAACGTACCCAGGCACGCACCAGCAGGTCGGAACCGGCCTTTGTTGAAGAGTATGGTGAGGAGGGATTATAGGGGGTAGTCTCAGTGAACTTAGCGGGGTCATCAAGCTCAAGATCACCAAAAACCTCATCGGTTGAGATGTGGTGGTAGCGGGTCTTGTGCTGACGCACGGCCTCTAGGAGGGTGAACGTACCCACCAGATTAGTATGAATAAAAGGGCTGGGGTCGTTCAAGGAATTATCGTTGTGTGACTCTGCAGCATAATGGACGACTGCATCAGCCTCTCTCACCAGAGGGTTGACGACGTCCATATCTGCGATATCGCCTTTAACCACTTCACACCGGTCAGCAGGCAAGCCAGCCAGTGACATTTCATTGGCGGCATAAGTCATTTTATCGAGGACAAGAACACTATGATCAGTTTTTTCAAGAAGATAGTGAACAAAGTTTGAGCCGATAAAGCCGGCACCGCCGGTAACAAGAATTTTTCCCATGAAGCTAACAATAGTGGTAAATCACCTCAAAGTAGAGGCTATGTTAGCCCCACGAGATGTGGTGTTCATGCCACAATGGAAACTATGAAGGGAATTTTACTCGCAGGGGGTACCGGTTCGCGCCTCCACCCCATTACGCTCGGCATCAGCAAACAGCTCACGCCTGTTTATGACAAGCCGATGATTTACTACCCCATTTCGACCCTTATGTTGGCCGGAATCCAAGACATCCTGATTATCACAACGCCCCAAGATCAGGAGCAGTTCAAGCGGCTTCTCGGTGATGGTTCGCGGTTCGGTGTCAATTTCAGCTACCAGGTTCAGCCCTCTCCAGATGGACTTGCTCAGGCCTTTATTCTGGGTGAAAGCCATATCGGAAATGACACCGCAGCCCTTGTGCTCGGTGACAACATTTTCTACGGCCCCGGTTTGGGCAATCAGCTCCGCAAATACAATGATGTGGATGGTGCTGCTGTTTTTGGTTACCGTGTTTCGGACCCCACTGCCTACGGTGTTGTTGAATTTGACGATAATTTCAGAGCTATTTCTATTGAAGAAAAGCCAGAAATTCCTAAAAGTGATTACGCAATCCCTGGCCTCTACTTTTACGATAACAAGGTTATTGAATACGCCAAGGCCATTAAGCCCTCCCCCCGTGGCGAACTAGAGATTACCGACCTCAATAGGATCTATCTAGAGCAAGGCAAATTGCAGGTTGAAGTTCTTCCGCGCGGAACAGCTTGGCTCGATACCGGAACCTTCGGCTCTCTTGCCGATGCAACAAATTTCGTCCGCACGGTTCAGGCCCGCCAGGGTCTTTCCATCGGCGCCCCCGAAGAAATTGGCTGGCGCATGGGTTGGATTGATGACGACCGGCTTGCTGAACTTGCACGACCTCTCGCTAAAAGCGGTTACGGCAAGTACCTGCTGGGCCTTCTCAAATAAGAGATATTTAACATTGCTGGTGTCTTGGGGTGAGTTCTGACTCCTAGGACTGCCAAACAGCTGCTGTTAGAATCAAAACAAACTTTATTCTTTTTTCAACTGCTTTAAACTCACATTTAGGTTACTGATGACCATACTTGACTTCGTGCGAATGTTACGCGCCAATCTAAAATTTCTCATAGTAGGAGCCTTGATCGGGGCTTTGCTGGGCTTTGGCTACTCCCTCCTACAGCCCAAGGTTTACTCCTCGTCGTCAACTGGCTATGTAACCGTTGGGGACGGCAGCGGTATTGGGGACGTTATAGCCGGATCCACAGCAGCCAAGGAGAAAGCCAACGCCTACCTAGCCCTGGTTAATAGCGGTGCTGTTGCTGAGGAGATCGTCGCCGCCAACCCCAACCTGAACCTGAGCCGGGGACAGGTCCAAGGCAATCTTTCCGCAAGCGTTGATTCCAACTCCGCACTCATCAAGGTCTCAGCCACAGGGTCAAGCCCCGAGACGGCCCAGGCTCTAGCCAACTCTTCGCTGGAAGCTGTAGCCAAAGTTGTTAACGACATGGAAGGCTCAAGCAGCGTAAAGGTTATCCCGCTTGAGGATGCCAGCCTTAACCAGCGTCCGGTAAGCCCGGATACCCAGAAGCTGGTTCTGACCGGCGCTGCCGCTGGCCTGGGGCTAGTTCTAGTAACTATCCTTTTGCGCCGAACCCTTGATACCAAGCTCCGCACTCGCAACGATGCCACTCAAGCAACCGAAGCTGGGATCTTGGGAGTACTGCCTGTGTCAGACGAGCTTGATGAGGAGAACATCCTCAAGGCAGGTAAGGATCATGTTTCACAAGAAGCTATCCGCCAGATGCGCACCAATCTGCGCTTTGTTAATATCGATAATCCCCCTCGTTCGCTGATTGTGACCTCTGCCGAGCCCGGTGAAGGTAAATCAACCGTATCGACTTCCCTGGCCCGGGCCCTGTCCGATGCTGGTGAACCGGTTATTATTATCGACGCTGATCTTCGCCGCCCTACTATTGCCAAGAAGTTCAAAATTGACTCTAAGGTGGGTCTGACCCAGGTGCTAGCTGGCCAGGTCGAACTTGCCGATGCCGTTCGCCAGTTTGAGGACTCTCAGCTCTTCATTCTTCCAGCCGGCCGCATCCCCCCCAACCCCTCAGAGCTCTTAGGGTCCGAGAAAATGCGTCAGCTCATCGCTGAGCTAGCCGGCGAGTTCGTTGTCATTGTTGACGTCCCCCCGGTCCTTCCTGTTACCGACGCGGTCCTTCTCTCAACTGCTGTGGACGGTGTTGTGCTGGTCGGTACCGTGGGCAAGACCCGCAAGGAAAACCTGGCAGAAGCTACTGCCAACCTGCGTAAGGTCAGCGCTAAAATCCTGGGGGTCGTCATCAATAAGGCTCCCCGCACGGGTCTGGGTAACTCCTACTATGGCTTCGCCTACAGCTCCAATAAGGGTTACACCAGCTACTACGGCCAGGACACCACCAAGTCGAAAAAATCTAAGAAGGGGAAGAAAAGCTCAGCTAAGTCAGTTGAGTCCGCACCCCAGGAGTCTTAGAACTCAAATAGTGCTGTGAGGTGAGTTTTATGCCAGTCGTTTATGTAGCGACTGGCATAAACTCTATAACCCAGGGATTATCGGAGTAAGGTCTATGCCAAAAGAACAAAGTGCCCAAACATCAGCTGTCTCTGATGTTCCCCTTGCATTGCGTATCAGCCTTTCTCATGCTTATTTCCAGCATTTAGCTAACCGGCACGGCATCGATATTCTGCATGTGAAGGGTTATGCCTTTGCGCAGGAGGTCTACCGCCAGGGTAGGGTGAGCACAGATGTTGATTTGCTGGTCCGGCCTGAGCACCTACAGAAGCTCATAGAAGCTGCCCAGAGTGATGGCTGGGAAATCATTGCTCGGTTTGAGACAGGGTCAATCTTTGAACATGCTATGACCCTCTACCACGGGTCATGGGGGCTTGTTGACATCCACCGGTACTTCCCTGGAATCGGTGATGCTCAAGGCTCAGCCTTTGAAACTCTCTGGCAACAACGGCGAACGCGGGAGATAGCTCATTATCCCTGCTACCTGCCTTCTCTGACCGACTCCCGTATTTTTGTTGTAGTACACGGGGCGCGTTCCGAAAATGAGTACAAGGCCGATATTGAGTATCTTCGTAAGACCCTCTCCCCCGGTCAGTGGCAGGACATGAGAGATCGTCTACCGGCGCTGGATGCTGAACTTGCTTTCGCGGCTGCTCTGCAGGAGCTGGACAGTTTCAGGGGTCACCCTGACTATCTGCTCTGGAAGTCAGTATCGGAAAAGACCTCAACCTATATCCGGTGGAAGGCCCGGTTCATGCATGCCAAAGGGCTCAGGGCAAAAACGAGGGTGGTGTTCAGTATCGTGATGGTTAATAAAGATCATCTCGCCATGGAGCTAGGGCACCCACCCACCAAAGAAGAAATCCGCCAGAAGTTCTTCTCCCGGTTTATCTTCTGGAAAAAGAAGTCATGAAGGAACAAACCATGCGATACAGCCGCGCGAACCATATCGGCTTCATCATGGGGTTCGAGAGTGGGCAAAGCGCAGATGATGAAACCTATGTAGCGAATCTGCTGACCTCGGAGATTTCTGTTCTTCGCGGGCCCAGCGCCTTGATATGGGAGATTCTGGACTCTCCCCGTAGTTCCGAAGAGATTATCGCTGATATGCAAGATATCTACGGTGTGCCCCGTGAAACCGTGGCAGATAGCGTCCTCAACTTTCTGGACTCGTTAGTCCGGCAAAACCTTCTAGAGCTCACGGACTAAACCTAAAACTGATGAGGGCGGGGAACAGCTAGCTGTTACCCGCCCTCTCCTTTTAAGACCCGGTGCACTATTGCTTGACTTGTTCCCTGATTTGCTGGATAAACCGCTCCTCACTGAACTGGGAGATATGCTCCTGGATTCTCTGGGCTGAGTAGTCATCGGAACAAAAGTCTTCAACAGCCCGACGGATCTCAGGGGCTGTTGGCAGGTCGATGAAGGTACCGGTGATTCCCTCACGGATAGTGTCGAGGAAGCCACCTGCTTTAAGGGCAATGGTGGGCTTACCGAAGGCTCCACCCTCAAGCGGGGTGATCCCGAAATCTTCGTGAGAGACCGCTAGCAGAGCTCGCGCATGAGCGTAGGCGTACTGCATCTGTTCATCGCTAAGTTCAGATGCGAAAGCTATGTTGGGGGTGCTCATCGCTTTAAGATCATCCGCCATAGGTCCGGAACCGATGACCAAGAGTTTCTGGTCGAGCCCAGCAAAAGCCTCGACGGCATGCTGGATATTTTTGTAAGGTAGCAGACGGGAAACAAGCAGATAGTAGCCATCTGCCATGAAGTCTTCAAGACCCGGGATGGGACTCAGAGGACCGTTTGAATCCATAGAATGTGGGGGGAAAATTACCCTAGCTTGTTTGCCGTAGACATCAAAAATTCTTTGCTGGATGATGCTGGAGTTGGCTATATAGTGATCATGCCTGCCAGCAGCGCGCTGATCCCACCGACGCAAGAAGGGGCGCAAGGCTTTAAAACCTAACTCAATGGCCTTATTCATGCTGCTGCCCATATATTGATCCGTGAGGTAAATCCAGCGGGCAGGAGAATGGCAATAGATCAGGCTCTGTGCGGGAAGGTTGAACCCGTGGGCCCACCCGGTTGACGATACGATCACTCTCTCAGCATCAACTTTGAGTCTGCTCGAGAAGAAGGGAAGTAGCGGTAGCGCTAGGCGGTGGTCTTTACGGAAGAGACCCACCTTGTTAAGGGGAGAAGTGATAACGGTGCAGTTCTTGAACTCAGGGTAAGTCTTCTCTGGGTCATAGAGAGTGGTGTAAATGGGAGCGTCAGGGAAGGCCTTGTGCAGGGCAAGAACTACCCGCTCGGCACCACCACGCTGGGTGAGGTAGTCGTGAGCTATTGCGACCGGGTAGCTTGCCTCTGCCGCAGAAGTAGAACGAGAACGCATGGGGGTGGGTTCTTCTTTCAGCTAGAAATTTTTTTGTGCACGGTGGGGGTATCTTGTACCAGCATAGCTGGAGGATTCAACGACGAGAGCAATAATCTTTTCAGCTATTTGGGCAGGCACCCGCGGGGCCAGCCAGTCAACTAGATTTCCCAGATAGTTTACGCTTCTTTCTGTCATAAACTGGGCCATAAACCTCACTGCAAACCCCCAAACCCCTGAGGGTTTTATTGGTTTCAGCGCATCCTGACCGTGTTTTTCAAGAAATATATTTCGAGCAGAACCGGAAAAGAGCGCTCTGCGAGCTTTTCCTGCAGTTGTTGTTGCCGCAATATAGTGCCTTACTTCAAGGTCACGGGCAAGAACAAACTTTGCCCCAGCATCGGCGAGCATCTTGCCCATATCAACGTCTTCCCAGCCGTAGAGACGATATCGCGGGTCATAGCCACCTACCGTGTGGTAAAGCTCGGAGGGCATTGAGCAGTTGGCAGCCCAGTAGTGCCACCAGCCTGCGGGGTCCGATGAATAGGCATCGTCCCTGAACCTTTGATCGCGGTAATGTCCATAAAACTTAGCGTGAGGGGTATCGGGGAAGATGTTGTGCACAAGACCCATCACAGCACGCCGAGGCTGTTCCTGATGATACGCAATGTGTCTAGAAATGTATTCCTCGTTCATTTCGATATCGTCATCGCAGCGTATCAAAATAGCGGCGTCGGCGGCCCGGTAGCCTGCATTCAGGGCAGCGACCCTCCCCTGGTTCTGGTCAAAAACAATCATGCTGAGGTTAAGTCGTCCACGGTCAATATAGCGCTGGACAACAGCCGCTGAATTGTCGATATCGCCATCAAGGACGACAATAACCTGAAAGTTCTTTTCGGTTTGAGCTTCTAAGGCATCCAAGGGGTAGTGCAACTTGGGCGCTCCCCCGCGGCTTGGGATAATAACGGCGGCTTCGTAAGTCATTTTACTTCTTTACTTTCTCGACCAGTTGCAGAGCTTGGGGGACATTAAATAACCAGGGTACCCGCTTTTCTAAAAGCACAGCTGTAACCAGAGGTAATCCTACTCCAGTAATCAGTGAAATTACCATGAGAATAAAGGGGTTATCGACCCCGCTACGCACCAGTAAAATTCTGGTCAGTGGAGTAATCAGCAAATGCATGAGATAAATATGCAATGAATAACGGCCAATGAATTCTAGAGACGCAAAAGAGACCCATCGAGAGGCGGACGCAACGGCAAGAACAAGGCCCGTAACACCCGTAAGTGTTGCGATAATCCCAAAAAGAATACTTGAATCAGTGCGGTAGGGGTCATCAAGCGTGGGTGTAGAAATATCAAGATTCGACAGAACCATCGACAGGAAAACAATAAGGCTGGACAAAGCAACCGAGATAGTTACCAGAGGCCGTGCCTTATCGAGCTGGCCCATTCGCTCGGTGCCGATGAGCGAACCAACCAAAGCAAAAAGGTAAATCGCTATACCGCTACCGAAGATCACAGCATAGTTCACTCCCCACAGCGCTACGGCAAAAGTAGCACATACGGTCAGCGATAAGACTGCGCGAACTTTTGTTTCCCAGGGTCTGACGATAACGAGGCACCCGAAGATAAAGACCATCCATGGCAGGTACCATAGGTGCGCGAGAGGACGCGAAAGATTGGCAACATCAGCCCAGGTTGTTCCCCCATTGGAGAACCGCGCTCCCAGTACTTCTGCGGTGCCCTGTATCAATGACCACACCAGGTATAGATAGATAAACCCCATGATGCGGTTGGCAGCGTATACAAAGCTCCCCCGCCGTCTCCAGGAACCAGGTATATTCAGCCCAAATAGTAGGGCGAATAGTGGCATGTGGACGCTGTATAGAGCGATGTTAAGGTGCTTATACGCTTGGGGCGCATCTTGTGTCAGCCCGGCCTGCATAATGCCCAGGTTGATGTGACCAAGGACTACCGCAAGGATGGCGATTCCTCGGAGGGCGTCTATCCAACGAATACGCATACTACTTCTTTCTGAAAAGCCTGTTGGGCTATGCACTGGGTGGGACTGTTCCCAGGAACTGTTGCACCGTGTGTTTGCCGGCCTCCGGTGAGTAGTTCTCCTGCCACCGCCAATAAGCCGATAAGGCTTCGTTCTCTGCCTGCTCGGGGAACTCTATCAACTGGTGGGCTTTAGCTTCAATCATATGCGCTAGTTGATCGCTGTTGCCCTGCGCAAAAACCCAGGGGAAGTCTGGGCCTACGACTTCGGGTAGTGCCCCGGCATCGGAGACGATGAGAGGATGCCGGGCACTCATGGCTTCAGCTGCTACCAGACCAAAAGACTCATCAACTTCCGAAGGAACAACCAAAATATCGGTCTGTTCAAAGAGGGCTTCAGGTGTCACCCAGCCCAGTAGGCGGACCTTATCCCCCAGGCTTTCTAGTGACTCAGCAACAGTCATCTGGCTCTCTGAATCTATAAATTTAGCCTCACCGCCAATGACCAGTTCATAGGTGAGAGCCCCCGAGGCGTTTAGAGAACACAATGCCCTCGCTAGGGTATGGGTGCCCTTAATGGTGGAGGGCCTGCCCAAGAAGCCCACACGTACGGTGGAGGTTATCTTCTCTTGGGATTGCGGGCGGCCTGCTGCTGATGATACCCAGTTCGCGAGCACACGTGAGCCCTTGATTTTCCCAGCAATAAAGTTGCTGGGGACGATGACTTCAAGCGCTCCCCTACGAGCAATACCCAGCGCATACTTCTGTGCGCCTAACGGTAGCTGGTGCAGGTGAACAATACGGTTTTTGTCCCCTGCTGTCGCTAAGGAGGGCACTAGCCCGTTGCACCAGAGGAGTCCCTGCCGGTTGCGGGAACGCCAAAGGCGTAGCTGAGCCATATAGGCTTTACGGTTCTCAGCGGGTAGAGCCACTGTGGTAAAGCCTTCGTCCCGCGCCGCTTCGAGCAGTTCATCGGGCTGGCTGGGGGCAATCACGGTCACGCGGTGCCCTAGGGAACGAAGGGCACGGGCGATATTGAGTAGCATCACTTCGCCGCCACCAATCTCGCCGTTGTTGGCCGCTATGCAGATGTGTTGAGTCATAAGTGGTCTCCCAAACGGCTAAAGGTGATTTATAAGTGTTCCTGCAAAAAGCGTTTCAGCCCCGTGCTGAGTCTGCGTTCTAGTAGCTGGTAGCTGATGTAGGCCATTGCTACTACCGCGATGAAAGCAAATGCTCGACTGCCCCAAACCCCCAGAATATTCTGAGTTCGGTGAATAATGATACACTGGGATAGCCTTAGGCAAAAAGTTTACCAGGCAAGTTTTCCAAGGCGCCAGTTGCATTCTCTTATGAAATAAACAGCTGTTTCTAGGTTGCCCTAAGTTACAACGAAGTTCTTCTCTGCACCCTGCTTTTTTGGCCGTGCAGTCAAGCTCAGGGCAAGGCCAACAGCAAAAACCCATGGCAAGGTCAACATCACTTCGCCCAGCCGCCAACTACAAATAGCAAGAAATACAGTTGCCGCTTCGGCAGTCAAGACGCGTTGGCCCTTTACAATTCCGTGTTGCTTCCACATAAATACAGCCAGCAGGGTTAGCCCCGCGACCAGTGCAAGCCAGATAATACCGCCCTCGACCAGAAGGGTCCAATAGGAATTGTGGAAGAAAAACCTATGGTCCTGAATATTCACAGTTGCCTGACCCATACCCCAGCCTGACCAGGGGGCCGAAGAGACTTTCTCCCAGGAGGCCTCATCGATACGCGCCCTTAGTTGGTCGCTACCGGCCCGATCACCGAAAATGGGGTTATCCGCATAGTTTGTCTGAAGCCATTCGAAGAGCCAGGCCACAAAAGCCCCCAGACCAAACTTCACCACGATATTTGCTTTCTGAGCAAACAGAATCCACAAAACACCAATGAGTAAGCCCGCCATACTGGTGCGGGAACCGGTCTCCCACAGCATTGGTAAGAAAACAAGCAAGGTGATAATACGATGGCTTCTTTTGGGGAAGAGACCAAACATCAAAATGGGGATAATGCCGTAGTGGAGGCCGGATACGTTCTTATCATTCAGCCAACCTGTTAGCGCACCACTATAGTTATCCGGTGCGATACCGGCGTAGAAAGCAAGCGCATTGCCCACTAAACCAATAGCTAGACCCAAAATTAGCGACCTGAAATCGATACGGCGGTCAGCGATCAGCAAGAGAACTGCAATCAGAATCGAGATACGCGCTAGACGCCTACCCACATCGTCAGGGGTTGAGATACCGACGTTGAGTGACGTAATGGCCACGTAGGTTAGACCTACAAGAAGTACGGCTACAAAAAGACTCCGATTAGGCACATCAAAACGTGAAGGTTTGCTGATCCGCAAGAAGGTCAGGACAACAAGAAATATCAGACCCATGGGAAAGCCGAAGAAAGGGACCCCCATTGTTACCAGAAAAGCACCGGTGATTACTTCAACCATTACCAAGGAGCCTGTGCCCTCCGCAAGAATCTTTGCTTCTTGGCCCAGTGCAGCGGTAAATCTGCTCAGTCTCTCTTCGGCGCTACTCTTCTGTTCCTGTGTATCTGGAAGGCTCACAGTTCCCTACCCTTGTTATATGAGCTCACGATGCCCTCGGCCATGCGTGAAATAGATGTCCATTCAAAGTCTTTCTGCGCCCCGGTAGTTTGCACCATGCGCTGGGCAACCGTTCTTGCGGCGACCTGGCGGTTCATCTGGTTGAGCGAGGGCACAAGCTCCTTACCGTCCAGGATCTCGGGGTTGCCCCCAACCGCTGTTGCTACAAGAGCTAGCCCGGCTGCTTTAGCATCCAGCAGGGTATAAGAACAGTTCTCCCAGACCGAGAGCTGAACCAGCAGGTCTGATCGGCCCATAGCTTCGATGGGGTCCACAAAGCCGGGAAAACTCACGGAGCCCAAAAGCCCGAGTTCTGCAACCTGTTTCTGTAGGTCTTCTTTCAGTTGACCGCTACCGGCAATCTCCAAGGTAGCCCCCGGAATTTCCTGACGAACAGCGGCGAAAGCCTCCACCAGTACGTCCAGCCCCTTCTCAGGAGCTAGTCGAGAAAGCGATAGCACACGCAAAGCACCGGGGGCAGGCTGAACACGGCAGCTTTCAACGGCTGAGGCGACCCGAGCTGTATCAAGGCCGTTATAAACCACCGCAACCCCACGAGCACCCCACTTACCTTTCATCTGGTCAGCGGTGGACTGAGAAACAGCCAGCAAGCCATCTGTCCCCCACAAACGCACGCGGTGCACCAGCTCCATCACCCGCGAGCGCCAAGAAGTACCGTGGTAGACCGCGTCTTCCCCGGCAATACCGTGTTCGGTTGTAAATACCCGAGGTATATGGGTGCCCCTGCGCAGTATCTTGTTGACCTTGCGTAGGTTCACGGTCGCAGCGGCTACCACATCCGCATAAGCCAGGTGGCTGTGCACGATTGCTGGTTTGAGTTCGTCAATGACGGTGTTGAGGGTTGCCCGGGAAGTTGAGAATCCTGCAGCTGGCCCAAAATCAGCTTGGCGTACTTCAGCCCCGAGTTCTTTAAGTCGAACGGAAAGCTCCCCTGGCGGGCAGAGAACCACCAGGCGGTAGCCGGGTAGCCCGACCTCAGCGAGGTCGCTGATGTGCCGGGCTACACCACCAAAATCGGGGACCGGAACGCAGTGAAGCGCCACCGGTAGGTCGCTGTTTACAGCCACTTTTCCAGCCTATCCAGGGCAGTGAAGAAGCCCTCACCGTTGTTGACGTGGCCCTGCCAGATTTCGGGGATAAAGGATGAGTTGGGGGTAAGTTCGCGCAGCTGCTTGCCCAGCGCGGCCCAGTCCACGTCGCCTTCGCCCACCTGGACGCCTTCGCCGTCCACGCCCACACCGTCAACTAGGTGCAGGTGGATAGAGCGGGGGGCCAGCAGGTCCACGGCTTCTGACAGCGGCATCTTGAGGAAGTTAGCCGCCAGCATGGTGTGGGAGATATCCAGGCAGAGGGCGGTGTTGTAGGTATCGGAGAACTCTGCGGTGTCCTTGGGGTCAAGGAAGAGGTTGTGGTACTGCTGGCCACCCATGAGCCAGGGGTAAGGGGGCAGGGTCTGAGCAGCAATTCGCACGCCGGAGGTGTCCAGCTTAGCCAGGGCCTGGCCGATACGCTCGTATTTGTCGGCACGGGCGGCCGGGGCAATGTGGCCGTCCTTGGTGAAACCGCCCATGGTGACAACCATGACCGGGTCATCATCTAGGGTGAAGTAGCGGGTCAAGTCGCGGGTGATGTCGATGGTGCGCTGGACCTCGGCAATGGAGCGTTCCCAGATTTCCTGGTCGCGTGAGGCTAGGTCTACCAGGAAGTCCCCGGCGAAGAGGTCGGGCAGGTGGGTGGTGAATGACATGTCTAACTTGCGGTCAAAGACATCGTCAATGTTGACTTCCAGGTCCTTATAGCTGAAGTGGAATTCAAGGAAGTCAGGCTTGGCTTCTGAAATCAGCGGCTTGTAGTCGTGGTAGCGAACGGGCAGGCCCCAGGGGCGGTCAAATTTGAAGTCGCGGCGGGTCACCAGGTCGTCTTTGAGATCGCCCTCGAAGAAGAAGGAGCCGGCCTCAACCTCGCGCTGCATGGTGCGTCCCAGGAGCTGGGGCAGGTAGTTGGGCTGCAGGCCACGGCCAGGTGACTTGACCTCAACGTCGGCTTCGGTGACGACCTCGCCCTTGGCGATAGTACGGGTAGCCACCAGTGACTTAGCCAGGTTCACACGGTTCATAAGCTCACCTGTGGATACTTGGCGGGGTGCGGCGGTACCGATGGACTCCTCAACCTCACGAATCTGCTGGACCATAGCCTTGAACTCTTCGGGCAGCAGGGAGACGGTATGGTCGTTGCCCTCAAGGGTCTTGTCAATGGTGAAGTGCTTCTCAATAATCTTGGCACCGCGAGCAACAGCAGCGATGGGTACATGATAGCCGCGTTCGTGGCCGGAGTAGCCAACCAAGCACTGGCCGATTTCTGCCAGGCGGTCCATATAGGCCAGGTTGACATCCTTGAAGGGCGCAGGGTAGGTGGACTGGCATTGGAGTAGCCCATAAGAGGCACCGAGTGAACGGAGCAGTTTGACCGATTCACGGATCTCTTCTTCGCGGCTCATGCCGGTTGAGATCAGCATGGGCAGGCCCCGTGAGGCCATGTCACGGAGCAGGTCGTGGTTGGTTAGGTCTGCTGAGGCAACCTTGAGGCCCTGTACACCGTAATCCACCAGAGCCTGTACGGAGGGGGCATCCCAGGGGGTGCACATGATGTCCATGTCGTGCTGTTTGACATGGTCGAAGACCTCATACATCTGATCTACGGTGAAGGAGAAACGAGAGAGCAAATCGAGGGTGTACTGAACGCCCAGGTCCTCGCCTGCTGACTTGGAGCCTTTCTGGCGGTAGAGAGCGTCCATGTCACGAAGCTGGAACTTAACAGCATCGGCACCGGTATCAACGGCCAGGTCTACCAGGCGCTTAGCCAGGTCAACGTCGCCCTGGTGGTTGTTGCCGATTTCAGCAATGATGAAGGCTGGTGAGTCCTCGGAGATCTCGGTGCGGCCAATACGCAGGACGTTCTGCTCATCCATGGCGATAGCGACCAGGTGGCCGCGCTCATCGACCAGGGGAAGGTGGCTAATCCCCTTGGCAAACTCCTTCTGAAGTTCAGCGGGCTCAGAACCAACCGGTGCGGTCTTGACGCCCAGGTGAGCGACGTCAAGGGCGCTGGTTTCCAGCGAGGCGGTGGGGTTGGCAATCAGCCAGCGCCGGAAGTCGCCGTCGGATAGCGAGCCTTTGAGAACGCCGGATTCATTGACCAGGAAAATGATGCGCTGGCCGTTAGCGGAGATTTTGTGGAGGGCGGTTAAAACCGGGTCCTCTGAGAAAACGATGTAGGGGGTGATGTTACGTTCGATAATCATGGGGGATTAGCCTTTTTTCTTGTGCGAGGGTGCGAGGGTGGTAAGAAGCTGGTGTTCAGCGAGGGAGAAGTCAATCATGGCATCAATGTCCACGCCTTCTACCTCATCGAGAATGAAGAGCTCAATCTTTCCGCCCAGACGGTTATGGAGGCTTTCGTAGAGCTCTGTGCTGGTGATGTACATGGAGCCGTTTTCGCGGTAGCGGAAGGTCTCACGGGTGAGTTCCTGCCTGCGAGGCCGATTCATGACTTCGTATTGGGCTGTCGGAGGCTCTGTTGCCGCCCAGATGAAGGGGCCGATGGGGATAACCCCCACCATGGAGTCCGAGTCTGAGTCTGCGAACTGGCGGATAGCCCGTTCCAGGGTGCCGGGTAGGCGGACGGGGCTGGTGGCCTGCAAGAGCATAACCGCATCCGGCCGTCTGCCGTCCTGCGTGTAGAAGTCAATCGCGTGCTCAATCACCGGTTCGGTTGCGGTGGTGTCCTTAGCCAGGTGGGCCGGGCGGATAAAGGGCACCTCTGCCCCGTATTCACGGGCAGTATCGGCTAGTTCGGCGTCGTCGGTGGACACCACAACGTCTACTGTATGTTCACCTGCCAGAGCTTTCTGCGCCTCAAGAGCCTGCTCAATGGTCCAGGCAACCAGCGGTTTCCCAGCGATAGGCTTGAGGTTCTTGCGCGGGATTCCCTTAGACCCGCCGCGAACGGGTATCACGCAAAGAATACGCATGCTGTCTAGTTCTCCAATGATTGAGTGAGGATATGTGCGATGGTTTCCGCCGGTTCACGGCTCGGAAGCTGAGGTGCCGGGGTCGGTTCGCTCCCCCAGGGGCTCATGCCGTAGCGCCCCCAAAAATCCTGCAACCACTGCGGCGGATGCGGGTGGTAGACCCAAGCTGGAACCCCGCGAATAGCGGCTTCTAGCACTCCTGTTGAAAATACAGAGACCACCGGGGAATTCAGCGTATTGAGGGGCTGATGATAAGAATCTATCTCTACACCCATTTTGGCCCACAACCTATGGGTAAGTACAGATAATTTATCTTTTTCACCGGGATGGGGCCTGTACCTGGCTCCGTGCTGACGGCAAAAAGTGTAGCCAGCGCGTGCAAAGGAGGCGCGGGGTAGTTCTGCCCCGTGCATTTGGCCTAAGAAAACAGGCCGATCTTGAAGTGGGTGCTGAGCAATCTGAGGTGCTCTCTGCGCCGCATCATAGAAGAGTTGCGAACCTACCACGCGGTAGTCCACATCGCTTCGTCCTGAAATCCAAAACCGTGCGTCGTCATCAGAAAAAGCTAGCAAAGTGCAGTTGGCAGGTAGCGGGGGGGCATAAGGTGTAATAAGTCCGTGTTGAACCACCAGGTAGGTGGCTTTTTGTTGACGGGCAAAACGGTAGGCGGCAGCACCTAGTGGTAAGTAGTGCCCTGCGGCCAGTACCTGTTGCACTGTGCATAGTTCGGAAAGCTCTGCTTCAACAATCGTTTGAGTTGCCCAGCCCTGACCGGGTAGATGATCGCTGACATCCTGTAGCGCAAATACTGCCATTGGAAGATCGGTGAGAAACTCCAAGGGACGCACCAAAGAACTCATAGTGGTAGGTGAAGTTGAATCCAGCACCACCAGAACCTGGGGTTCACTGCCGCGAACGTGAAGGACCCCGCTGACCAACTCCGCCTCGTCAGGAGCACCAGAACCTGAAACCAGACCCGAAACAATCGTGGGCAGATTCCGTACCATTCCTTTGAGCCTACGTAGACCGTCGGCCTGTTGCTGCCACTCGTACCAGGTGGCTAGGTCTTCGGGAATATTCAGACCATACTTGGTTACTTCCACAGCACCTCCAAGGCCTTGATACGATGGTCAAAAGTGTGTTCGGCCAAGGTACGTTTCTGCCCAGCCTCGCGAATCTGCTGTGCCCACTGCTGGTCCGCCAAAATGCGTTTGCACAGTTCAATGAGCTCATCCCCAGACTCGTATGCCAGGACTTCGGTTCCGACCTCGTAGTAGCGTGAAACGTCGGTACGGTCAATGATTTGTAGACCGCCCACACCGGATGCCTCAAAGGTACGCATGGTGAAGCCATCCTGATCCCCATGGATATTGAGGGTTGCGGGGGAACCTGCCATCAGGCCATAGGCCTCAGACCGGTCCAGGTCGCGGCCTGCAGGCACACCGGAGTCTTTCAAGTTCCGGGTACGTGCAACGTCCCACCAGTGACGCGACCACTGTTTTCCGTAGGCTTTCACGGGGACACCAGCGCCTTGCAGCTGGTTCAGCATCTGTTCGCGCCCCAGGTAACGGGCCCCCACAAATGTAATGTCGTGGTTTGGCTGAGGCCTGAAATGCATGGCAGAGTCAAATGCAAGGGGTACTTCCACGGCATCAAAACCCTGGCCTTTAAGATTCTGGACGTCCGAAGGGCTATAGCTGGCTATGGGGCCGAGCACCCCCAGATCGAAGTCCTTATCTGAGTAGCGCATACGTCGGAACTCGTCGTACATCCAGGTAGCGTACCGGGTGCAGGATTCCTGGAGGGAATGCCACCAGGCATCGCCTAGCTGGTCGCCTTTGACAACCAGAACGATATCGGGGTGCTCTTGGGTAAGCCGTGCGATGGCTTTATGGGTTACAAGGTTCTCGAACGATGCCGGCCGGAAACGCTCCGGCAGATCGTGCAGGGCCTTGTTCCGTACGCGCTCAGCTAGGTTAGTGGGCACATCGTACAGGTGACTAATGACCTCGTAGCCTTGCTTGCTGAGGGAATCAGCAATTGTTTTCCAGTAGCCGTAGAAAACAGGAGAGACCAAAAGAAGTTTTGGTTGCTTCATTTATTCGGCTAGCCCTCGTTCGGTAAGTTCTTCAAGAGCGGTATCCCAGGCTTCGCTTTTCGCGCCAGGAACGGTCCAAGACTTTTGAATGAAATCAGCGATAGATTGGCGTGCGGTCCAACGGGCCTTGGGGGCCCCGAGAGAGTAGGCAAAGCTCATATCGGCCAGGGCGTGGTTGATGTCGCCAGCTCGTTTAATCTCAACGTGCTCGATAACGGACTGTGAACCGCCGGGGACAGCGTCGATAGAGAACTGTGCCAGCTGGTCCAGGGTGATACGCTCACCGGAACCCAGGTTCAGAGTGCGCGGTGACTCTTCGATAGCCGGGGAGTTTTCCAAAGCCCAGACGATGAAACGGGCGACGTCTTCTACGTGAATGAAGTCACGGGTTGCGGTACCGTCACCGTAGACAGAGAGGTTTTTACCTTCGCGGAGGCGGGCTAGGAAGGCTGCAAGAACACCGGTGTAGGGGTTGTGCAGGGCCTGGCCGGGGCCGATGACGTTCTGGGGGCGAATAACAGTTGTGGGGACCTGACCGCTGGTGACCTCCCGGACAGCCTGCTCGCCCTGGGACTTGGTTTCGCCGTAGACGGAGAGGGGGTTGTGGTCATCGTTTTCGGTGGTGCCGCGGTCTTCGAAGCCTTCGCCGTAGACGGCGCGGGAGCTGAGCGAGATAAGCGGTGCATCCCATTTAACGGCGTACTGGGCTGCCAGGCGGGTACCTTCCACGTTCACGCGGCGGTAGCGCTCGGTTTCGTACATGGACTGGGCGGTGCCGGTTTCAGCGGCCAGGTGAATGATTGCATCGGCCGGTTCCAGGGCTTCCCAGGCTGCTGGGTCGGACACGTCCCCCACGATGATCTCACCGGGGAACTTCGCTTTTTCTGCCTCGATATCCTGGTGGACCTGTTCAAGGAGGTTATCGAGGGCAAGAAGGGTGTGCCCCTGCTCTGCCAGGTGGGCTGCTACCTTAAGGCCGATGAAACCGACGCCGCCGGTAATAAGAATTTTCATAAGATTAACTTTCTAAGCGTTAGATGGAGAAGTGATGGCGCGGGCTGGAACACCAGCTACGGTGGCACCCACAGGCACATCTCTAGTGACGACGGCACCCGCTCCCACAACCGCATTATCACCGATCGTTACACCACCAAGAATCACTGCATTCTGGCCGATAAAGACATGTTCACCGATTGTGATAGGACCTGTTCCCTGTACCTGAGCCAGGTTTTCTTTCAGATGTTCTGCAGAGTTGATCAGCACGTTATCAGCAATGACTGTATTGGATCCGATGGAAACCTGGTCATAGGCGTGGATATGGCACCGGTGGCCGACGTAAACGCTATCCCCTATCATTAGTTCCCCCTCGGCTTCAGCCTGCAACCAGCACCCTTCAAAGATAGAGACATTTTTACCAAGGCTGATGTTCTCTAGGCCTCTAAGTTTCAGGGGCGAAACAATGACGCTTTTTTCACCAAACTTTTTGAATGCTGCCGAATAGAGCCTTCGAGAAATCAGGCTAGATGTTTTCCACCGCAGGGAAGGTATTTTCTCAACGATAGTTCGTCTTATCATGATGCCACCTTGAGATAGGAGAGTTCCTGGTTCAGTATTTCTTTTGCCTTAACTCCGGGACTCCGGACTTCTCGAATCCTATTCACGGCAAAGTTAGCGTAGCTGGTCAGCTTCAAAGCAACGATGAGCTTCTTTTGCTCATCCCATTTCTGTGCATATCTAAAGCGAGACTCAAGAAGCCAACGGCGGCGGCGGGTACTGTCACCGCTGGAACCGCCACCAAGGTGTTCGACCGTAATCGTTCCGTCAAAGACTCGGGGAACCCCCCGGTCACGCAGGCGGCGTTGCAGGTCTACCTCTTCACAGTTCATGAAGAATGACTCATCAAAGCCACCGATCTCCAGGAACAGCTCTGTCGGTAGCATCATGCAGGCACCGATAACCCAATCGGTTTCAACGACTGCTCCGGTTGTGCATTTGAGGTCATGGCCCACCATACGGTGCCAGAAGCTGCTTGAGCGGAAACGCGCTAAGGGGGTGAACCATTCCCACACATAGTGAAAGGTCGTGGGGAAGGCACGGCCCACCCACTGGCCAATACCCTTGTGGTCAACTACCTGGGGGCTGACCAGAGCATGCCCCAGGCGTTCACCGGAATCAACCATAGCCTGTAAGAAGTCAGGCTTGATAGTCAGGTCGCTGTTGAGGATAAACAACCAGTGGCCGGTGGCCACGGCAGCCCCTGAGTTCACAGCGCTACCAAACCCGCCGTTTGTCTCCCGGCAGACAAGGCGCACTGCCTCGGTCTGGGGAAAGGGCTCAGGTGAGCAATCGTCCGCAACAATAATCTCGAACGAGTAGCCGGTATCTTGGTGCTTCAGCGCATCGATAAGTTCAAGGGTTGGCTCCGCTGAACCGTAGTGCGGAATAACGATAGAAATATCCAACACCGCTTCCTTCCGCTGGTGGTCGGGATGAGGATGAGGGTGATCAGGGCACCTTTCTCCCCTGATCTATCACGCGAAGAGCGATAGACAGCTGTTAACATGTAAAATTTTAATGCAAGTTGCTTGAACCATTTTACACGTCAATTATTCGATATCCTGGGGATTGTAGTTGCTCTAGTTGTTACCTCTACCTCATAAAATATCTGTATGAACGACTCCTTTCAAGTGATAAAATCTTCGCAACTTCTCCTGTTCGAAAGCCATAAGGAGAGCTACACGCCAGAATAATAAGTTTAGGGATTGGAAGGAAAACAACTCACCCGATACACAAATATACTGGGGTCTCTAAGACAAATAACAAGCCTGAGCAATACCACTTTGGCGCTCTAGGATATTTGTATTCAGGGGTAAGAGCAGTTCCGAAAATATGCTCATCGCGGCCATTGCTACTTTTAGTTCGAAAGCAGGCGCTTCAGGACTTGAGCTAAAATCCACCACACTGCAAGAACACACTGCCTCCGCTATCTTAGTATCCCAGGCCCGGATAGTGGGAAGCTCAATAAGTGAGTTCTCAGCAGTCGCAGAGATCACTATTTACCAGCCTACATTTCACCTCATGTGCATTGCCGAAACCTGTCTTTCAAAAGGATATTGAGGGAAGAACTATACACCTCGAATATCCGTGAATTCATAAGCCAGTTTTCCATAATCTACCCAGATTATTCAAAGAACAAATCTCGCAAAAAAAATAATTAACCAGGATAATATTATTGATATTGTCCGTGGAGGACCAGTGTTCCAGGGATTCCACCAAGCGCAAAGAGTCTGGTTGGAGCCAAAAAGGCTACGTTAATAGCCGATTGTCGAGTCTAAGACGATCCGACGATTGTGGTCAGTGGTACCGAATTGCGCCTAAGCAAGACTGGTCTAGGATCCTTCTCACCTCTTGCGAACCCAAGTTTGCCTTTGGGTGCAATAGGCACCTTTCACTGCTTGAGATCACATTGCGTATACCCGCGTCATCTTAAAGCTAAGACAATACTCGACCTGAATCTCGCTGTAGGTGTCGTGATAACCACAATGGCGACCAGCTGAGCACCTGGGATGGGCTAGCTGCTACCGCACATTATGAAAGATTTCTATTAGCTCTTACTAGTGAGGTATTCCAGGACGATTAGTTTGACCGACCATCAAAGAGGCTAGTGACAGAGCCTTCATCGAAGACTTCCTTGATAGCGCGTGCCAGCAGGGGGGCAATGGAAAGCACGGTCAGGTTCTCAAACTTCTGTTCGGGGCGCAGTGGCAGGGTATTAGTGACAACAACCTCGCTAGCACCGCACTGGCTTAGCCTTTCAGCAGCAGGCTCAGAGAAAACCGCGTGGGTTGCCGCGATAATAACGTCCTTAGCGCCATTGTCCTTAAGGACCTTGACCGCACCGGCAATAGTGCCACCGGTGTCAATCATGTCATCAATCAGAACACAGGTACGGCCCTTGATATCGCCCACCACGGTCTTAGAAACAGCCTGGTTGGGCACGTTAATATCGCGGGTCTTGTGAACAAAAGCCAGAGGTGCACCGCCCAGGAGCTCTGCCCACTGCTCAGCGACACGTACACGGCCGGTATCGGGGGAAACAACAGTAACGTTTGAGGCGTCTACCTTGCTGGCAACGTGCTCAGCAAGAAGCGGGATAGCCATGAGGTGATCCACAGGACCGTCAAAAAAGCCCTGAATCTGGGCGGTGTGCAGATCAACGCTCATCAGACGGTCAGCACCAGCAGTCTTGTAAAGATCTGCAACCAGACGGGCTGAGATGGGCTCGCGGCCCTTATGCTTTTTGTCCTGGCGGGCGTAAGGGTAGAAAGGAGAAACAACAGTAATGGAACGGGCGGATGCTCGCTTGAGCGAGTCAATCATAATCAGCTGTTCCATGAGGGCATCGTTAATGGGTGCCGGGTGAGACTGAATCACGAAAGCATCTTTACCGCGTACCGATTCGTTGAATCGGACGTAGGTTTCCCCATTAGCAAAAGTGTAGGCAGATGAGGGAAGAACCTCGTTTCCTAGCTCAGCAGCAATCTGCTCAGCCAGTTCGGGGTGGGCACGCCCGGAGACCAAGGCCATCTTCTTTTCGCCCGGATTCGTAATCTCAGTCATTACTGCTTATCGCTTTCCTTTTCAGGCTGTGCCGACTGCTGCGCCAAAGCCGACTCGGCGGCTTGGGCAGCCTCTGTTCCAGCGCGTTTTTCAATGACCCAGCGCTCGATATTGCGTTGGGGAGCTTCGTTGATGGCAAGAGCCCCAGCGGGTACGTCCTTGCGGATAACGGTTCCAGCACCAGAATACGCCCCGTCACCAATGTTTACGGGAGCAACATACATGTTGTCTGAACCCATGCGAACGTTACTTCCCACGGTTGAGCGGGACTTATTCACACCATCATAGTTAACGAACACTGAAGCGGCTCCAATATTGGAGTTCTCACCGATGGTGACGTCGCCAGCATAGGACAGGTGGGGGAGCTTAGATCCGGCACCGATCTCTGCGTTCTTGGTTTCCACGAAAGTACCGATCTTACCCTTGACACCGAGCTTGGTGCCGGGGCGCAGGTAGGCGAAGGGGCCAACACTTGCACCGTCTGCAATTTCTGAGTCGTAGCCTTCGGTGCGTGAAATAGTGACCTTCTCCCCTACCTTGACGTTGGTGAGCGTGGTGTCTGGGCCAATCACGGAGCCGGTAGCGATGTGGGTGGTTCCCTTGAGGTGCGTGCCGGGAAGAATGGTGACATCGTTCTCGATGGTTACGGTGACATCAATCCATGTGCTCTCTGGGTCAACAATGGTGACACCACCGACCATGTGGCCATGAGTAATGCGGTCGTTGAGTTTGCGACCCAGCTGAGCCAGCTGAACACGGTCATTAGCGCCTTCTACCTCCCAGCGGTCCTCGATATCGAGTGCCGAGGTGCGGTGGCCGTCTTCGCGAGCAATGGATAGGACATCGGTAATGTACTTCTCGCCCTGAGCGTTATCGGTGGTGACGCGGGTTAGCGAGTTACGCAGAACAGTGGCATCGAAAGCATAAATACCAGAATTAATCTCGGTGATGGCAAGCTGTTCAGGGGTGGCATCTTTAGCTTCAACGATAGCAGTGACTTCGCCTGATTCGTTGCGGACGATACGGCCGTAGGAGCCGGGCTCCTCAAGGTGTGTCGTCAGAACAGTGACAGCGTTTTTGCCTTCTTCGTGAAAAGCGATCAGCTTACGCAGACTTTCGGTCTTCAGCAGGGGAACATCGCCGTAGGTGACAACAACTGTGCCCTCTACCTGACCCACTTCGGAATCAAGGCCCAGCAGGCCGACCTCTACAGCGCGGCCGGTTCCGGGAATCTCGTCCTGATCGATGATGGTGACCTGCTCATCAAAGGCGGTGACATGCTCAGCCACCTTGTCACGCTGGTGACGTACAACAACGGCAAGGTTCTTGGGTTCAAGTTCCCGCGCCACGGCAACAGCGTGCTCCACCATGGAGCGACCACCGATAGGGTGCATAACCTTGGGAGTTGATGACTTCATACGGGTTCCGGCCCCCGCAGCCAGAACGATCACGGCAGATGGGGCTGATGTAACTACTGTCACTGTATGGAACTCCTCAAGTGAGTGATACCCCAAAAATATGCCATGAAGGCACCGGGGTGGTTGAGCTCCGCCACAAGGACTCGAACCTTGAATAACGGCTCCAAAGGCCGCTGTGTTGCCAATTACACCATGGCGGAATAGGGCTGCCCTAGCTCAGTCCCATGCTGGGTTGAGCAGGAGCAGACTTAGACCATAGTAGCAAAGATAAAGTTAGGGTGCTAAATAAGAACTTTCTGAAAGCTACCGGGTAGCTGATAAATTGCTAATTCCCTAGCCAGGGCACGACAATATCCAGTGCTTCTTGAATTCGCTGGACAGCTACCTTGGCGGCCTCTGGTCCACGCAGGTAAGGATCAGCAACCTCGTCTTGGGCAAGAGGTTCTTCGTCATACTGCATCATGAAAGCTACCGGGTCAACGCGCTTGCCTGCTTGCTTCTGCACCCTGGCCATCTGGCATAGCAGGTGAACCTTTGAACGGTACTGGGGCCATTCATGCACGATCCAGTCCAGGTGCTCTTTCTCCATGACCAGCACAAGAGCTGACTCTCTGACCAGGCGTTCCGTGATTTGTTTGGCAAGGTGCTGATCGTACTGAGCACCACGTTGAGCGAGTTCGATATCAATATGGCGGGCAACCCCTGCCCCGACCATTGCACCGGTACCGGCACTATTAAAAGTCCAAGTAGAGCCATCCTCTAGCATTGCCTCTGCCAGATATTGGGCACTGGCGGAACGGGCTATATTACCGGTACAGACGAACAAGACCTCTTTTTTTGTATCTGCATGATCCGGTTCAGGATCTGTTCGATCCCCCACTTTTCTCAGTAGCGAGGAAACCCCAAAACTTATCATTGCACTCCGCTCAATCTCTCTTGTTTAGGCAAGACACCTGCCGCCCATAGAGATTCTACCTGCAAATCACAGCTTGGTGGTGGGCTAACACTCTGGGGATCTAGCCCAATACCCGCATGCTGTTTTCCTTATTTTTACCTCCTCATGTTCCCTAAGGCTGTAGCCTAGTGTGGTGGCACATTTACTGGGCGGCGAAGAGCTGCATATCGAATTTCCTACCCGCACTATCTTTGAGGGCATCACCGTAGGCCTCAACGAGGGTGACCGCATCGGCATCGTGGGCCGCAACGGTGACGGTAAATCCACTCTGCTTTCCCTACTGGGCGGGCGCTTGGCCCCAGATTCCGGCAAGGTCACAGTGCGCTCGGGCACACGAATTGGCTACCTTGACCAGGCTGATATCCTGGACAACACCCTGACCGTGGGCCAGGCAATTGTGGGCGATACCCCCGAATACGAGTGGGCATCTGACCCCAAGGTACGCGACGTCATCGCCGGCCTGGTCTCTGACCTGAACTGGAATGGGCCAGTTGAGTCACTCTCAGGCGGTCAACGCCGACGCGTAGCCCTTGCAGCGCTGCTAGCCGGTGACTGGGATGTACTCATGCTCGATGAGCCCACCAACCACCTCGATGTTGAAGCCATTACCTGGCTAGCCCAGCACCTCAAAAACCGCTGGCCCAAGAATGCCGGGGGGCTGCTGACAGTCACCCACGACCGCTGGTTCCTGGATGAAATCTGCACCGGCACCTGGGAAGTCCACGACGGCCTGGTAGAACCCTTCGAAGGTGGCTACGCCGCCTACATCCTTCAGCGCCTTGAACGCGACCGTCAGGCCGCAACTGCCGAAGCTAAACGCCAGAACCTGATGCGCAAGGAACTGGCCTGGTTGCGTCGCGGCGCCCCGGCCCGCACCTCCAAGCCCAAGTTCCGTATCGATGCGGCCAATGCTCTCATTGCTGATGTCCCCCCGGTCCGCAACACTGTGGAGCTCTCCCAGATGGCGGTAGCACGCCTGGGCAAGGACGTGGTCGATATTGAGGATGTGGATGTTAGCTACCCCGATACCCAAGACCCAACCCGCACCAAGGATGTCCTCAAAAAGGTCACCTGGAGGATAGCCCCAGGTGAGCGCACCGGCATTATGGGCGTCAATGGGGCCGGTAAGTCGACTCTGCTGGGTCTGATCACCCGTGCTGTGCAACCGACCCGTGGCCGGGTCAAGCACGGTAAGACGGTCAAGGTGGCTACCCTGACCCAGCAACTCGATGAGCTCACAGAAGTGGCTCACGAGCGGGTTTCCGATGTCATTGGGCGCAAGCGCAGCACCTATGTGACCGGTGGTAAGGAGATGACTCCCGGCCAGCTTCTTGAACGGCTCGGCTTTACCTCTGCTCAGCTTTCAACCCCGGTGAAGGATCTTTCGGGTGGGCAGAAGCGCCGCCTGCAGCTGCTGCTCATTTTGTTGGATGAACCCAACGTACTCATTCTTGATGAGCCCTCCAACGACCTGGACACGGACATGCTGGCAGCTATGGAGGATCTTCTTGATACCTGGCCCGGCACCTTGCTGGTAGTCTCGCACGACCGCTACCTAATGGAGCGAGTCACCGACCAGCAGTACGCCCTCTTTGACGGCAGGTTCACACACCTGCCCGGTGGGATTGACCAGTATCTGCTCATGTCGGCACAGGCGGCGGCTCACCCTGCCCAGACTGCCCTTGATTCGTCGCCCCTAGGTAAGCAGGGGTCTGCAGAAAGCGCTTCTAAGGTGGGCGGCGCAGAGCTGAGGGCCGCCCAGAAGGAAATCAACCAGATTGACCGTAAGCTCACCAAACTGGCCGAGCAGAGGCAGAAGCTGGCTGAGAAAATGACGGTTCACGACCAGTCTGACTACACCGGTCTGGCGGAGCTGGGCGCCCAGCAAGAGGCAATCCAGAACGAGGTCGAAGAACTAGAAATGCGCTGGCTAGAACTTGCGGATAGGGTTGAGGGGAATTAGTACTGGCCAGGAGCCAATTGGAGGGCCCCTAAAGGTTGATGGACTTTCCGCCAGGGCATTTCTTGAAAACTGCATCCCTTAACCTCTTGAGGTCTTATCCCCCTGGTTTCCGCTACTAGTAATTTTGGTTTAGGTTGATGACTTCATGACGTTCGTAATTCAGTTAATAGTATTACTATCCTTGCTCTACCTGGTGGGCAGACTCTCGAATCCCAAAAAATTTCGGGATTCCAATGATGATTATTCATTTATCACGGTTCTGGCCCATATGCTGATTATTTTAGTGACCTCAGCTTTGATTCTCAGCGGGCAGATTATAATTCTTTTGGCTGGTCTTGCGCTCTACACCTGGTGTACACAGGACCCGGCTGCCCCAGTACCGCTTGAAGACGACATGCTGAACGTGGGTTTCAGTAGCTATAAGTTTGATGGCGGAAACTTTTTGCTAGGGATCGCAATACTTATTCTCATAACAGCTATTGTCCACTTTTGGGTTAGGGCAAAATTTTTTGAAAGATTTCCTCGGCATAGCCCTGACATGAAAGAAATTGAAATATCTGAATACTTCATACAGTGGCTAACCATTTATCTTGCTGTCTATCAGTTTATTTTTGACGGACTTAAAAACGCATTCTCTTTTGTAGACACCCCAGAAAACACAGCAGCTTTCTTTAATATTGCCCTGACACCGCAAAACATTAACCTAGTGCTCCAGCCGCTCCTTATCGCTTCTTGGATCACCCTTGTGATCTCAAAGATACGCCTACAACGTAAGCATGAAGCAGATTTATAGAATCTAAGACTTCAAGCGCTTCTTAGCCTGTGGCTCTCGTTCTTCCACGGATGCTTACAACGGTTGGACCGGAGCCGGACACAAAGCTGGCAGCTACACCCGGTTGGTGGGCTAGCCGCTTCAGGGTTGATCGGAGTTCCGGCAGAAGAGTGCCGGCAAGTCTCAACAGAGAGCTCAGGCGGTACGGGAAGAGATTTTAGATGTCATATTTTCAACGCACGGTCCATTAGTCAGGGCAAAATATATTGCCTCTATAATTTCAGCGATCGACCAGCACCCTATCCGGCTTTTGACCTAATGACCTATAAACGAAAACCCCATAGAGACGTCCCAAGTCCCAGGATAGTTGCTGGAGACGCGCTCGTGATTTATCGCGTGATAGTAAATATTCCCTTAAAGTAACTGCCAGCTTACGCGCCATGAGCTTGAAACTCGGGATATACTCATTAAAATCCGGAGAAAAATTAAGAGCAAGCTGAACCCAAGTCCTGCCATAGTTATAAAATTGCTTAAACAAAGCTTTATCGCTGACACGTTGCCGATACTGTATCAGAGGCTCTGAAATCCACCCCTGGGTGTAGCCGAGACGGGAGGCGCGTAGACAAAAGTCAACCTCATCGTGACCACCACGGTAAGAACAGTCAAAACCGCCAAGAGTTTCAAAAACAGTCTTCCTCAGGGCTAGATTTCCCCCTAAAAGATATTTTTGATTAGCAAAAACCTTTGGTTGGTCGATGACAACTCGCTCTTGAACATAAGTAGATAATTTATCGCTATAGACCAGTTCCTGATGACCACTACCCACCAAATCATATGCGCTGAGGGAGGCGATCATTTTTTGAGCCCAGGTGGAAGCAACAATATCATCGGCATCACATATTAGAACATGTTCATGACGGGCATGAATTATACCTACATTTCGGGCGTAGTTAACACCCTGCATGGCGGAAGAATCAACTATTTCTAAGACCGGAATAGTAAGTTGAAGTTTTTGTACTACAGAACAAGTATTATCTGTTGACCCGTTATTCGAGATAATTATCTGATCAGGCTTTAATGTACCACCCCATACAGCTTGAAGCTGCTCCTCAATAAAACTTTCTGCATTATAGGTAGGAATCACCACTGAGAACTTAAAAGACATTTTCTGCACCATATATTTCATTAACTTTACACAGGTACTTTTCTTGGGAATAAGTCGAAGATGCCTCATTCCTAGCAAAACGAACCTTTTCAGAATATCTCTCAGGGTTCTCAACTATAGCTAGAATAGCCTCAGCAAATTTTTCCGGACTGTTGGCAATTTCTGTAATCCATTCGATGTTTGCAATCCCCTCCGCCCCTGCAGTGGTCGAAACTACTGGGACACCACGCAAAATGGCATCGAGGGTCTTAAACTTAACACCGCTCCCCAACCTAATTGGCGCCACTACCAGGGTAGCCTTAGAGTAGGTGGGCTCTAAGTCTTCAACGAACCCCATAAATTCAACTCGGGGGGCTGCGATTGAGTCCACGAGGGTTTTAGAGGGGCTTGAACCGATCACTTTGAAATTTATCTCAGGATCTTTCGCCCAAACCAAAGGCAGCACTTTTTTAACAAACCATCTGACCGCATCCTCATTTTCCCATCGATACATGGTCCCCACAAAGATAATTTCTTTTTCGCTAGGTCTGCGCACCTCAGGTAAATTCGTATTCAAATAGACGGGGGGTAAAACCGTTTCAATCTTATCCCTGTCGCATCTTTTGTAGCTGAGAAGATTGCGGTCCTTCTCCGAGAGCACCACAGCAGTTTGCAGATATTTAGCTGTAGCCCTATCTAAGTGCTTGGATATCTTTGCTTGTGCCGACCAAATTAATGATTTAATCTTTTGCTCTTCCTCAGTTGCCCTCCGGACCAGGCGTTGTGAATTGATGTCATGAAACGTTCCAATCAACTTTGCTGAGGGATTCATCTTTTTAATAGAACTTCCCAACAAGATGTTAGTTGACCATTGAAGATCGATGATGGATGCATTCCGTATTAGATGCCGAGCCCTTTTATCGCTCTTAATAGCTAGCAAAAATTCATAATTTGGTGTCCAAGTGCCTACACGATCACGAATTCTTAATAACAAGTTGTTACGATTTACAGGGACAAAATGATAATTTACATCATACTGACAGTCTAAAGATCTAGTTGGAGTCGGAGCGATAACAATTGGTTTATGCCCATTCTTTACAAGAGAGAAATAGAGC
Organism: Rothia sp. P5766; assembly: GCF_048513555.1. NCBI lineage: Bacteria > Bacillati > Actinomycetota > Actinomycetes > Micrococcales > Micrococcaceae > Rothia > Rothia sp. P5766. The sequence continues at coordinate 124,093 of NZ_JBLXXS010000003.1, read as the reverse complement.
TCTCTTACGAGCCGCTCACCAGCGCTGGTTGGTTCTGGCTTTGGAACCAGCGGGGATATAATCACTACCGGATAACTACTCATAATTTTCCTAACTCTACAAGCTCTTTAAACTCGGAATTAGTTTTGGTTAGCTCACTAAAACTTCCCTGGTTAACTACCCGTCCATCTTTCATATAATATATAATGTCTGCTTTCTTAATTGTAGACAACCTGTGAGCCACCATAATAATTGTCATCTCGCCAGCTAAACTCTCGATTGTTTTAGTAATTTTATGCTCAGTTTTATTGTCTAGAGCTGAGGTTGCTTCATCTAAAACCAATAAACTGGGGTTACGATATAGAGCCCTAGCTATCCCTAAACGCTGTCTTTGTCCACCAGAAAGTCGGCTGCCATCTTGCCCTAGATCTTCTTCAATTCCGTTAGGCAATGAATCGACCAGATCACCTAATTGCGCAAGCTCCAAAGCTCTTATTACTTGTGCATCATTAATTTCGTCTGGGTCTAAACCAAATGCAACGTTGACCTTCAGCGATCCAGGTAGAACATAAACTGACTGTGGTACAACAGCCAGTTGCGATTGCCAGCCTTTAAGGTCCTCCATGACAGGTTTACCCCCACATAGCAAGGAACCTTGCGATGGAACAAGCATGCCTAAAACGATATCTACCAGCGTTGATTTTCCAGATCCGCTAGAACCTACAAAAGCTACAGTCTTGAATTCTGGTATTTGAATCGATACCTTATCCAAAACAGCTGGACCATTTTCTTCATACTTGAAGGTAACGTTATCGATTTGAATATCTCCAGAGAACGAATCTCCTGACATGGGAAATTCGGAGTATCTTTGCATTTTCTTAAAATAGGATACTTCCTTATTAAGAACATCAACCCCGTGAGTACCGACTCTAACAATATTAAGAGAAGCTATAGCAGAATTAATGGCCGGAAGAACTCTTACAGCGGCAACGCTGAAAACACCCATAATGGCAACGGCTTCTGCTTGATCCCTCGTGGCAAACATGAACGTAGCTAAACCGGCAATGCTCATAATGAACACGATCTCCATAATATTCTTTGGCAGTTCGCCGATGACGCCCTGCTGCCTATTAGCTTGAGCACGCATATCGGCGCCGGATTCGTACCTTCTGACAAATCTCTGAGAGACATCAAAGAGTCTCATTTCTCTGAACGCTTCAAGTGCAGGCATTGAGGCATACCAGGACACGTAGTCTGCCTCTATTAGGTTCTTGCTAATCTGAGTGAGTCTCCTGCGAAGCAAGAATGGGATCAAGTATCCAAAACCAGCAAAAATTGTAAAAGCAATCAGTGCTACCTGGGGGGAAATAATAAAAGTTACCACAACCATCATCGCAATTGTCAGTAAACTTGTCAGAAGACTGGTGGTGCCCAAAATTGCTTGGCTGTAGGCTTGGCTCACCGATGTGGCGAGTCTTGTGTGTATTTGTGACAAATCCCGGCGCTTGTGGTCCTGATAGGGCGCATCAAGGTAGTAGCGCAACAATGAAACCCGAGCACTCTTTTCCATGCTATTTATAAAGCCAATCTGCCACCAACGGAAAGATATGGTAAAGAGAGCCTTGGCTATGAAAGCCCCGATAACACCAACTGCCGTGTAGATAATAAGAAGCTGCCTATCGTTTGTCCCGGCAAAGCTAGAAAACTTTTCAAGGATAGGATTATCTAAACTTTGACCGGACGCAAGCAATAATAATGGATAAGTTCCAAGCACCCCTAGAATCTCCAGCAATGAAACAAAAAAAGCACCCACTACAGAGAGGGATATTTTAGCTCTTACTGGGAATTCAACTAGATAAAATAGATTGCGTAACTTAGTTAACATTCCCCCCGCTTTGTTTGTTTTATGCATAATTCTTTCCTAATAATTATACTCTATCTGCTCAAGCTTAAGTAATTCCCTTATGCTTTATCTGGTGAGATATAGACTACGGTTGGCCCGGAGCCGGACACGAAGCTGGCAGCTACACCCGGTTGGTGGGCTAGCCGCTCCAGGGTTGATTGGAGTTCGGGCAGAAGACTGCTAGCGGGTGCGGCTAGGTCATTGCGGAGTAAGCTCGAAATGATGGGAAGACGCTCAGCCAAGGGAGCTTGTGATGTCAAGGCCTCAATCAGGGTAGCAGGTACCTCCAGAACAGGGTCCGGTGCCGGGTAGCGCCCGGCTTCCCTGCCCGCGTCCAGTTCACGGAAAACCGCAGGTGTCGATAAGCCCGCCGAAGCAGGGTAGAAGCCAAAGCAAAGCTGCTCTGTAGCTTCCGGCACTTCAAGAGGGGTGAGCTTCTCCCCCAGGCCCAACCCCACGGCTAAACCGCCAAGCAGGGCAAAGGGCACATCCGCCCCTAGAGAGGCCGCTAGCTCCAGCAGACGCTCCCGGGGAACAGAATCCTGCACCAGGTCTGCCTGCACCAGATAGGCGTTCATAGCTTTCATGGCGGCCGCCGCATCAGCTGAACCGCCTCCCATGCCACCGGCCACCGGCACCGCCTTCTCAATGTGGACTTCCACCGAGATATCTTGCAGCCTGAGTCCCTGCTCTTGGAGCACGGCCAAAGCTCCCCGGTAGGCTAGGTTACTGGCATCCAGCGGGACCAGGGCCGGGTCAAAAGTACCAGCAGCCACCTGCTCTGCCACGGGTGAGCCGGGAGTTACGCTCAAAGACTGGGTAATACCCGGGGCCTTAGCGGAACGAACGGTTACCCGCTCTAGAACATCTACCGCTGCGTATAGAGAAGCTACCTCGTGGTAGCCATCAGCGCGCAGAGGTCCTACTGCAAAATACAGATTAACCTTGCCGGGGGCAGTTGCAGAGCAGCTCAGCACGGTCATTGCTCACCACCGGTAGAGACCGAGAAACCCTCTGCGGGTACCTGCCGCGCCGCTTGGGCAATCTTGATGTAGTCGTGGATATCCAGCTTTTCACCGCGCTCTTGCGGGTCAATCTCTGCGGCCTCAAGCACAGCCCCGGCACGAGCAGCAGAACCCGCCCAGCTCGCAAGCGCGGCCCGCAGGGTCTTACGACGCTGAGCAAAAGCGGCATCGACAATAGCGAAAACTTCCTCACGCGGCAGGTCAGACAGTAACTCTTTGCGGCGTTTGAAGGATACCAACCCGGACTTGATCTTGGGGGCAGGCCAGAAAACATTGGTACCAATAACACCGGCCTTAGAGACCTCAGCAAACCAGTTGGCTTTCACACTCGGTACACCGTAAATTTTAGAGCCGGGCTGAGCCGATAGGCGGTCAGCTACCTCATCCTGAACCATGACCAAAGCATGTTCAATAGAGGGGAAAGTCGCAAACATGTGAAGCAGAACAGGCACAGCGACGTTGTAGGGCAGGTTAGCCACCAGGGCGCTGGGCCTGCGGGGTAGCTCGGTCACTCTCATAGCATCGGAAAGTACTACATCGATCCGGCTCTCGGAGCCGGGGCGCATAGCGGCAATAGTTGTTGGGAGCTCTTGGGCCAGGGGCGGGTCGATCTCTACAGCGACCATATCCTTGGCGGCATCCAGTATGCCCAGGGTTAAGGAACCCAGGCCGGGGCCAATCTCCACCACCGTCTCGTCGGGGCCGATATTGGCCGCCGCAATAATACGACGAATGGTGTTGGGGTCAATCACAAAGTTCTGCCCCAGGGTCTTGGTGGGACGGATGCCTAAGCGGTCGGCCAGGTCGCGGATTTGGTGGGGGCCAAGTAGTTGCTGTTCAGTCATCCCTCCAGTCTAGCGGTATCGCAACTTAGAGAGACCCCACAGGTAAACTCCACAGGGAAACCACTTACCCCGGGTAAGCCACACCGCTCACTGGCTCGGAGCCTTTAGCCCGGTAAGCCGGTAAAATCATTGACCGTACTTGCTTTCCCACACCCAGAGGTTGCTATGCCCAATCGTCCCGCTGAGCCAACCCTACCGAGCATCGGCGTAAGCCTTGCGCGGGCGCTCACCAGCAGATGGGCCTTAGCCACAGCCCTGGCTCTCACAGTGCTCAGTATCTATCCCTTCCTCTGGGACGAGAAAATGCAGGCCCGGCACTTCTTTGACCTTCAGGTCTACTACGGCGGGGTAGCTCACTGGCTGGAAACCGGCAGGCTCTATGACTGGGCCTTACCGCCCGAGGAGGTCTACGGCTTCACCTACCCGCCCTTTGCCGCCCTGGTCTTTACGCCCTTTGTTCTGCTGACCAATGCCCAAACAGCCGGGCCGATCTTCCTCATCTGCAACGTGGCGGCTCTGGTTAGCCTGGTCTACCTGAGTTGCCGGGGTATGGGAGTCAGCAAGCGCCCAGCTCTGGCGGCAGGTTTGTGGCTCACTCCTCTGCTGCTCAAGTTCTTCCCCATCAGCTTTAACATGGAGCTGGGGCAGATTAACCTCTTCTTGGTCCTACTCATTCTGACCGACGTTATCTACCTGAAGAACACCCGCTGGCACGGAATCCTGATTGCCATCACCGCCTGCATCAAGCTCACCCCGGCTGTCTTTGGTCTGCTCTTTCTGGCAACCCGCGACTGGAAATCACTCGCCCGCTTTGTAGGCACTGGCCTGGCCAGCATCGTGCTCAGCTTCGCGGTTGATTTTGAGATCGCCCGCGAATACTTTACTGAAAAGATCTTCGAATCCGGGCGGGTAGGGAGCATCACCGGAGCGCTCAACTACAACCTACTGGGCACCTGGGCCATGCTCTTCCCCACAGGTATTGCAGCAGTTCTCTTTGTCATCTCTGCTGTATCCGCTCTGGTGCTTTCCTACCTCGCAGCACGTTCCCTAGCCCGGCGGGGCCAGTACCTGGGGGCCGCCAGCGCGGTTGCGGCGCTGGGGCTACTACTCTCCCCCATCTCCTGGACCCACCACTGGGTCTGGTTCGTTATCTTCATCATCTTTGCTACCCTCTACGGGCTGGCCCGCAGGCAGAGTAGCTACCTCTACCTGGCGGCCACCGGCACCTTACTTTTCTCCATGCCTTTCGCCGTATGGTTTGGGGGCTATAACTGGGGAGGGAATGAATGGCCTAATTCATTGGCTCTCATTCACTCTCTACCAGTTTTCTGGGCTTTGCTGTATCTGCTAGTCCCAGTCCTTGAAGGGCGCAAAACCCTAGAAGCCCTCGATACCCCAGCTACCGTAAGCGGCCAGTGAGTTAGCCCTAATATCGCGGCACAACTCTTCGAGATCGCGGTCTAGGTGCGCGGCCATATACCGCACCGTGTAGTTGGTCATGTAGCTGGCATTGGGGCGGCCCCGGAAGGGGTGCGGGGTCAGGAAAGGCGCATCGGTTTCTGCCAGAATCAGCTCACGGCGAGCCATGCTCAGCGACTCCTGGATATCCCGTGAGTTCTTAAAGGTTACGGTCCCAGCAAAGCTCATATACCAGCCCCGCTCATTGCAGATTCGCGCCAGTTCTGGCCCACCGGAGTAGCAGTGGAAAATCACCGTCTCGGGTGCGCCCTCATCCAGCAGAACCCGCACAACATCGTCGTGGGCATCGCGGTCATGAATCTGGAGTGCCTTACCGTGTTTTTTAGCCATACGGATATGGGTACGGAAGGAGTCCTCCTGGGCCTGACGGCCATCTTTACCGGTGCGGAAGTAGTCCAACCCGGTTTCGCCCAGGGCACGGACGCGGGGGTCAGCGGCCAGGGTGTTGATGACGGCCAGGGCGGCTTCGAGCTGCCCGGCCTCGGCCAGTTTGGGTGCTTCGTTGGGGTGCAGGGCTACAGCGGCTAGAACGCGGGGGTCAGCCTGGGCCATGCTCACGGCATAGAGAGAGCTGGAAACATCGCAACCCACCTGCACGATAGCACCAATGCCCAGAGCCTCACCGGTGTCCAGAGCATCACGGGCGGTAATGGCTACCTCTCCATCGAGCAGGTCCATGTGAGTGTGATTATCCACGATTGCGTAGGGTAGGGGCGCGGGGGCGGGCGGAAAGGTTAGGTTACGACGGCGGCCGTCTTCCCCGGTGGTACCGCGGCGACGGGTGCCCTCACCGCTGGCTTCGCCCTCCACCCGGTAGTGTTCTGCCCGGTAGGCCGGGGGTATTTCGCCCTCATAGATTCTGGGCGGGTTCTCAAAGATACTAACTCCCTGCTCCTGCCTATCGGGCAAGAGGGCGGCAAAACGCTCAGCTAACTGGGTGAGTTCTTCGGGGCTCAGGCTATGGTCACTGGTGCACATGGTTTTTAGCTTTCCTGGTTTTTAAGATCGAGAACTGCCTGGTAGAGGTCGCGTTTGGAGACCCCGTGCGCTTCGGCCACCTGGGCGCAGGCCGCTTTCAGGCGGATACCACCCTCGGTCATTTCAAGGACAAGGTCGGTCAGGTCTTCAGCCTGCGCAGCCTCAGGAGCGCCCGCGCCTTCAAGCACAATCACGATTTCACCGCGCATCTGCTTGGATTCGCTCCACTCAATCAGCTCTGCCAGGGTTCCTCGGGCTATCTCTTCGTGAAGTTTGGTCAGTTCCCGGCAGACCGCCGCCCGGCGTTGCTCCCCAAAGTTCTTAGCAAAGTCTTTGAGGGTCGCAGCCAGCCTGTGGGGCGACTCGTAGAAGACCATGGTGCGCTCTTCTGCTACCAAAGAGGTCAGCCTGCGGGAGCGGTCAGAACCTTTACGCGCCAGGAAGCCCTCAAAGGTAAAGCGCCCAGACGGCAGGCCAGATAGGGCCAGGGCAGTCACCATAGCTGAGGGCCCGGGGAGAGCGGTGACGGTCAGGCCTGCTTGGGCTACAGCGGCAGCGGCTACATAGCCGGGGTCAGAAACTGCAGGCATACCGGCATCGGACATGAGGAGGACTGTCTGCCCATCGGCCACAGCCTGCACAATCTGTCTAGCCCGTTCGGTTTCGTTGTGGTCGTGGTTGACCAGCACACGCCCCCGGGTGGTAACGCCCAGCCCGGAGGCCAGTTTACGCAGGGTGCGGCTGTCTTCAACGGCAAGGATATCTGCAGTTGCCAGGGCTTGGCGCAGGCGGTGGCTAGCATCGCCCAGATTGCCGATAGGGGTAGCGCCCAGTATGAGGGCACCGCTGCTTGTCTCGGTCTGGGCTGTAGGCTGTGGGGAAGATTCCATAGCTTTTAACCCTACTATCTCAGGTTGGCTCGAACCATGTGGCGGGCCAATCAATTACCATTGCTTAGGTGAAAGCAAACCCAACCAACGCCGTCCTTTCCCTACCCGAAGCCTTTAGCGAGTCCGCTTTGCGGGCCCGCCTGGCTGTTACAGCCCTTACTTTCCCGCGCCGAGGGTGGCTAGCTCCCCTGCTGGTACTGATCCTGGCGGGGCTGATGCGTTTTGTAAACCTTTCAAACCCGAACGCTATTGTGTTCGATGAAACCTACTACGCTAAAGACGGCTATTCCCTCTTGCATTTTGGGTATGAGCGCAACTGGGTTGAGGGTGCTAACGACAGCTTTGTAGCCGGTGCCCCCAGCGGTATTTTGGAGACCCCGGAGTATGTGGTTCACCCGCCGGTTGGCAAGTGGATGATTGCACTGGGCATGGCGGTCTTTGGGGACGATAATCCCCTGGGTTGGCGTTTTGCTGCGGCTCTTACCGGTACCCTGTCGGTGGGGTTGGTCATGCTGGCGGGGTGGCTGCTCTTCCGTTCGGTAACGGTGGCTTCGCTGGCCGGTTTACTGATTTCGGTGGACGGACTTCACCTGGTGCAGTCTCGGTTTGCTCTGCTCGATATTTTCTTGATGTTCTGGCTCCTAGCCACCTTTGTTGCCCTGCTTCTGGACCGCTACCAGGGCAGGCGCAGGCTAGCCTCACGGCTGGCAGAAGCCGCCACCGCTAACGGGGGCACCCCGCCGGATAGCCTCATGGTCTACGGCCCCACACTGGGCTTGCGCTCCTGGAGATTAATTGCCGGTATCTGCGCGGGCCTAGCAGTCGGTGTTAAGTGGAACGCCCTCTTTTTTATCGCTATCTTCGGTCTGATGACCGTCTTCTGGGATGCCAACGCCCGCCGTATAGCCGGTATCAGGCGCTGGTACCTGGCCGGTTTCCTGCGCGACGGTATTCGGGCCTTCTTCTCGCTTATTGGGGTAGGTCTGGTCACCTACCTGGCTACCTGGAGCGGCTGGTTTGCCTCACAGGATGCCTACGACCGTCACTGGGCGCAGGAGCACCCTGGTGAGGGTGTTCTGTGGCTACCGCAGTCCCTGCGCTCGCTGTGGGAATACCACCGCTCAGCCTATGCCTTCCACTCGGGGCTGGATTCCCCGCATACCTATGCTTCACCGGCCTGGCAGTGGCTCATTCTGGGGCGGCCTACCAGCTACTACTACGAGTCCCCCAAGATGGGTACTGACGGTTGTACTGTAGATTCCTGCTCGCAGGCTATCTTGAACATTGGCAACCCGGCTATCTGGTGGAGCTTCCTTGTGGTTGGCGTGTTCTCCCTGGTTATTTTTCTGATTCGCCGCGACTGGCGGTTCGGTGCTCTCTTTGCGGTTTTTGCGGTGGGCTACTTCCCCTGGTTTGCCTACCCTACGCGCACCATGTTCTACTTCTATGCGCTCTCTTTTGAGCCCTACCTTATTCTTATGCTGGCAGGTGTTCTGGGTCTGGCCTTAGGACGTTCTGGCGATACCGTCCGCCGACGCAAGCTGGGCTTGGCTTTGGTTGGGGTCTTCGTGGTCTTTGTTCTCCTGGTCTCTACCTACTACTGGCCTATTTGGACGGCGCAGACCGTGCCCTATACCGAGTGGCGCGAGCGCATGTGGTTTGACGGTTGGATCTAGGAGGGGCCTGGTCTCTAGGCTTTCTGGTTGGCAGCACGACGTTTGAGAGCCTCTTGCCTGCGGCGGGCGGTGGGCCAGGTACTGACCAGAAGCACAAGCGTTACCAGCAGAACAATAATGCCGGAGGTCAGAGCGGCATCTAGCCAGAACTGAGGCGGGTAGAGACGAATCAGGGTGTCAGACATACGGAACTGCCAGTTTCCCTGGGGGAAGAAGACCTGGTGGAAAGTAGTGAAGAAGGATTCCCAGCCCAGGATTCCAGAGACGCCCAGAGCGGTAGCGAGTAGCAGGGTCAGCAAGCTGCCGGTAAAGAGGCTCGAGCGCACCAGACCGGGTGCTTTGGTGGGCAGAGTGCGGGCTGAAAGTAGGGCGGCCACCAGCATCAGAGCGGCCAAGGTCAGGGAGCAGAGAATGACCCGTTTGACGTCAGTCATGTGCTCAACCTCGGTCGGCAGGAAGGCGGCAACTCCCCCGGTCTGGATATCGGCCAGGTAGGATTCCGGTGCCAGGTTGAGGATATAGTCCAGCCCATAAGAGCCCAGGCGCATGCGCTCAGCAGTGTCAAAGCCGTAGGTGTCAGCGGGGAACCCGGGGCGGTGGTATTCAGCCCACAGGAAGGCAGAGCTGGCTACAAAGCGTACAGCCAGCATCAGGGTAATAAGAGGGACGGACAGGGTGATGATCAGTCGGCGGAGCACCAGAAAACGCGGTTTTTCTGTAGCTTTCTTCTGAGTTTTCCGGGCCCGGAGCTGGGGAGATTCGGTGCCTACCACCGGCTCTGCAGCGTCCCTAGCCTGAGAAGCACGAGCAACCGGAGCAGCAGATACAGCAGCGGGTTCTGTAACAACCGGTTCCAGAGGCGCAGTCCACGGCGCTGGGTCAGTGACCGGCTCGGCTTCCTTCCCTGCCGCTGAGGGGGCCGAAGACCGGGTAACAGTAGCTGGTGTACCGGCGCTCTTTTTAACGGCGGGGAGTAATTTTTCCCATTCGCGGGTTGTCTCTGCGCCTTCAGGGGTGTTGTGGTTAGGTTCTATTGCCATGGTTCCTCACACGGGGTTAGTATCTCTGCTCTAGTATCTTACGCTGTGGGAACAAAAACTCCCGCCTGATTGAAACAGGCGGGAGTTTTTCAGGAGCGGGCAGAGAACCGGTTTTTACCAGTTACCCACCCATGCTTCGTCATCGTAATTTTCGAAAGGAATGTTCCAGTCGCCGTAGCCGTCATCGGGGTCAGCCTGGAGGTAGCCGGTATTGATAGTCTCTACAATGTCACCGACACCGAAGGTGTCGTAGAAGAACTTGACATCTTCGGGGAGCATCCCAATACAACCGTGAGAGACGTTATAGGCACCTACCGATGACCAGGCCCCGGGCAAGGCCTGATGAACGAACACGCCACCGGAGGTCAGGCGGGAAGTCCAGGAGGCCCAGAAAGGCTCATAGTAGTGGGCATCGCCCTTCTTGAGTTCTAGGGAACCGGGGTTGAAGTAGTAGCTCTCAGCCTTCTCCATGATGGGGAGCTGGCCAACAACAGAGGGCCACTCCGGGTTGCCCAGGGTGATGTAAGCTTCGCGCACCAGCACGTCGTCAACGTACATTTTGATGGTTTTGGTGTTGTTATCGGCCAGAGCGTAGCGCTTGTTCCAGGTCTTGAAGCTGCGGGTGGTGGTGTGGTTACCGATCATGCCCTTGCCCAGGTCAAGGCCGAAGATATCGATAGTGACGGTCACTGTGGAGTTGGTGGCCCATTTATCTGCGGGGCGGTAGCGCACCATGTAGTCGCTGTACCAGCGGAACTTACCGGCTCGGTCGCCGCCGCCGGTAACGGTAATCCGCTTCTCTACCTCTGCCTTATTGATGACAGGTTCTGAGAAGTTGAACTGGATAATCTGGCCGATGCCGTAGCTGGCACCGTCAGCAATGTTCATGTGAGCATCGGCTTCGTAGGCCGGTGACACGGTGGAGAAAGTACTTTCGCCTTGGCCTCTTGCTCCCTGAGCGTCTTGGGCAGTCCAGCTGACGGTGTAGGTGCTGTGGAAGAGCATATTCTCGGTGGAGGTCCAGCTGCTACCGTCCTCAGAGAGCGCACCAGCTAGTTTTTGGCCTTCGGCGGTGGTGACGGTGACCTCGGTCAGGGTGGAGTCAGCAGAGGTAACCTTGACCTTCTCTATGGGGTTGATTTCTATCTCATCAAGTGCGGGGTAAACCTCAACGGTGCCGGTAAATTCCTTGGGCGCGGCGCTAGTGCTAGCCGGTGAGCTGGCTGTTCCAGGAGATGCGGAGCCCTCTGCTACCGGCTTAGTCTGTGATGAGCAAGCTGCCAGAGCTAGAGTACCCAGGGCGCCAACGGCCACAAAGGATCGACGGGTAAAGAGATCTGATAGAGCTGAGGAGGGTGGATTTACCACGTAGGTCATCTTCCTTAGGTGAATATGTGTGCGATTGTTCAGGTTGTGCACCTGAAAGCATATCTGAAATCAAAGGCTTCTAGGTCTCTATCAGGCCACCCCTAATGCTGGCAATCTGCTGGGAGCACCAAAGGTAAAAGCCTACCCAGGCCCCAAAAGATAAAAGTCGGGGCGCAAGATTTAAAGTACCTGCCGCTTAGATACTGCGCAGAGGAGGAAAGGACTGCCCAAGGGGTTCACTAGCTTCCTGCCAGGCTTCACTTTCATCTAGGCGGACGACGCTCCAGCCCTGGGGCGCGGTCAGCCGGTCAGCGTGGAACTCACACAGGTCGTAGGCGTGGGGCTCACGGTGCACCGATAGCGGCCCAATCACAGCGGTGGATTGGGCGTAGGCATAAGTCAGGGTGAAAATAGCCTCACGTTGGCAGGTCTGGCGTGAGCACTGGCGAGTTGATGCCATGAATCAAGCCTTTCTTTCTTAGATAGCTTGCTTGCGGAGACGGCGACGTTCACGCTCGGATAGGCCACCCCAGATTCCGAAACGTTCATCGTTGTCCATGGCGTATTCAAGGCATGCCTCACGCACGGGGCACTCACTACACACCCGCTTAGCATCGCGGGTCGACCCGCCCTTTTCGGGGAAGAAGGCTTCGGGGTCGGTTTGGGCGCACAGGGCATCTGCCTGCCAGGACAGCTCCCCTTCATCGCCATCAGTGCTGTAGATGCCCGCGGCCTGTTGCCAGAGCGATAGGGCATCGGCATCGCTGGAGAAAATATCGGCTGAATGCGCGGCAGAGGGCCTAGCTGACTTACCTCGCCCGGTAGGGACTGAGCTGTTAATCAGTGCGGTGGCCTGGTCTTCAAGGTATTGGGTGGAGTGCATGTTGTGGTGATGGGCCAGATCAGGCTTTTGCCCGGCGACACCGTATGTGAGGCGGCTATGTAGGCCCATGGTCTTCCCTTTCATATCCCGGTAGAGGACTGAATGTATGGTAACCGGTCTTGTAAACCTGGATTACCGGTTGATATGCACACAATCTGAGTACGATAAACCGTCTATGGCCTGCTGGCGCACAGGCGGTCTATAACGGTGCATAAAAAATTCCCTGCACCTAATTACACGCGTGTCATGCCCTATTCGTCAAGCTGAGATAAAAATTTCTCACGTTACACGAGATTTTTGTTCAATAATTTGCGTTTCTCTGTGGTATATGCAAGATGCGGTCGTCTAGAAGATTCAGCGCAAAGTGGCATAAAGTTAGGGGCATGACCTCAGCAGATATGGGCGCTAGGCCCACTTTCCCCCGTTTCATAGATACCCTGTCGCAACGGCAGACTCCAGCTCTGCTCTGGTATTCAGTACCGGGTGAACGTATTGAGCTTTCAGGCAGGGTTCTTAACAATTGGGTGGCTAAAACCGCTAACTTACTGGTAGACGAGTGCGACCTGGAGGCCAATCAGCTTCTTGCCCTGCCTAAGCGCTTGCACTGGCGGTCCCTGATTCTGGCTCTTGCGGCTCTTCGCGTGGGGGCAGAAATTACCTTTGATGGGGAGCGTCCAGCACAGGTTTTTGCGGCTTTTGATCCGGCGGAGTGCGCCAAAGCAGATGCGGAGCATAGGCTGGTTCTTGCCAGTGAGCCCTTGGCACCGCGCTTTAACGGGGAGCTACCGGTAGGGGCTCTTGACTACGCAGCCGAGGTACGCTTGCACCCCGATGTCTACATGGGCTTCCCTGAGCCCGACCCGCAGGAGAAAGCCTGGGAGGGCACCAGTTACAGGGAGCTTATGCTGGCACTTGAAGAGCGAGTGCTGAACCTCGACAGCCAGCTGGGGCAGGAGACTGCTGCTCTCTGCCTACAGAGCCGGGATTTGACTACGGGCTCTCTTACTCAGGCACTTGTAGCGCTGAGCGCAGGGTACGCAGTGCTTATTCTGGACCCCCACATCGAGTGGGACCAAGAACGAATCAGTCGAGTTTTGGGCGACGAACGGGCCCAGCTTTATCCGGCTCAATAACAGGCAGAGAACCAGTTATTATCTTGGTTGCCTCTTCAATGAGCTCCGCGCGTTCCTCTTCAACCGTCTTGTCTTGGGTGTGGCTCTTGCTCTGGGAGAAAACCCAGAACTTGTAGAGGAAGTAGCGAACGATAGTACCCAGGATTGTACCGATGATGGTACCTGAGATAAAGGATGCCATCGGGCTTGTTAGGTGAAGCACGTAGAGGCTGAAGAGCACACAAGATGTTTCAACACCAATCCCAATAGCGTTGACGATGCCAAATTCGATAGCCTCACGGGTTTTGTTGCCGGTTCGCTTCTGCCTAAAGGTCCACATACGGTTGACGATCCAGGAGAAGACCGTAGCTACTACACCAGCGACTACTTTGGCCTTGGCATGTCCGTCTGCAAGGATTGAATGCATCAAGAACCAAGTAACCGCGGAATTCAGAACGAATGCAAGGCCCCCTACGGTTAAAAATTGGAGGATCTCGGTACCGTGTTCTTTCCACAGTACCTGCACACGTTGGGTCAAGGAACTCAATTTTCTCCCTTACTTGGCAGTGCTTCCCGGTTGTTTTCTTAACGGTAGGTAATAGCGTACCTGGCGGCGGGGAGCAAGACACTCATCTGTTCACATAGTACAGCCTGTCGAGCAGGCGCTTAGCTCTCAAGAGTATTTTTTGCTTACATGTGCCGGTGGATTAGCTGGGAATAATCTCCATACCAGGCATCCATACCAGGCAAGCGCTTCATCATGTGGGGAATACTTTTACAAGCCCCCTGCGCACGGGTAGCCTAGTGGATGTGACCTACCCTATGACTGGACCCAAAATTGGTGTTGTTGGTGGTGGCCAGCTGGCCCGCATGATGGCCCCTGCTGCCACGGAACTTGGCTTTGACCTGACTGTTCTGGCAGAAGATTCGGGAGTATGTGCCCGTGCGGCGGTCGCGCAGGCACCGATTGGTGATTACCGCGACTACGAAACCCTGGCGGCTTTTGCCCGCGAGGTTGATGTTCTCACTTTTGACCATGAGCACGTTCCCACGGCTTTGCTGGAACGGTTAATCTCTGAGGGAATCAACGTCCAACCGCGTCCCTCCGCCCTGGTCTATGCCCAGGACAAGATTCAGATGCGTAAGGCGGTTGACCGGCTGGGGCTACCCAACCCGCGCTGGGCCGAGGTAAGAACCCTCGATGAGCTCCTGGCTTTTGGTAACAGCATCGGGTGGCCGCTTGTGCTGAAGACTCCTCGTGGCGGTTACGACGGCAAGGGGGTCATGGTTCTTGATTCTGCTCAGCAGGCGGCCCAAGAATCTGCCTCCTGGTTTGAGCAACTCCCCCAGCGCACTGATTTCTCTGCCTTGCTTGCAGAAGAAAAGGTCCCTTTCAGTCGGGAGCTATCTGCCCTGGTAGCCCGCAACGATGCCGGCCAGGTTGAACCCTGGGCTGTAGCCGAATCTATCCAGGTCAATTCCGTATGCGATGAGGTCATGGCCCCCGCACCGGACATCAGTGACCGGGTAGCCCAGAAGGCCCAGGATGCCGCTGTTACGGTAGCAACCGAGCTTGGTGTTACCGGCGTTATGGCCGTTGAGCTCTTTGAAGTACCCGGCAGTGATCACGGCTTCCTGATCAACGAGTTCGCCATGCGCCCCCACAACTCTGGCCACTGGACCCAGGACGGCTCAGTCACCAGCCAGTTTGAGCAGCACCTCCGTGCGGTAGCCAACTATCCCCTCGGTAGTACCGCGATCAAGGGCGAGGTGGCGCTCATGAAGAATTTCTTGGGTGGAACCAACGACGATATTTTTGGAGTCTATCCCGCCCTCATGAAAGCCTACCCGGCCGCTAAAGTGCACTACTACGGCAAGGCGGTTAAGCCCGGTCGCAAGATTGGGCATATTAACCTGACCGGGTCGCGCGCTGAACTCAGCGACCTGAGGCAGCAGGCAGCCCAGGCCGCCTCCCTACTCACCAACGGCCTAGCCTAAGGGCTCGGTCTGATGCTCAATCTTTAGTAACCCGGCTTTAGGCCACCAACCCCAAGGAGCGCTCATGGCTTCCCCTTACGATTCAAGCAACCCCATCGTCGGTATTGTGATGGGCTCCGATTCTGACTGGCCGGTCATGGAAGCCGCCGTTCAGGCTCTGGAAGAGTTCGGCATCCCCTACGAGGTTGATGTTGTCTCCGCCCACCGTATGCCCCAAGACATGATTGCCTACGGCCGTAAGGCCCACGAACGTGGCCTGCGCGTGATTATTGCCGGTGCCGGTGGTGCCGCGCACCTGCCCGGTATGCTGGCTTCGGTGACTCCCTTGCCCGTGATTGGTGTGCCGATCAAACTCAAGAGCCTCGACGGCATGGACTCACTGCTCTCAATCGTTCAGATGCCCGCAGGGGTTCCCGTGGCAACCGTCTCTATCGACGGTGCCCGCAACGCTGGCCTGCTTGCCCTTCGAATCCTGGGTTCAGGTGATGACGGTTTTGCCCGCCAGGTCCGCTCAGATTTGGTCGATTTTGCCGCTTCGCTCCGCCAAAGCGCCCAGGACAAGGGTTCAGCCCTGCGCGCTAAGGTCCAAGAGTACAAAGACGAGCTCGATGAATCCGCTCCCCGGCCTGCGCTCTCACAGCAGGCTCCCAAGGCCGCTACCAAGCCTACCGATGAGGGACCTAAAACACCCTACGCCCCCTAAAGAGCGACAGAGGTGAGCAGAATAAAAACTCTTTTCTCACCGCGCGCCCCGTTAGCACCCAGTTTCTTTCGCTAGTGTGGTTGAGTAGTTTTCTACTCAGCCACACCGGCTTCTTGTGAACCATCATTTTCAGGGAGGCACCCTATGTCCCGCCAGAGTAACCAGCCCTTGGCACCCGAGCCTATTAGTGGCACCCGGGGGCGTGGTCAACACCTTGCTGAGCCTCTCTACACGGATCCTCTGCGCCACCCAGAAAAGGCCTCGGCGGGGGTACGATCACGCCGCGCCTGGGTCTTACTTCTACTTACTCTGGTTCTGCCCGGTTCAGCCCAGCTCCTGACCGGGCGTAGGGTGCTGGGGCGCAGAGCACTCATCGTCACCCTGTCCATGTGGGCGCTGGTTATACTGCTGGTTGTGCTGTGGGCAGTACGCCGCACCCTGGTTCTTTCACTCTTGACAAGCGCCTGGTCGCTCATGCTGGTCACCGGCCTGCTGATTCTGCTGGCCGCAGGCTGGGTGCTCCTTCTGGTCGATACCCTATTAGCTATCCGCCCAGGCCTACTCGAAGGCCGCTCCAAGACTCTGGTAACGCTGGCAGTCATAACCTCAATTCTGGTGACCGGTGGAGGCCTAACCTACGGCGCTTACGTCACTTGGCTAGGACGCGGGGTCCTGGGCAATATCTTTGCCGGTGGGACCCAGCTTAAAGAACAGGACGGTCGCTACAACATTCTTCTCATGGGTGGTGATGCCGGGGCCGACCGTGTGGGCCGCCGCCCCGACTCCATGACCGTTGCATCTATTGATGCCAAAACCGGCCAGGCCATCACTATCTCGGTTCCGCGTAACCTCCAGAACGCTATCTTTGAGGAAAACTCACCGCTCTGGCAGGTCTACCCCGAGGGTTTTAACTGCGGTGATGAGTGCATCCTCAATGCCCTCTACCCCACCGTCACAGCTAACTATGCTGACCTTTATCCCGGTGCTGACGATCCCGGGGCCGAGGCCACCATGGACGCTGTTTCTGGGGTTCTGGGAATTACCGTAGAGAACTATCTACTCATTGATATGTCAGGCTTCGAACAGCTCATTGACGCCTTGGGCGGTATCACTATTGATGTGGGTGGTCGTGTACCCATTGGCGGCGGCACCAATGAGATTACCGGCCTGCCCAACCCCATTGACGGCTATATTGAGCCGGGTGTTCAACACCTTGATGGTTTCCATGCGCTCTGGTATGCCCGTTCCCGTGAGGGTGCCAGTGACTACGACAGGCAGGCCCGCCAGCGCTGTGTGCAGGCCGCTATGCTCAAACAGCTTGATCCTGCCAACGTTCTGACCAAGTTTGCCGATATCACCGCTGCCGGTGAGCAGGTCATCGAGACCAATCTGCCCCAAAACGGCCTGGCGGCCCTAGGCGATGTGGCTCTTAAGTCCAAGAATTACGGCCTCATTCAGTTTGCGGCTGGCCCTCCCTACTTTGACGCCTTGTTCCCCACCTACCCCGATTTTGACCAGCTCCAGGCCGCCATCCAGCAGGTAATTGCGGACTCAGCCCAGGGTATCCAGCCCACAGCGGTCTCCGCCGCCGCAGAGGCAAACGGTGTCCCTGTCATTGAAACCGTGGCCTACCGCGCCCAGCCTGTCGCTGAGCTGAGCGAGAACGGGACCTGCTCAGTACCTTAGGAGCAGAAAGCCGGTGGCTAAAGGCGGTAAGCTGGTGAGCATGAGTAATATCCTGCAGTCAGATATCTGGGCTAAGTTCCAAGAAGCAAACGGCCACCAAGTTTTCCGTGGTCAGGGTGAGGGCTGGCGATATATGGCCACCCTGGAAGGCGGTTCAACCGGCCGCTATCTTTATGCCCCCTACGGCCCCGAAGCTGACAATGAAGTAGCTTTCGATGCCGCTATTGCCGATATGAAGCGCCTAGCATCTGACGCTAACTGCTGGTTTATTCGGGTTGAACCCACTAACAGCGCTATCTGGGGTGAGCCTAGTGGCCAAGCGTTCCTTGCGGCCAAGGGTTTCAAGCTCTCTCCTCGCCAGATTCAGCCGGCCCACACCCAGGTCATTGATCTGACTCAGTCAGAAGAGGACATTCTCAAGGGGATGTCAGCAACCAACCGCAACCTGCACCGAAATATCCACAAGAAGGGTGTTTCTTTCGAGAAGTCTCAGAACCCAGCAGACGTCGATATTCTGCTAGGCTACTTGGACCAGACCGCTAACCGCCTGGGCTTCAACCGCCAGCAGGACGACTACCTCAGGACGGTCGCTGAGGTGCTGATGCCCGCGGGGGCGGCCAACCTGTTCATCGCTAAGGCTGACGGAGAGCCGATCGGCGCTTCACTCTGCTACGACTCAGATGACACTCGCACCTATGCGCACGCAGCGACCTCCTTTGAGCACCGCAGGCTCACAGTAGGCAACCCGCTCCTGTCACACATTATTTTCGATGCTAAAGAGTCCGGCCTCAGCTACATGGATCTCTTTGGTATTGCCCCCACCGATGATCCCGACCACGAATGGGCTGGTTTTACCAAATTTAAGAAATCTTTTGGGGGCACCTCAGTGTCTTTCCCCGGCACCTGGGATTTACCCGTCTCTACTAACGGCTACCGGGCCTACAAGGGCATCCGTTCAGCCCGTGAGCTTGCGGGCAAAGGCAAGAGCCTTGCTACCGAGAGAGTCCTTCCCAAGGCCAAGGGCACCTTAGCGGCTCTTGGTACCAAGCTGGGTAAGTAAATACCTAAGCTAAGACATAAAGCGCTGGCCCACCGATACTCCTATCGGTGGGCCAGCGCTTTATCTTTTATCTCAGTGGCTATTTAGCCCTGCATCAGGCTAGAGAGAACCTCTGAGTAGCGGGAGAGCTTATGTTCAGCTTCAATCAGGCGTACAGTACCTGATTTGGCGCGCATGACCAGCGACTGGGTAGTTACGGTGTCGCGGCCGTAGCGTACACCGCGGAGTAGTTTGCCGTCGGTAATACCGGTTGCGGCAAAGAAGCAGTTATCGGTAGTAACCAGGTCATCGGTGGTGAGAACCGCATCGAGGTCGTGTCCGGCGTCCAGTGCCTTCTGGCGCTCCGCTTCATCGGTAGGAGCCAGACGGCCCTGAATGATGCCACCGGTTGCCTTAATAGCGCAGGCCGAAACAATACCTTCGGGGGTACCACCAATACCCATCATCAGGTCCACGCCGGTGCCCTCACGGCAAGCTGCAATAGCACCAGCAACGTCACCGTCCAGGATCATGCGGGTACGCGCACCGGTGGCGCGAATATCTTCAACCAGCTTGGCATGGCGAGGACGGTCCAGCACACATACGGTCAGCTGGCTGACGCTGGTGCCCTTAGCCTTAGCAACAAGGTGCAGGTTCTGCTTGACGGGCAGGCGCAAATCAACCAGATCGGCGGCCTCAGGGCCGGTGACCAGTTTCTCCATGTAGAACACAGCGGAGGGGTCAAACATGGTTCCGCTTTCGGCTACCGCGATGACCGAAAGAGCGTTATCCATGCCCAGAGCGGTGAGGCGGGTACCGTCAATCGGATCGACCGCAACATCAAAGCGGGTTCCGCTACCGTCGCCCACCTGCTCGCCGTTAAAGAGCATGGGGGCCTCATCTTTTTCGCCCTCGCCAATGACAACGGTTCCGTTGAATTGAACGGTTTTCAAACGGGCACGCATGGCATCAACGGCCGCGCCATCTGCCATGTTCTTATCACCGGCACCTACCAGGGGGCCGGACGCAATGGCTGCCGCTTCTGTAGCTCTCACCAATTCGAGCGCGAGATTGCGGTCTTCCTTGCTTATTGGGGACATCTTCTCACCTTCGAGTTCTTATAAATTATTTTTAGGCGCAACACCGCACTGGGACGCTTCGCTGCGCCGTATACCTTCTAGCCTACTCGTTTCATCTCTGCCTTTCATGGCCCCACCCCGTCCGCTCCAGCTAAATCGGCTATATGACACAATGAACCTCGGTTGGCGTAGGAGCCACTTCGTATATGAGAATAGGAGACGTGACTTCATCCATGACTCCTGACCCCCAGCGCCCCACAGACTCCCAGCAGCTAGCTGGCAACGACAGCCAGCCATCAGCTACCGCACCGGAGAACGGTGATGACCGTGTCCTGCCCCAGATCACAGAAAAGCAGGCCCAGCGCATCAACGCCCCAGCGCGCAATATGGTGATTTCCATGGTGGTCATGGTTCTTCTTCTGCTACCGGTTATCTGGCTCATGCCGCAGCCCAATAAGAACCCCTACCGCCCCTCAGTAGACCTACCCCTTGTAGCCTATGAGGCCAGTGACCAGGCAGGCTACCCGGTGGCGGCTGCCCAGCAGCAGGGCTGGCACTACAACTATGCCCGCTGGGTCACTGGCCAAGCGGATGGTATCAGCTATTGGTCAACCGGCCAGGTCACACCCACCAACCATTTCATTGAGCTGATTCAAGCTACCAACACCAACCCCACCTGGATAGCCCAGACCGTAGGCAATGCGGTACCGGAGGGTAGGGTCAACGTAGCATCCCTCGAATGGGAAGTCCGGTCCTTGGTTGATCCCGACCATAAATCTAAGGTGACTACTTTCTACATTGGAGAGGTCAAGGGAACCACTCTCATCTTCAAGGGAGAAGCTGAAGCCTCTGAGTTCCAGGCCCTGATTGAAGCAACAGTCAGTTATATGGACTCCCCCTCCTCAACAGTCGCGCCCACGCCCTCCAGCGGCATCCGCTAGGACACACCACAAGATAAGTGGCAGTTCATCTGCCGGGAGCGGGAAACTGCCTGCTAGGTTAGTCTTCAACAGATTGATCGCCGGAAAGAAGCCCAGCATGAGCACCAGTATTGAAACCCCCATCCAGGCTTGGGAACGCCTGGTAGAAGGCAACGCCCGTTTTGTGGCGGGTACACGCTCCCACCCCAATCAAGACGCTACTCGTAGGGCTGAACTGGTCGATGGGCAGTACCCCTTTGCCGCTATTTTCGGCTGTGGGGACTCCCGCCTGGCAGCTGAGATTATTTTCGATTTGGGTCTGGGCGATGCTTTTGTGGTTCGTACTGCCGGGCAGGTACTCGATGATGCCGTTCTAGGTTCTTTAGAATACGCAGCCGGTGAACTCAACATTCATCTCATCATGGTACTGGGGCACGATGCCTGCGGTGCAATTACGGCAACCAGGCAGGCTCTCGAATCCGGGACTATGCCACCGGGCTTTATCCGCAACCTGGTAGAGGGAATCCTGCCCTCAGTTATCTCCCCCGAACTGCCGGAAAATGCCAGTATCAGCGACATGGTAGTTGAGCACACTCGCCAAACAGCAGCCCGTATTGCCGAACAGTCCGGGATTATCCGAGAAGGTATCGAGGATGGCAGTATTGCCGTCATCGGGGTTTTTTACCATCTGGCTGATGGCAAAGCCGACCTGGTCTATTCCTCCTCCCCACTCATCACAATTTAGTGGTCTTCTCAGCTGTCATCTTCCGACTCGGATGCGACAGGCATCACGCAAACGTACTAAGCTATAGCTATGACTGAAAACACTGAATACCGCATTGAACACGACACTATGGGTGAGGTTCGCGTCCCCAAAAGCGCCCTCTACCGTGCCCAGACCCAGCGTGCCGTTGAGAATTTCCCCATCTCAGGTCAAACTCTGGAGCCCGCCCACATTCGTGCTCTAGCTCTTATCAAGAAAGCAGCTGCGAGCGCCAATGAAGAGCTCGGTGTGCTTGACTCTACCCGTGCCCAGGCTATCCGCGACGCCGCTGACCTGGTAGCTTCGGGTGCCTACGATGAGCACTTCCCCATCGATGTTTTCCAGACCGGCTCCGGTACCTCATCGAATATGAACACCAATGAGGTACTCGCCACCCTGGCTAACCGCGCCCTGTCCGGTAACGATATTGAGGTTCACCCCAACGACCATGTGAACGCTTCTCAGTCCTCCAACGATGTCTTCCCAACCTCCGTCCACCTGGCAGCTACCGAGGCTCTGCTCAAGGATCTGGTCCCTGCGCTGGAGTACCTGGCTGAGTCACTCGAGCGTAAGGCTCTTGAGTTCAAGGACGTTGTTAAGTCCGGCCGTACTCACCTGATGGACGCTACCCCCGTGACCCTAGGCCAGGAGTTCTCCGGTTACGCAGCTCAGGTACGTTACGGTATTGAGCGTATCCATGCCTCACTCCCCCGCGTAGCTGAGGTACCCCTGGGTGGCACCGCTGTCGGTACCGGCATTAACACACCTGATGGTTTCTCCGCGCGTGTGATTGAACTCTTGGCTGAGGAAACCGGCCTGCCCCTGACCGAGGCACGCAACCACTTTGAGGCTCAGGCCAACCGTGACGGTCTGGTTGAGGCCTCTGGCCAGCTGCGCAATATCGCCTACTCTTTCATGAAGATTAATAACGATATTCGGTGGATGGGTTCGGGACCCAATACCGGTCTGGGTGAGATCCATATTCCCGACCTTCAGCCCGGCTCCTCGATTATGCCTGGTAAGGTCAATCCCGTTATCTGTGAGGCGGCCATTATGGTTGCCGCCCAGGTCATCGGTAATGACACCACTATCGCCCTGTCATCGACCAACGGTGCTTTTGAGCTGAATGTGGGTATTCCAGTCATGGCCGCTAATTTGCTCCAATCGATCCGTCTGCTGTCCAATACCTCGCGTGTGATGGCCGATAAGATGATTGACGGGCTTGAGGCAAATGTAGAGCGTGCTCGATTCCTGGCGGAGGCTTCGCCCTCCACCGTGACCCCCATGAACAAGCTCATTGGTTACGAAGCCGCTGCAAAGATCGCTAAGTACTCGGTAGCCCATAAGACTACCGTCCGCGAAGCCGTGATTGCTCTGGGCTACGTTGAGCGCGGTGAAGTCACCGAAGAACAGCTCGATCAGGCACTCGATGTCACCAAGATGCTGGGTAGTTTCTAACCTCCCCCGCTAGCTAAGAGCAAAGCCCCGGCGCCCTTGTATGGGCCGGGGCTTTGGCTGTCTTAGGGGTGGGAGAGAAGGTCGAAGCGGGCGCCCTGACGGTGCTTGAGGGCCGCGTCGATGCGGTCTAACATGCGCGGGCTACAGAACTGAGTGAGGTCTTCTAGCGGCACCCAACGTACCTCGCTTGATTCTTCGTCGTTGACGGTGGCTTCTCCTGACACATAGCGGCAATAGAAAGTGTGGTCCAGAAACTGGCAGCGATCCCCATTACCAAAGGTCATGGACGGGTCCGCTTTGACCTGCCCCAGGGCAACCACCTCAATCACCACGTTCGCCTCTTCCTGGGCTTCGCGTAGGCAGGTCAGGGCGGGGCTTTCCCCGGGGTCAACGATGCCGGTCACCGGAGTCCACTGACCGTTATCACTGCGGCGTACCAGGAGGATATCGCCATTCTCACGCTGGATAACCGCGGTAGCACCCGATAGCCACAGGAGCTCGTGGCCGACTTTGCTACGGAGCTGGGTGATGAAGTCTGGGGTAGGCATGGGGTCTCCTTTCAGGGAGCGACCGGGACGGGGGGGCACATTAGGTAGCGGGGAATAGCAAGGCAATGGTGGTGCCTAAGAGCATGAAAGGGCCAAAGGCTATATGGGTTCTGGCCTGTGCTCTGCCAGTGAGTATCAGTGCCAGGGAGTAGAGGCCGCCCAGGAGGAAGATGAGCAGGTTGCCCCAGAGCAGGTTAAGCGGGGAGAAGTAACCCAGGAGCAGACCCAAGACACCGGCAAGCTTGATGTCGCCCAAGCCGAGGGCCCCGCCAGAAGCAAGGCGCATCACCCAGTAGAAGCCCCCCATGATCACCCCGGAGTAAGCAGTCTGGCGGGCAGTCTCAAAGCTATCGGGGGCTGTCAGCAGGATAACCCCCAGTAGAGGCAGGCCGACTAGCGCGTACATGGGCAGAACAATCCGGTCAGGCAGGCGGTGCTCCCGCGCATCGATAATCCACAGGCGAGTGGCACAGAGAAGGTAGTAACCGGCCACCCACCCCATCAGGAGGGCCGCTAAGCCTGACTGCCAGCTACCTGCCAGAGCATGGGCTAGCAACTGATAAAGCTCGTGCGCCATATTCGATTAAGAGCCGAAACGGCGTTGACGCTGGGCGTAGTCACGCAGGGCCCGCACGAAATCTACCCTGCGGAAATCGGGCCATAGGGCCTCACAGAAATAGAACTCAGAGTAAGCCGACTGCCAGGTCATAAAACCGGAAAGTCGTTGTTCCCCCGATGTGCGGATCAGCAGGTCCGGGTCAGGCATGCCGCTGGTATACAGGTGGCGGGAGATATCTTCAATGGTGACCTTCTCGGAAAGCTCTTCAAGGCTGGCACCCTGCTCGGCTGCTTCACGGAGCAGGCTCCGCACCGCGTCGGTAATCTCCTGACGACCGCCGTACCCGACGGCGATATTTACCTGAAGCCCGCACAGCGAGGCTGTCTGGTTCTCTCCCTCTTCAAGAGTGGAACGTAGACTCTCGGGGAGAGAATCGAGACGGCCCACAGCCTTAATCCGCGCAATTTGAGCGGCAGCAAGTTTTTGCGCGAACCCCTCGATGACCTCTACCAAATCATTAAGCTCTTCGCTGCTACGTTTTAAGTTCTCGGTAGAAAGCATGTAGAGAGTCACCATAGGAATCTTAAGCTCGGTACACCAGCCGAGAAACTCAATGATGCGAGCGGCGCCTGCTTCATGACCGTGCTTGGTACTCTCCCCCAAGAGAGCTGCCCAGCGGCGGTTGCCGTCAACCAGCACACCAATGTGCTGGGGTAGCTTTGAGCCAGGAATCCCTGCTGTTAGCGACCGCTCATAGACCGTATAAAGAGGTTGCGGTAACTTCATGTAAGGCTCCTGAAAAGACGGTGCATGGTGAGTTCTACCCTGCTCATTCTACCCTGTGTCGCACATCGGCTGACCCCACCAGTACAAACCTAGCTTGAAGATCCGCATTCTATTTCTGGCAGGTAACAAACCAAGCCGGCTTAACCTGCCATACTGAGTATATGGATTCAGATGTTGGCAATCCCCAGACCGGTGGAACCGAAGCATTAGAGAATACGTATCGAGAACCTCAAGTCACCCAGGTCCAAGAAGAAATCATGGACTTCTACCGTACCCACGGTAAACCGCTCCTGCGCGGTTGGATTCACGCTGGCTTTACCCCTATCGCCTTTGTCGCCGGAATTATTCTGATTCTTCTCTCTGGCGGTGGCACCCTGGGTGTAGCCTGCGCAATTTTTGCATTCACCGGGGTCCTGCTCTTTGGTGCCTCGGGAATCTACCACCGGGGCTACTGGTCCGCCGGCCCGCGTATGGTGCTCAAACGGCTTGACCACGCAAATATCACCCTCCTGATTGCGGGCACCTACACCCCCATTGCTCTCACCTTGCTGACAGGTACCCAGCGCTCCGTTCTGCTCTGGGTTATCTGGGGCTGCGCGCTTTCAGTATCCCTCTTCAGAATCTTTTGGACGGGGGCACCCCGCTGGCTCTACACCCCGATCTACGTCATCATGGGCCTGATCGCTGTCTTCTTCCTGGGTGACTTCTGGCAGGTCTCCCCCACGTCCACCGTCCTCATTGCTACCGGTGGGCTCACCTACATTGTGGGGGCAGGCTTCTACGCCACCAAAAAACCGGCCCTACTGCCCCAGGTGTTTGGGTTCCATGAGCTCTTCCATGTATTCACCGTGCTGGGTTTTATCCAGCACTACATTGCAGTTCTTATCAGCCTATTGCACTAGCTAGCCTAGGGAGCCAGTTGTACGCATCCCCCGGTATAGCACGGGGCGGGCACCCGGCATGGGATACCGCCTCCCACAGGACCGGTAAAGCTATCAGACCGTTTTTCTAGTGCGGGCGTCGCAGATGATCCTGAGCAACAACAGCCTCATCACGAACTGTCGGAACAACCTGGCCCTGCTGCCCAGCAGCGGCTGCCTCCGCCGCAGCACGTTCCTCAGCTTCACGCGCAATGGCGTACTCACTGCGGTACCGCAGGCGCCGGGCACGGCGCGTCAAATCAAGACCCAACAAGATAATGGCAAGAGCCATAATAGAAGTCACGATAAAGCCAATAATGCCGGGTGAGCCCCTAAAAGAACCGTCCGGGTTCACCGTTGTAATAACGGTGGGGGTAGCCTCAGCGGCGAGGAGAATAAAGGGAGTCAGTGCTGACACGGTGATGATGTCCTCCGTTGAGGGGTTAAAAGCGGGCACGGCCGGTAGGACCGTAAACCATTCTACGCGCCCAGGTTGCCCCAAGCGATGACAGCTAGGTAAGGCACTTAGCTTGCAGTGAAGTCGATACCAGCCGCAAAACAGGTTTCGGGTAACTCGGTGCCCACCCGGGAATGAGCCAGCACATAGTCCTCAAAAGGCCAAATCTTCTTCTGAATCTCGGGCGATACCACAAAAAATATGGAGTCCGGCGCCACCTGGGAACGATGAGCCAGCAGAGCCTGATCACGCTTTTCAAAAAAGTCAGCACAGTTAATGCGGGTAGTAGTCTGGTGCCGGGATATCGGGGGCCGGTGCCCCTCAGCGTCCTCTTCCAAGGACATTGCAATCCACTGGGCAAAAGGAGACTCAAGACCCTCAGCCTCAAGATAGCTGTTAAAAGCCTTCATACGGTCCAGGCTAAAAGCGCGGTCATAGTAAATCTTAGAAACCTGCCAAGGTTGACCGGTCCCGGGGTAAGCACCGGGCTCCCCCGCCTTCTGGAAAGCCTCCATCGACACCCGGTGGGTCATGATGTGGTCCGGGTGCGGGTAGCCACCTATCTCGTCATAGGTGAGAATAAGGTGGGGCTTGAAGTCCCTTACCAACCGGATCAAAGGAGCCGCAGCCTGCTCCAGCGGCAGGCTGGCAAAAGAGCCAAAGGGAAGCGGGGGCAAGGGATCACCTTGGGGAAGCCCTGAATCGACAAAACCAATCCAGCGGTGCTCAATCCCTAAGACCTCAGCGGCCTGCTTCATCTCAGCACGGCGAACACCCGCCAAATCACGGTGAGCAAGAGGGTCGCTCTCTACCTCAGCGTTCAGGATATCTCCGCGCTCGCCACCGGTCATCGATGCAACCATCACACGGGCACCACGAGCTACATAAGCTGCCATACTTGCGGCTCCCTTTGACGATTCATCGTCAGGGTGGGCGTGGACAGCCAGAATACGCAGGCCGGTGTAATCATCCTTCAGGGGAGCCACCAGGGCCGGGTCATAGGCTGGGGTAGATATTTCTGCTACGGTCATACGATAACTCTCTTAGGCAAGGTGACAGGCCGGTGTTTGGGGTATCGTAAGGAGTGCTACCCACTCGAACACACTGGTCAATTCTACCTGCCAGAAACCCGAAGATAGCACCCCATGTTACCCCGTATGAAAGGCCCGGCCATGGCCGCCACCAAGCTCCAAGACCGCTACGGTACAGCCCGCCAGCGAAAGCCCTTACCCAAGGGCTTTTGGTACATGCTCAGCCTCATAGCGGCTGTCATCGGTGGGGCTTTCGTTCTGTGGGTACAGCTCGATGCCAACGACCAGCCAACGGCCCGTGATGTGGGGTTCACCCTGACTAGTTCCGATGAGGTCAAGCTAACCTTTGAGGTCAGCAAACACCCCGAGGACACCGCCATCTGCGCCGTCAAAGCGCTCAACTCAGCGGGCGCGCCCGTAGGTTGGAAAGAAGTAGCAGTGGGCCCCTACACGGACCAGAACGGCAACGGCATTTCGGTTCAAACCGTACAGCTACGGGTACTGGGCGAAGCTACCACCACGACCGTTGACAGTTGCTGGAAAGCCCCCTAACCGCCCGCTATCTCGTCTCAAGTTGAGGCGCGGCCACCGTCTATGGGTAGACTAGGCACGAAAACCTTGAAAGAGTACAGGCTATCGCTCTGTCTCTTTCTCAGATTCAGCCGGTGCAAGAGAATCTAACACCGCACCGATTACAAGGAGTAATAATGACAGAACGCGAAGGCGCTTGGCTCACTCCCGAAGCCTACGACAAGCTCAAGGCTGAGCTAGAGCACCTCTCTGGACCCTACCGCCAGGAAATCATCGACCGTATCTCTGCGGCCCGTGATGAGGGCGACCTCAAGGAAAACGGCGGCTACCACGCCGCTCGCGAAGAGCAGGGTAAGAATGAGGGCCGCATCAAGCAGCTCCAGCAACTGCTTGAAAATGCCCAGGTGTCAGATAAGCCTGCAGCCGATGACGGCATTGTCACCCCCGGCATGGTCGTTGAAGCCAAGATCGGCGGCAAGACTATGACCTTCCTGCTGGGATCCCGCGAAGTCGCTGATACCCTGGTCGATGGTAGCGACCTGCAGGTCTTCTCTGAGA
Organism: Rothia sp. P5766; assembly: GCF_048513555.1. Classification (NCBI taxonomy): domain Bacteria; kingdom Bacillati; phylum Actinomycetota; class Actinomycetes; order Micrococcales; family Micrococcaceae; genus Rothia; species Rothia sp. P5766. Next base: position 95,879 of record NZ_JBLXXS010000003.1, on the reverse strand, counting down.
AGTCCCCCATGGGCGCCGCCATCAACGGGCACAAGGTTGGTGAAGAGCTCTCCTACGAGGCCCCGAACGGTAAGCAGATTCCTGTTACCATCGTCTCCGCTAAACCCTTCCAGGGATAGTAGCCAGCCATGAGGCAAAATAAAAGCCCGGGTGCTTCTCTTCTTGAAGGGAAGCACCCGGGCTTTTGAGGATCTATGCTGCTTCTGCAGTCCTTGCAGGCTACGGCAGGGTCTGACCCTTGGCTTAGTAGACCACAATCGGCTGATAGCCGGCGGCCTCTAGTGCCGCAATTACTTCTTTGCAGTGCTCAGCGCCCTTGGTCTCCATATCAATGGTGATGGACACATCGCCCATCGACAGGGCACCGCCCACACGGGTGTGGTCCACACCGGTCACATTGGCATCGCGCTCAGAAATGATGCGCGAGATAGTGGTGAGCTCACCAGGGCGGTCATTGAGCATCATCTTGATAGTCATGTAACGCCCAGCGGCTGACAGGCCTCGCTGAATCACCTTAAGCATGAGCATGGGGTCGATATTGCCGCCCGAAAGAACACAGACGGTAGTGCCCAGGTCACCGTATTTTTCTTTCAGGCTCCCGCTTATGAGAGCGGCAACCGATACAGAACCGGCAGGCTCAACAACTAATTTGTTGCGTTCCATCAGGAAGATAAGGGCACGGGCGATTTCGTCCTCAGATACCGTATGAACATCGTCCACCAGGGTTTTAATGATGGTGAAGGGAAGCTGACCGGGCCGGCCTACCGCAATACCGTCAGCGATAGTCGATACCTTTTTGAGGGGCACCAGAGCATCGGCAGCTAGTGAGGGTGGGTAGGCTGCAGCATGTTCAGCCTGCAAGCCGATAATGCGAATCTTTTTGCCGAGCTGTTTTTCTTTTTCACGCACAGCAATAGACAGGCCAGCCAGCAGGCCACCACCGCCAACACCTACCAGGATAGTGTCGACATCAGGAACCTGCTCCAGAATTTCAAGGCCCAAGGTACCCTGCCCCGCGATAATATCCTCATTATCGAAAGGATGAACAAAAACAGCACCCGTTTCCTCAGCGAAACGTTTGGCCTCAGCCAGCGCCTCATCAACATTAACGCCGTGCAGGATAACCTCTGCCCCGTGGCTGCGGGTAGCAGCAACCTTGGGCAGTGCAGCGCCCTGCGGCATGTAGATTCGGGCAGAGATCCCCAGGCGAGAGGCTGCAAGGGCTACGCCCTGGGCGTGGTTTCCAGCCGAGGCAGCGACCACTCCAAGGGCCTTTTCAGCCTGAGTCAGTTTAGCCATGCGCACATAGGCACCGCGTACCTTGAAGGACCCCGATCGTTGTAGATTCTCACATTTGAGAAACACCTCGGAACCTATCTGTTCACTGAGGGCACGGGAGTGAGCAACCGGGGTGCGTTCAATAACACCCTTGAGTAGTTGGGTTGCTTCTTCGATCTTATCTATGCTTACGTGGAGCTTTTCAGCTGCGGTATCTTGCACGGCTGTACCCTTTATTTGGTAGCTTCTTGGTGATTCATGGGACCTGTATCTGCTCTAGCTGTCGCAGCTTCTTCTGCCTTGAACTCGCCTTCTTTTTCTTTAATACGGTTGAGGCGTTCCTTGACCTTTTCGGCAATAACTTTTCGCTCTAACCGTTTTTGCTCGTGAGGATAGAGGAACTCGCTTTCTCGAATATAGGGGTCTTTCTCCCACTCTCGTCCCGCAAGGTAACGAATCACCGTGTTGGTAACTGCCAGGATGGGTACAGCGAAGAGAGCGCCAATGACGCCGTAAAGCATGGATCCTGCCAGTACCGCGATGACCACGGCCAGCGGGTGCAGAGACACAGCCTTACCCATGACCAGAGGCTGGAGAATATTAGATTCAATCTGCTGGACCAGCAGGACCATAAGTAGCATCACCAGAGCATTAACGGGGCCGTTGGCTACCAGGGCCAGCAAAACTGCAATAGCTCCGGTAAGTAAGGCACCGATAACCGGGATAAAGGAACCCAAGAAGACCAAGACGCCCAGGGGCACTGCCAGCGGGACGCCCAAGAAGAAAGCAGAGAGACCGATTCCCACCGCATCCACAGCCGCTACAAAAACCTGCACCCGCACATAAGACACTAGGGATCTCCAGCCCTGGCGACCGGCCCCGTTGACTGCCCGACGGGCCTCGCGCGGAAAGAGCTTGACGATAAACAGCCAGATTTTTTCCCCCTCTAAGAGGAAGAAGATCAGCGTAAAGAGGACGATCACCATACCGGTTCCAATATCGGCTGCAGTAGAGCTGACACTGGCTACTCCGCTAAGAATGCTCGAGGTGTTGTTTTGCAAGGTCGCTAGGAGCTGGCTGATATATTCATTGACCTTATCTGCTCCCAGATCAATGGGTAGGTTGTAAAGCAGGGCTAGGAGCTGGTTCCAGCCCTCTATGACTTGGTCAGAGAGAGACGAAAAACCTACGGTTAGTTGTTGCCCCACCATGGCTAGAAGCCCAATGACCAGGGCGATCAGACCAATTTCGGTAATAGCTGTTGCTAACCCGTTTGAAACTCTGTATCGGCGCAGGAAGTAAACCACAGGTGATACTAATCCCGCCAAGAGAGCTGCAATCATCACAGAAATAATGATGAGCGATACTTTGGCTAGCGCCCAGTAGAGGGTTGCGGCTGCAATGGCTATAATCATCAGCCTCCAGGCCCATGCCGAAGCAATGCGTAAGGCAAAGGGAAGCTGCTGACTGACAGCAGAGCTAGATCGAGATGATGGGGAGGTGTCGTTACTCATGCTGTCCATCTTCCCATGTTTTGAGTACCTGTGGCACCGACTAACCCATGTCGTTTCTCTGAGAGTGACTAAGCTCGCTCACACTGGGTACAAATAGCTGCTTGAAGGCTCAGGAGCGCCCCTGCTCTAGGTTGCTCTCAGGCCCTTGGAGATAGGAAGGGCAGAAGCCGGTTTCCCAGCTTCTGCCCTTCCCTATATTGGTTGTCTTACCCTTAGTCAGCCATGGAGCGAATGTAGTAAATTACGCGAAGAATCTCGATGTAAAGCCAGACCAGTGATACCACTAGGCCGAAAGCGATACGCCACGATTCGCGCTCGGGCAGACCTGACTTGATAGCTTCACTTGCGTGGGTGAAATCAAGCAGTAGGGAGTAGGTTGCCAGCAATACAGCGAAAAGACCGATAATCAGGCCCAGAGGAATACCCATAACTTCAACGCTCCGAGCATTGAAATCAAAGAACATCGAGGTCACAAGATTGACCAGGCAGAAAACGGTGTAAGAGATAGCTGCGACCATGAAAAAGCGGGTCAGCTTAGCAGTGGCACGAATTTTGCCAGAGGAGAAGAGCGCCAGAATGGTCCCGAAGACGATGACGGTTGCCAGAACCGCCTGAACAACGATGCCAGGATAGGAAGCCTCGAAGAAGAGTGAGAGGCCACCGACCAGGAAGCCTTCCATGACCGAGTAGGTCATGACCAGAGCAGGCGAAACCTGCTTCTTGAGGGCGTTGACGAAGCCCAGAACCAAACCGCCAACCAGACCGACAAACATCAGAATGGGGAACTGCCAGGCAATAACTGCGGCCACAAGGACCAGACCAAAGTTGAGGCCGGTCTTGACGATGATGTCGTTGATGGTAATACGATTAGTGTCTACTGGGGTTGCGGCAGGCGCGGTGTACATCTGGTTGAGCTGCTCAGCAGATACGGGCTGGCCGTAGGGGGCCTGCTGTCCATAAGGGTTCGATGCGGTGGTGGTTCCGCCGGCACCGAACTGCCCGAAGCGGGGATCCCCCTGAGGCTTAGTCATGTTGTTAATGAGTGGGTTTCCAGCCACGCTATGTTCTCCTCGCTGTGATACTGAGTTCACGTAAATATCTTGTTCACCAGCCTAGCTGATAGAACATCTTTTTTCTGCCCTTTTTTCTCAGGGCGTGATAAGGGAACTCAGTTCTACCCTGCCGAGGTCAGCTCCCCCTCAATAAAGTTCAAGACAGCGCCTTCCTTATGAGAGCCGATCTGCAGGCTGGCCTCGTCTAAGAGAACCGGATCGCTATTTGCCATTGCAAGTGCCCGGCCCGCGTAGCGGAACATTTCAAGATCATTGCCGCTATCACCAAAAGCCGTTGTCTGCTGCCCAGGTACCCCCAGGTGGTTAGCCAGCCACTCTAGCCCGTGCCCCTTGTGATGGCCCTCAAGAATCAGGTCAATAGCCCCAAAACCGCTTGAGGTCGCTACGATGCCTTCAGGTAGAGCTTCTTGAAGCATTGCCAGGGTTTCATAAGCATCCTCTTGCCCGGAGCTTGTCAGCGCCAACTTCACTACGGTATCAGCAAGCTGACTCCGATCTGTCAGAAGCTGAGCATTGGGGTAGAAAAGTCGCAGGGCACTGAGCGGGTTGCTCTCGTCAAGGTCTGGCACCTGAATACCCTTGGCCTTAATCTGGGCAAGGATCAGGCTTGCGATGGGCTCAAGCCGCTCCTGGGGGACATAAGATCCGTTTCGGCAGGAGATAACAAGACCGAACTGGGGGTGGGCTTGGAGTGCCTTCAGCGTCTGCTCAACCAATTCCGGGCTAAAGCTCCAGAGCGCTAGGTCCTTCCCCTGATTGTGGATAATGGCACCATTCTCAGCGATGTAGTAGAGGTTGGAGTGGTGCTCATGTCCAGCCATGTACTGCTGGATCTTGGGCATCTGGTTGCCGGTAGCAATAGCCAGGTAGGAGCCTTGCTCCGCCAGCAGATCCATGACCCGGTCGAACTGAGCATGGTCATAGGTTTTATCTTCTGCAAGCAGCGTCCCATCAAGGTCAACAGCGTACAGGTGGGGGGCTTTCGCTTCCTTGTCATTCACCACAGGTTTTTCTCCTCGCTCACGGGTTAGCGGCTTGTCTTGACCAGGGGACCAGAGCGCTTTTGAACAAACAGCACAGCCAGAGCCCCTATGTCTGCTTGACCTTATTCTGCCAAAAGCAAGTATATAGGCCCTGCTAGAAAGAAGATCAGGGAGATCGTCCCCGGCTCTTTAGCCTGATCACCAAGGATGGACTTCCATCTAGGCCCTCTAGGCGGCTACACTTATATAAGTTTTGATGCCACCGGATTACCAGAAATAAGATTTTCAGAGGGCATCAGACGCCCTCCCATTAGATTTAAGATGCCCGTCCAAGTTTGGTATTCATAGGCCAGTACTTCTAACTGCTTCCTCCACATTTTAGCTAGCTTGAAGCATCCCATTACCCTTCTGCTCCATGACACTACAAGCTTGAAATGCTCAAAACCCAAAGGAATTTCTGTGAAAAGAACCCTGGCAACATCGCTGATTATCGCATCATCTATGCTCTTGAGCGCCTGCCATAATGAACCTGAAGCGCAACCTGCCCCCAGCCACATCAGCCAGGACGTCGTCCAAGAAGATGAGGGGCAGGAGGAGCCCGATCTTTACGCCCAATACGCAATCAAGGACGGTCAGATATCTTCTACTAACCTGGTTGGACAGGACGGTGCTGTCGATCGAGAGGACAAGATCATCTGGGAAAAAATCATACAAATCATCCCCCCGCAGTACCTATCGATGATTAGCACATACGAGGTAGTGACCGACGGTAAAGATGGGGTTCTTGCCTCGGTTAATCTCAACGAGGACCTGACAACCTGGACTATCTCCGTTGATCTGGACGACACTCTAAATAAGAACCAGCAGCTAACACCCTCCAGTACGGTTACTATCATCCACGAAATGGCACACATTATTGCCCTGAACAGTCAACAGATGAGTTCAGAAGAGAATCAAGATACTGCCCATGCCGTTCAAGAGGGAACCTTGAAAAAAGACTCCTACCTTAGTGCTTTTTACGATAAATTCTGGAAGGACCATCCCAGTATCAGCCAGAAAGATTCGGGCATAGGTGCGAATCGTATTGATTCTTACCAGGGTTCTTTTGACCAGCGCCCCGATGACTTCATCACTGAGTATGCTGCTGAGAATCCGGTTGAGGATCTTGCAGAATCATTTGCTTATTTTGTTGTTTTGGATAGGCCAGAGGACGACAGTCTCAAGTCACAAAAACTTTCATTTTTCTATAACTATCCAGAGCTTGTTAAAGTCAGGGACGACATCAGAGCCAAAAACGACCTGACGCAAATGGCTGGAGAGCTAGCCGAGCTAAAATCAGGTCACCGGCTCTGAGATTGCAGTATCCCTTACTGTTTGCTGATAGCACCCCCTGTGGCATGGCACCAGGGGCTGTTCGGGGATGTGCTTGAGCTGAACTACACCCCGGAGGAGGGCGATTGGTTGAGAAGGCCGCTACCTCCCGAGTTGTAAGCCAATGGGTTAACACGGGGACTAAAGTAGGCTGATAGGCATCTCGGGGGAAAACTATATATAGACAAGGTTCTGCTTGGGAACATGAAAAGACACGGAAGAAAGCTCCCGAGTCCTTTTACAGATCGTAATATCGTTTCTTAAATAAATCCCGATGCGCAGAATCAACCTCTAGATCACGATATTTTTCATCCGCACAGTCTGCTTGAATCATATCTTTAGTCTGCTCATACCTTTCCCGAATCTCAGCACGAGACAAACCTGGCTTCCACGGCTTTAACAACAAACCTACAACCCCGAAAACAATAAAGAATACAAGCGCACACACAAGACCAGCCACTGCCTCGTGAGAGATTAGAAATGCTCCCACCCCCGCCAAACAAGGGAGCACTAGAAACTCAGGTAAAGCATAGCCCCATCCACCCGGGTCACCGTGAGACGCCTTGATAATAAAGGGACGTTGCAACAGCACCACAATCAGCTCACCCCCAAGGACCACAGCACTGATAAAGACAAGGAGGCTTTGACCCCCAAAATCAAGGGCAGGGAAGAGGAATGAGAGTAACCAGTAGATAAGGCCTGCCAGGAAAGCCAGAAGAGCACTAGTCATCAGGTGCCCTAGATAGGCTGCGGACAAAGAAACGTATTCTGGGTGATTCTGATCGTATGTCTGGTTAGATGTCATGAGCACTGCTCCCCTTGATTTGAGAAACACGTGGAGGGATATCTGTGATTGTATCCCTCCACTGTTGAGAATAGTTGAGATACTGTCCGTGAGGGCGTCACTGCATCCTAATATTTCTTGAAGAACGCCTGCTAAGTAGTCACCAATTTTCGCTGCGGTGGTAACGGTTCGAGCAACACACCAGCTACCTCAAGAGTTGCGGTTTCACGGGTAGGCAATTCATCAGCAGTCCATATTGATAGGATGCCAGCCCCCAAAAAACTACCCTCACGCAAAAACATTCAACCGCCAAGGATAACCAGCCCCGCCCAACAAGACCCCTCCCTTGAACCCCAAGGAGAATCCTTTACTCCTGCGGCAAATGAAGATGCCCCGGAGCTAAATCCAGGGCATCTACCTACACGGCTACTTCCTATATATTCAATATATTCCCTGCTGGGCACCAATAACAGAGGCCACTAGAAAAGCAAACGGTATAGCAAAGACCGCCAATACTGCGCTTACAATAGCCATCTTTACATTCTCCCCAAAGGCAAACAGAAAGAAGGATAGGGCAAAAAGAGAAGTAAGAGAAACTACCGTGACAAAGGTCTGAAGAGGGGTTTCGGTTCCCATCAACAAAAGATCTATATACCAAACAACTGCGGGGGCCAAAACTATGAACCCCAGACGCGAAAGCATCTTTTCTTTATTTTTCGCTGTTCACTCTCAGTCTCAGTCTCAATAGCTGCAGGAGACAAGAAAAACGCCCCGTTGGGCTTCAAACCAAACGGAGCGTCCTAGCAGGTGGTGCCCCCACTGGGACTCGAACCCAGAACACAAGGATTTTAAGTCCTCTGCCTCTGCCAATTGGGCTATGGGGGCTAGGGCGGTGCCAGCTCGGCGCTTAAGCCGGGCTGGCACATTCTTCGCCTCTACATTTATACCAGAAAAGTCTTTAGAGCTTGGCCTTAGACTTCTCGGGGGCGGTACCGGTCGCCTGCTGGAAAGCCCGGCGGGGTGAGCGCTGGTGACGGATTGATGAGGTGTCACGGCCAAAGACCTGGTTGAGCGCCCAGGTAGTCATGACACGAGCGGTACGCTCAGTAGTGGGGATAGCCAGGCCGTGGTAGCCACGGTGCATAATCCAGGCCAGAGGACCGCCGATGGTCTTACCCTTGATATTAGCAACACCCTTCCACAGGCCTAGACCGGCAACAACGCCAATAGTCTCGTGGTAGTAGTCGGTCAGGGCTTCGCCACGGCGCTTAGCCAGCAGGTTCTCTGCCAGCTTGAGAGCCTGGCGTGAAGCGTGCTGAGCGTTAGGCACGCAGAAGCCACCAACCCCGCCACCGGAGAGATCGGGGACAGCGGCATTATCGCCAGCGGCCCAAGCATCTTCAATCACGCCGTCCTCGCCAGCAACACGCAGGTCAGCCTGAACACGAACGCGGCCGCGCTCGTCAACGGGGAAGTCAGTTTCCTTGAGCATGGGGGAAGCAGCAACACCGGCAGTCCAAATCAAGGTGTCGGTGTCGAGCTCACCAGCGGGTGACTTATCGCCCATATTGATGAGCTTGAGGTGGCCGTCGGTTGCATCGGACAATGAGGTGTTCAGCAGAACCTCGATGCCGCGGGCACGCAGTTCAGCAACAACTTTCTCGGCGCGGTCTGCGGGGACCTCGGGCATGATGCGGGGGGCCGCTTCGACCATCACAAAACGCAGGTCAGAAACCCGCAGGCGCTCGTTACGGTTAACTGCCTCGCGGGCCATGTCTTCGAGCTCAGAGATGGTTTCCACACCGGCAAAGCCACCGCCGACGATGACGAAGGTAAGTGCACGACGGCGTTCGTCCTCATCGGTGGTCAGCGAAGCGATTTCGATGCGTTCCAGAACCCAGTTACGTACAGAGACAGCTTCTTCAACGGTCTTCATACCAATAGCAACCTCGGCCAGGCCGGGGATGGGGAAAGCACGGGTTACAGCACCGGCACCCAGGACGATTTCATCGTAGGTCAGCTCAAAAGGCTCACCGGCGTTGATGGGTTCGATGGTTGCGGTCTTGGAGGCATGGTTAATCGACAGCACGCGGCCACCGATAATTTCTGAATCGCGCAAGTGCTGACGAAGCGGAACGGTCGCATTACGGCCTTCCATGGAACCAGCGGCAACCTCGGGGAGGAAGGGCTGGTAGGTCATGTAAGGGTTGGGATCAACGATGGTGACAACACCACCGGATTCTTTGATAACCTTCTGAATCTTCTTTGCCACGGTGAAACCGACGTAGCCGCCGCCGACAATGAGAACGCGGGGGCGATCCTGTGCAATCTTGTTGAATGCCATTCGTGTTTAACTTCCTGTTGATGTGTTGCCGGTACTCCGGCAAAAAGTCTCCATGCTTATCTTGCCACTTTTAACTGCATAAATATAGTTTTTTTCCCCAGCATGTGATGGGCAGAGCGGTCTGAAGGGCCTTGCAGGGAATAAGACCGGGGCTAGGTTCTCTGCTTCCGCTCCCCTAGCGTCGCCGGTTACGCCGTAGGATCCCGGTAAGTTGATGAATACTGCCCAGGGTAATAATTCCTAGCCAGAAAGCGAAAGCAGCTAGCACGATAAAGGGTAGAACCCCTGAGTCTTCCACTGGCCGGGAAGGAACGGGGGCCGCAAGCGGGCTAATGCTCTCGCCCACCTTGTGCAGAGGTGTTTGGCTGGGGCTGGGATCAGCGGTAGAACTGGCCGCGTTCTTTCGGTGAACCCTGATCCAGTCCTTCATGGAGCCTAAGGGGTTGGTCTGGGTATCATCCGGGGTATCGGCTGCCAGGGCTTTGGCGGGGTTGATAATGCCGTAACCGTAGAGCACATCTCTCCCGGGTGCCCCCTCATCATCTGCCGACGAGATAATCCGTTCAATGACCTGATGGGCGGTGAGGTCCGGGTATTTCTCCATGATGAGGGCGGCCAACCCGGTCACCAGCGGTGCCGAGGCGCTGGTTCCAGACCAGGTAGCGTACTTGTTACCCGGGATAGCACCAACCATTGACTCACTCGGTGCGGACACGGCAATGGAGATACCCTGGGAGGAAGAAGACCAGGAATCCTGACGGTTGGTATCAACACCACCTACGGTGAGCACACCGGGCATGGTCGCTGGTGCCCCAACCTGGGTGATCCCAGCACCCCGGTTCCCCGCAGAAGCAATAATCAGAACCCCTTTTTCTTCGGCGTAAGCAAAGGCAGAATCCCAAGATTCCGGCCACGAGGTGTCGTTGGACCCTACGGAGAGGTTGATAATGTCGGCCCCCTTGTCCACCGCGTAGCGGACGGCATCAGGTATCTGCTCGTTGATGGAAGGGCTACCGGCAACGCTGGTTCCCAGTTCAAGAGAAATCGGCAGAATGGTGGCATCGGGTGCGACCCCTATCACGCCAGCAGGTTTGCCCGGCTGACCGGGGTTAGCCGATGTTGAGCCGTCGCTGTGGCCGTGGCCAGCAATCATCGAAGCGACCAGGGTACCGTGCTCAGGCTCAAGGCCCAGGCCTTTCCACCCCTTAGAAGAACTGCTCACGCCCGAGGCATCGTAGCCATCAATGACGTTGTTCACGAGGTCCTGGTGGGTTCCATCCACGCCCGTATCAATGACGGCAACAGTGATTCCTTTGCCTGTGGTTTGCTTCCACAAGCCGGTGATACCGTACTGGGTCAGCCAGTACTCGCGGCTACGAATAGAATCGCCCCGGGGAGATGTCGATGCTGAGGGGCTAGCCTGAGGGTCCGCTGAAAGGCTCGGGCTGGCAGTTACTGCCTGCGCGGTGGGGGCTAGGCCCAGGGTGCCGCTACAGGCTACAAAAGTAGCGCAGAGCAGGGCTAGGCCTTTTCGCAAACGCTGGTGGGCCATTGGTTCCTCTAGAGCCCCGCGCGAGATGCTACTGACAGGGCAAGGCCATCCAGAATATCCTTTTCAGAGGCCAGGGCACTGGTGACGGCGCCCCCTGTCATGGCCGAAACTCGCTCTACAATGCGCGCCCAAATCACTGAGCCAGCGGGAATCACATCGACCCGCCCATCGTGCATGTACCCCAGCTTAGAGCGCTGGGCGCTAGTCATAGCCACCATGTCAGCAGCCGCCTTGCTGATGTCCTTGATGCAGATATCAGCCCGGTCGATACGGGCAGGGTCATAGCTCTCCAGGCCTAAGGCGTGAGCCGCAACCGTTGTCACGGTACCGGCCACACCGACAATGCGCTGGGTAGCGGAAAGGTCAACAGTACCCAAGGCGGTAGCAAGAGCTTTATCGGTATCGGCAATAACCCGAGCCACCTGCGAGACATTGGGCGGGTCAGAGCTAATGTGCCGCTCGGTCAGCCGCACGCAACCGATATCAACGGAACGAGCCGCAAGAACACCCTTCTGATTACCCAAAACGAACTCGGTGGAGCCACCGCCCAGGTCAACCACCAGAGTTGTTTCACCGGTGTTGCCTACCGATGACAGGGCACCCGCAAAGGACAGCTCAGCTTCTTCGGTCCCGGTTATTACCTCGGGCTCAATCCCCAGAATGTCCTGGATACCGCGGGTAAAAATATCGCGGTTACCGGCATCGCGGGTGGCGCTGGTCGCGGCAAAACGCACCTGCTTGACCCCGTACTCTTTCAGGAGCGCCGCATAGTCGCGGGTTGCCGCGAAGGTACGTTCCAGGGATTCCTTAGCCAGCCAGCCGGTCGCATCCACGCCCTTGCCCAAGCGCACAATTTTCATCTGCCGCTCTAAGTCTTTGAGCTGGATACCGTTGTCGGTGGGCTGGGCTTCAGCGATCAAGAGGCGGATTGAGTTGGTTCCGCAGTCGATAGCTCCAAGGCGCATGGGTTCTCCCTCAGATAGTCTCGGGGTGGGGGTTGGCTTACTGGTGGCTGAGGTTTAGTCGCGCCAGGTGGGGTCGCAGTGACAGGTGTCAGGGGTCCACCACTGAGCAATCAAATCTAGGGTCTGGTCCCCGTAAGGGTTGATACCGCGCCCAACCGCCAGGGTATGCCCAAGAACAGCATGCAGGCACTTTACGCGAGTCGGCATACCCCCGGCAGAAACACCCTCAATTTCAGGTACCTGATCGAGGCCGGCAAGGGAGCGGATACGGTCGCGTTCAGCCAGGTAGTTCTCGTGGGCCGCCCTGTATGCCTCAGCTTTATCGACCTTATCGGTAACCTCATCGGTCATTTCATACATGACCCCCTCGGCCTCAAGACGGGAGACCGCGGCGGTAATCACGGGGTGAGCCAAATAAAAAACGGTGGGGAAGGGTGAGCCGTTAGCCAGCCGGGGTGCGGTTGCCGCAACCAGAGGATTCCCGCACACACAGCGGGCAGGGATTTCCACAACATCACGCACGCTTCGGCCTAGCTGTGCCGAAAGCACCCGGATATCAAGGTCGGTGGGGGCAAGAGTCTCGGCTGTCACGCCAAAGCCTTGGGGGTTGTGTGTGGTCATGGTGTCCTTTGATGTGGCCGGTGGGCATTGTCGGTTTAGTCTAGTGGGTGGCCCGTCACCGGGTACCCGGATAAATTCTAGGGAGCGGTCGGACTCCTAGGGGTTTCTGTTGGAGTAGCAGATCCCGTGGAGGTAGGGCCCTTTGCCTTCTCAGACTTAGGAGCATTGGGGTCTTCAGCCGCGAGCTGGAAGGAACCCCACAATTTAGTGGTCCAGGAGTCCTCGGGTGCTGTCTTGGCGGCGGCACTGGTGTCATCGGCAAGTTCGCTGGTGGGATCCAGCCCGACTACCAAGTAGGGGGTCTCCCCCGGCTCCACGTAGAAGAGACGGCTACGAGCCTGCTGCTTGACGTAGTTGTCGTCCTGCCAGAGGTTAACCTGGTTCTGTAAATCTTTCTTCTCAGCCTCCAAGCTAGTGATATTGTCCTTGGCGGCCTTAATCTCCTGGTTCTGTTTGATAAAGGATGTAAGCGGGCTGTAGACCGAAAGCGCGATAATGACCAGGACCAAGGCGAAGGTGATGAAGTGACCCGAGAAAGAGTGCGCCGCAACAGGCTTATCGGGGAGCTCAGAGCCGGTAGAGGGCACAGACTGTTTAGCTCGCTGAGCCCGACCAGATGAGGCGGCCGGTTTTCCCAGGCCAAAGCCGAAGAAAGCCGCAATGCGGTTAGGCTTTTTGTTCCCCTGTTGCCGTGCCATGCTGTATTTCCTGATTCTGCGGGTTGGTCCGCCGCTCTTTTGCTAGGGCTTCATTCAGAAGCCCGCATGCTCTCTTCCGTCAAGATTACCAGTCTACCCGCTCCCCCACCCACCCCACCAAGGCAAAAGGTAAGAGCTATGCCCTCATAGGCTGAACAGTGACCGAGTATAAAGAAGTGCCCCGGTAGGTAGCTACCGGGGCACCGCAGTCAGTCTATAAAACAGACTTACTTGGCAAAGCGGGGGAAAGCGCTCTTACCGGCATAAACAGCCTGGTCGCCGAGCTCTTCCTCGATACGCAGGAGCTGGTTGTACTTAGCAACGCGCTCTGAACGTGCGGGAGCGCCGGTCTTGATCTGGCCGGCGTTGGTTGCAACAGCCAGGTCAGCAATGGTGACGTCCTCGGTCTCACCTGAACGATGTGAAACCATGCAACGGTACTCGCTGCGCTGAGCCAGTGCCATAGCGTCAAGGGTCTCGGTCAGTGAACCAATCTGGTTTACCTTGACCAGCAGGGCGTTAGCAGCACCGCCGTTGATGCCCTGGGCCAGACGCTCGGGGTTGGTCACAAAGAGGTCATCGCCAACAATCTGGACCTTGTCGCCGATTTCGGCGGTGAGGGTCTTGTAGCCCTCCCAGTCATTTTCATCCAGGGGATCCTCGATAGAAACGAGGGGGTACTTGGCAACCAGGTCAGCGTAGTAGGCGCTCATTTCAGTAGCGGTCTTCTTCTGGCCTTCAAAGTCGTATGCGCCGTCATTGTAGAACTCGGAAGAAGCGACATCCAGAGCCAGCGCAATCTGCTCGCCGGGCTTGTAGCCAGCCTTCTCGATAGCCTCAATGATCAGGTCGAGAGCTGCCGCGTTGGACTCCAGGTTGGGAGCAAAGCCACCCTCGTCGCCCAGACCTGTGGATAGGCCACGATCGTGCAGAACAGCCTTGAGCGAGTGGTAAACCTCAACGCCAGCCTGCAGGGCAGCAGAGTAGGTGTCGAAGCCGATGGGGGCAATCATGAATTCCTGGATATCAACGTTGGAGTCAGCGTGTGAGCCACCGTTGAGGATGTTCATCATAGGAACGGGCAGAAGGTGAGCGTTGGGGCCGCCCAGGTACTTGAAGAGGGGCAAGTCAGCGGACTCAGCGGCGGCCTTAGCAACAGCCATGGAGACACCAAGGATAGCGTTTGCACCCAGCTTGCCCTTGTTATCGGTGCCGTCAAGGGCAATCATGGCTGCATCAACAGCACGCTGGTCAGTGGCATCAATACCAATAACCTCTTCAGCGATTTCATCAATCACAGCAGATACAGCGCCAAGAACGCCCTTGCCCAGGTAAACAGCCTTGTCGCCATCGCGACGCTCAACTGCCTCCCATTCACCGGTGGATGCGCCTGAGGGAACTGCTGCGCGGCCAAAAGCGCCGTCTTCCAGAAGTACCTCTACTTCAACTGTGGGGTTGCCGCGTGAGTCGAGAATCTGACGGGCATGTACTGCGGTAATCAAAGCCATGAAAATGCTCCTTGAAGGATAAAAAGGTGGAATGGCTGTATAGCGTCAAGCTGATTGCTCAATAGGCCTCTCGGCCCAGACGCGTTTATGCTTCCAGTCTACCAAAAAACCCACATAAGCACACAGAAATTCAATATTTCCCACCTTTTTCTTCAACATGTCTGTGATTTGTGGGAGCAGAGCCAACGGCTCACAACACCGGAGCCTCCGAGCTGCCGAGTCCCCCTACAGGAGAGGTGCCCTACACTCACCCGCTCAGAGAGCATTGAGGGAGAGACTATTCAGAGTGGTGCTGAATATAGGAGCGGGTGTGGCTCCTCAGGGACCGTTCAGCGTCCAAACCAGCGGCACGGGCAGCAGCCACCAGCTCAAACAGGTAAGCGCCCAGGGCCTCTTCAGTCTCGATACCGGCAGGCAGACCGGCAGGATTCTCCCCCTGACTCGGCCACAGACCGGCTTTTGAGGCCTTATCCAAGGTCTTATCTGCCAGAGCAAGGGCAGGCAGGTGCGGTGGAATCCCGTCTAGAAGCCCCCTACGTTCAGGCTTCTCAAGCTTCTTGAGCCGGTCCCAGGCTTCACATATTTCCTGGGCGCTCGGGCCGGGCCCATCACCCTCACGGGGAGAAAAGACGTGAGGGTTACGGCGAATCAGTTTTGCGGCCAAATCAGCTACCACATCTTCCATGCCAAACCCACCCAGCTCTGCGGGCACCTCTGAGGCCATCTGGGCATGAAAAATAAGGTTGAGAAGCACATCGCCCAGTTCCTCCCGGAGCAGGGGAAGGTTAAGACCCCGAGGGTCTTCAAGAGCTTCAAGAACCTCGTAGGTTTCTTCAATGAGATAGTGCATGATGCTCTGGTGGGTTTGTGCACCGGTCCAGGCGCACCCGCCGGGCTGACGCAGGGTCTGCATGATCTCCAGGAGCTGGGAGAAATCAGCCGCTGTGGGAGTCCTATCAGAGCCCGGTATCTGTTGCCCAGTCCCCTGCCTGTTAGTAGCTTCATGGGGTTTGGGAGTTGAGGGTTGAGGCTCCGAGGGTTTAGGCTCCTGAGACACGGCTCTCCCCTTCTTGCTCCTGGAGAGCTAGCTGGCTGTAGACCATCTGGACGCTCCGCAAGAGTGCCTGCTTCTCATCCTGGGAACAGAAAGCACCGTTAATGGCGTTGAGAGTGACCTCAAAGAATTCGGTCAGACCAAAGCCGTGATATCGGGCCAGCTCAGCAAACTCACGGGTCATGCTGGTGGAGCTCATCAGCCGGTTATCGGGGTTGATTGTTACCGCAAAACCAGCCTGCAGGAGCAGTGCCACCGGGTGCTCCTCGTAGGAACGGGCAGGTTCAAAGTCGAGGCCTAGCCCCACCCGGTCAAGGTGTTCCGCCGCATCGGTTTGCAGGTTAGAACAGGGGCAGGTTTCCAGGGTAGTTCGGCGATTCTTAACCCATTCGGCAACCTCACCCAACTGTAGGACGGTCTGCTCCCGGTCAGCATCGGGCAGCAGCTCACCGGTCGGGTCAATCTCAGCCAGGGTACGAGCGGTAATGTCCTCTGTGATACGTACACCGTGGCCCAGGCGCAGAGCACGACCAGCCCCCAGGGCTTGACGAATCGAGTCAAGCCCGTAGGCCTCTCCCGCATGAAGGGTGACCGGCAGAAAATGACGGGCCGCAAGATCAAGGGCCTCCGCGTGGTCAGCAGCAGAGAAGCCGTCCTCCGGGCCAGCTAGGTCAAAACCCACCACACCCAGGGGGCGGTAGGCCAGAGCTGTTTTCACAACCTCCAGGGAATTATTCTGGTGGCGCATGGCGCACAAAATCTGGTTGACCAGAATACGCCCGCCAGCCTGCCCTACCTGTTCCATACCGTCCATGAGCCCGTCAGCTACCGCTTCAACAGCCTGGGCCATACTCAGCCCCTGGGTCAGGTGCAGTTCGGGGGCCCAACGGACCTCGCCATAGATCACACCGTCAGCAGCCAAGGTCAAGACATGCTCCATAGCCACCCGGCGCAAGTTTTCAGCAGTCTGCATCAGCGCTACCGTGTGCTCAAAAGTTTCAAGATACCGTTCTAAAGAACGAGAATCAGCGGCCTGTTTAAACCATGCCGCTAGAGCCTGAGGCTCCTCAGCAGGCAGCTCGTGCCCTATCTCCTGCGCCAGCTCAATCATGGTTTCCGGGAGCAGACCACCGTCAAGGTGATCGTGCAGACAGACCTTGGGCAATGACTGTAACCAGGTAGTGGGGGTATCGCTCACTCGTTTTCTTCTCTCATGGTTTTCTTGTGGAAACCGCCCCGCCACACGCGAAGGTGTGCCGGGGCGGTAGCTGGGGCGGTAGCTGGGGGCCGGTCATTAGTGAAAAACCCTAGCGGTGACTAGCTAGAAATTCCAGGAGGCCAGAGCTTCACTCATATGCGCTGGGATATTAGCTCCGGTGCGGGGGAACATACGCAATTCCTCTACATACTGCTGTGCGGGCAGA
Organism: Rothia sp. P5766; assembly: GCF_048513555.1. NCBI lineage: Bacteria > Bacillati > Actinomycetota > Actinomycetes > Micrococcales > Micrococcaceae > Rothia > Rothia sp. P5766. The sequence goes on along the minus strand of NZ_JBLXXS010000003.1, from coordinate 78,710 downwards.
TGCTCGGGGTAGCGCACGAAAGCCTCTTCATCGGCGTAGTCAAAGGAGGCAACCACAGGAATGCCGGGAGTAAAGCGCAGATTGATAGCCAGCGGTGAACCGTAGCCTTCCTTGTAAGAATCAGCCTTGAGCTGCAAAATGCCCAGAACATCTTCGGGAATCAGGTCAAAGGTGCGGACCTGCTCCCAGAAACCGTTCCGACGCACGTGAGTCAGGGCATCGTAGTAGGAGCCCAGGGTGCGTACACGGATCAGAACTGTTGAAACATCCAGCGCGGTACCCTTGAGGCCGAACAGGGCATCATAAGCCGGGGCAAGTCGGGACACGACCTCAGCCTCAGTCAGAATCAGGTTGCCATCTGCCTTCTGCGTCTCAGAGGGCTTGGCCTGGCTCTGCTCAGAGTAAGAGGGAGCTACGTCCACGCTGGCGCCGGTCATAGGGGCATCCAGGGTGGCAGCGGCAACCTTGCTCGGGGCGGCGGGGATAACAGAAGCAGATGCCCTTGTTGAGGGTGCGGGCTCTTCGTCAGTACCGAATTCGCTGTCGTCGATATGGCTGGGCAAATCCTCACTGGCGTAAGGGTCAGCTACGATGCTTTCACTGTCATCCTCAGCAACCAGTAGCGCCGGAACATCAGAAACAGGTTCAGGTGATGTGGCCTGGCCCAGAAGATATGAGGGAGCTTCTGCCTTCTCAGCCGGCTGCGAAGCCGCTTGAGAATCATCGACATTAACGGTGCTATCAAAGTGTCCGCCGGTTGCCGGGTACTGGCTTGCAGACTCGGAATGAACAGCGCCTCCTTCTTCAGCCTTGTTCTCAGCTTCGACAGGCTCATGGCTGGACTCAACAGTGGGCTCTTCTACACGGGGGGCCTCTTCAATCGCTTGGGGAGCGATGTGCGCTGAGCTATCTGCAACCTCGTCACTGAAGCCCAACTCGGGGTCAAGAGTCCCAGCTACAGAAAGGCTCTCTTCCCCAGGTTCTTGGGTTCCAGCCGCGTTTTCATCCTCGTCTGTGTGAGCAAACCGCTGGGCTACGTAGCTGGTCTCAGAAACAGAGTCAGCTTGCTCAGTAGCCAGCTCAGAAGATTCTTCGACGGTCTCAGACAGGCTGAGGCTATCAAGGGGCTCGCCAAGGGCGCTGGCGGTTGATACCTCATCGGAACGAGTAACAGAATCGACGGTCCCTACCTCTTCAGCATCGGCCTCAGCCAGATCAGCATCGAGCCCCGCACCGCTCTGAGCGGTTTCTTCTTCATCAGATGCTAGACGAGCAGAAACCCGGTGCAGTCGCTCTTCAACAGGCTCCGGATTCTCCGTAGTTTCAGGTGCTTCTTCGGTCTGAGCAGCCGCAGCTACCACAGCAGGTGCCGCGATATGGCCCAAATTCAGAGAATAGTTAAGGTTGTGGGTCCGGCTGGCCTCAGTATTCATGAAAGAAACCTGGACCGCAGTTTCGTTACCCACAGCGGGGTTGACCACAATCAGTGCCCTAGTCCATGCACCGCGTTCGCTTTTTTCCTCTTCGACGTAGAGGTCAGCTACCGGGCTGAACCACTCGCTACCGGGCTCAATGACGCCAGATTCAATTTCCTGGCCCCGCTGGTAGAGCGTGTAGCTCATCTCATTACCCGCCTGAGTCAGGCTCAGTGTTACCTGTCCATCCGCCTTGGAGCGCATCTTCTCGACCGTGGCTTTGAAGCCTTTACCTGCGTTTGCCTCCGCAGAGACTCCCGCCGCAACAGCAGTCTCAGCAGGTGGCAAGGAGGCGGAACCCGCTGATTCTTTACTGGTTTCTGCGTCACTTGCAAGGACATCACGGGGTGATGCTGGGCTAGGAGCTGGCTGGTTTTTCTTTCGGCTAAAAAGTCCCACGGTTGTTCTCTTTTCTCGCGGTTGGACAGTTACTGGAGGGAGGTAACCCTATGCGTTGATTCGGTCCAAAATGATGGTGGACGGCGTGTACTCGCCGCCAATAGTCCACGCACCCTCAAGTGACTCGAGTGCTCGGGCAAATCGTTCGGGGGTATCTGTCATGAGAGTCATCAGGGGCTGACCTGCTGTAACAGTATCACCGGACTTGGCGTGAAGCATAATACCTGCGGCAAGCTGAACGTCGTCTTCTTTACGTGCACGGCCTGCGCCCAAACGCCAGGAGGCTACCCCAACGGCGAGAGCATCCAAGCGGGTTAGAGTCCCTGAGCTATCAGCTAGCACGGTATGAGTTTCACGGGCTGTGGGCAGAGGTGCATCGGGGTCTCCGCCCTGAGCAGCAATCATCTGACGCCACTTATCCATAGCACGGCCATCTGCCAGCGCTTCAGCGGGGTCTGCCTCGACACCGGAGTTTTTCAGCATGACCCGGGCTAGCTCAACGGTCAGCTCCACAAGATCTGCAGGCCCCCCGCCCGCGAGCACCTCAACGGACTCAGCGACCTCACAGGCGTTACCAACGGCCAGACCCAGCGGAGTGTCCATATTGGTCAGCAGGGCACTGGTTGTTACACCTGCGTCCTGGCCCAAATCGACCATAACCTCAGCCAGCTCGCGAGCCTGAGCCAGGTCTTTCATGAAAGCACCGGAGCCCACCTTGACATCGAGCACCAGTGAACCGGTGCCCTCAGCAATTTTCTTACTCATAATCGAGGACGCAATCAGCGGAATCGCCTCAACAGTGCTGGTGGTATCACGCAGGGCGTAGAGCTTCTTATCGGCAGGTGCCAGGCCTGAACCGGCAGCGGAGATAACCGCCCCAACACTCCCCAAAATCTCCAGGGTACGTTCCTTGCTGATATTGGCCTGCCAGCCAGGGATAGCTTCAAGCTTGTCCAGGGTGCCACCGGTATGGCCCAGACCCCGGCCTGACAGCTGGGGAACAGCGACCCCGTAGACAGCCACCAGAGGGGCCAGCGGCAGGGTGATCTTGTCCCCCACCCCACCGGTAGAGTGCTTATCGGCAGTAGCCAGCTTCTTGTCGGGACCAATGATTGAGGAAAAGTCCATGCGCTCACCAGAACGAATCATGGCATCGGTCCAGCGCACAATCTCGGGGCGGCTCATACCGTTGAGAAAAATAGCCATGGCAAGAGCACTCATCTGCTCATCGGCAACCACACCGCGAGTATAGGCATCAATGACCCAGTCAATTTGCTCGGGTGAGAGGACCCCTCCGTCTCGCTTGGTGCGGATGACATCTACGGCGTCAAAAGCTTCGGTGCTCACGCTGTCCTTTCTACGCGAGTGCTACCTTGCTCCCCGCGCTCTTCTTGCTTGCTACTAACTCTATGTTCAAGTATGCCAGTTCAAACCGGCGAGCGCCCGCTCCCGGGCAGGCAACCGCAGTGAAAGATTAGCCTCTTGCTGTCTCTAAGCGTTCGGGGCCAAAGGCATCGGGCAACATCTGTTCAATCGTCATCAGCCCGCTCACAGACTGTAGGAGCATACCGGGTGCGCTGTGCTCAAAGAGAAGTTGGCGGCACCTGCCGCAGGGCATGAGCGCTTTTCCGTCCTGATCGACGCAGGCAAAAGCTACCAGCTGCCCTCCCCCGGTGCGGAAAAGTTCAGAGATCAAGGAACATTCGGCACAGAGAGTAATACCGTATGAGGCGTTCTCGATGTTGGCCCCGGTAATAACGCGGCCATCCTCGGTGAGGGCGGCGGCACCTACCGGGTAGTTGGAGTAGGGAGAGTAAGAACAGGCCAGGGCATCGGTGGCGGCCTGGGTCAGCTCTTCCCAGTTAATCTCGGGCATCTTTGTTCCTTTGCTTAAGACAGGGGTGGCTACCGCACCAAGCGGTAGCCACCAGAGATTTATTCCTTGACGTAGGGAATGCCTACGGCTGCGGGGCCTCGTGAACGGCCCACCAGGCCTGCCACCGCGAAGATGGTCACCAGGTAGGGCAGCATGGCCAACAGTTCGGTGGGTACGCTGGTGCCCAGGATTGAGAGAACGAACTGCAGGTTCAGTGAGAAGCCAAAGAGCAGGGCGGCGCTCAGGGCACCGATCGGGGTCCAACGTCCGAAGATAAGGGCAGCAAGGGCAATGTAGCCCTGGCCGGCGGTCATGTCGGAGTTGAAGGATGAAACGGATACCAGGGTGAAGAAAGCTCCGCCCATACCGGCAACGGCACCAGCTAGCAGGACGTTGGTAGCGCGCAAGCGGTTAACATTCACACCCAAGGTATCAGCGGCCTTGGGGTGCTCGCCTACGGCGCGAGTGCGCAAGCCCCAGCGGGTCTTGTTCAGTGCGAACCAGATAGTAGCAACGACGATATACATGATGTAGACCAGGACGTTCTGGTTGAAAAGCACCGGACCGAGCACGGGGATCTCCGACAGGCCGGGGATAGCGAAAGCAGGGAGTTTAGGTGCTGAGTTCAGCACTGATGCGTTGGGCTCCAGAACTCGGGTGAAGAAGAAGCCGGTCAGACCTGATACCAGGACGTTGACCACAACACCCACGATGACCTGGTCCACCAGGTATTTGATGGCGAAGACTGCCAGCAGGGCAGAGACCAGCATGCCACCCACCATGGCAGCTACCAGACCAGCCCAGGGGCTCTTGGTCAGAGATCCGACGAGTACTGCACTAAAGGCACCCAGCAGAAGCTGGCCTTCGATAGCGATATTGACAACACCAGAACGCTCACAGAGCAGGCCGCCCATTGAACCGAAGATCATGGGAACAGAGAGCAGAACAGCACCGTTGAGCAGGGAGACCAGTGACAGCGAGGGGCTAGCTGTTGAGCCAACTGCCCAGACCAGCAGGCCGGTTGCAAAGAGTAGCCAGAAGAGAGGGGCTACCCACTTACCCAGTGTCTTACCCGCCTTGGCGGTCACCAGAGAGTAAAGGGCCAGTGCCAGCATCAGGGCCGATGCAACCCACCCGTAGGTCTGGGGGTTGATCCGCAGCGGCTCAGCGCTAAACCAGCTCACGCCGTCTGAGATACCCAGGCTAATAGTTGCCTGGGGGGCGCGAAGACCTATCAGAAGGGTTGCAACTAGGGCCAGGACGGCATAGATAACAGGGTTTTTCCAGTCTTTGACGACCAGAGTTTCAGTGTCGGAAGAAAGGCTGGTTGCCTTGGTTGCTTCTACACTCATGGTTATGCCTCCACAGCCTTCTTTTGAGCTGACTTTTTCTTGGTGGTTTTGCCGGTGGGGTCGGGCAGGTGGAAGATGGAGCGAACCAGCGGGGGTGCTGCGATGAACAGAACGATCAGCGCCTGCAGAACCAGCACGATGTCGATAGAGGTACCAGTAGATACCTGCATAGAAACCCCGCCTGCACGGAAGGCACCGAAAAGCAGTGCCGCAAAGAAAGTACCAACGGGCTTGGATCGACCCAGCAGAGCCACGGTGATAGCGTCAAAACCCAGTGAACCTGCAATACCTGTGGTAAGTACCTTTTCGCTACCTGCCACCTGGGCGGCACCGGCCAGACCAGCGAGGGCACCGGAGAGCGCCATGACGATGATGTAGCCTGAGGCCACCTTGATGCCTGCGGTGCGAGCAGCGTGCGGGTTAGCGCCAACGGCACGCAGCCGGAAACCAACGGTGGAGCGGTTCAGGAGCCACCAAACAAAAGCTACAGCCAGGATAGCTACGATAAAGCCCAGGTGCAGGCGGAAGGCTGGCCCAAGAAGCTGGGGGAAGACCGCCGTATCGGGCAGTTTCTCGGAGATGGGGTTGGAGCTACCCGCACGCTGAAAGAGCGGGGTCTTGAGCAGGTAAACCAGCAGGTTGGCGGCAATGTAGTTCATCATGATGGACAGGATGACCTCGTGGGCACCAGTCTTAGCTTTGAGGACACCGATGATACCGCCCCAGAGGGCACCACCGACGATACCGCCAACAATAATCAGGGGAACCATAGCAACTAGGGGCAGGCCAGCGTTCAGTGCAACCCAGCCTGAAACCAGGGCACCGAGGATAAGCTGGCCCTGGGCACCGATGTTAAAGAGACCGGCCCGGAAGGAGAGGGCGACAGCTAGGCCCGCAAAGATCAGCGGAGTGGCTACAGTCAGGGTTTCGGTGATGGGGCGAAGCTGCTGGTTAAAGGTGCGCCCGTTGGGGTTGAAAATCGCCCCCTGCAGCAGTGCCATGTAGGCGTCATAAGCTGCGCTCCAGCCTGCACTGAGGGTATCGATGGGGCGGGCAAAGAAGTACTTTGAGGCGGCCTGGGTGGCGGGGTCCGTCGCGGCAATGAGCAGGCCACCCACGATAAAGGCGGCCAGGGCGGCACCGATTGACAGGCCGATGTTACCGCCGGCAATGCGGGCAAAGGTGGAAGGCTTGGGCTGGATGACGGTCTGACTTTCAGTTGCCGGCGCGGGGCTAGTAGCCGCACTCTTGGCAGTCTGAGCGGGGTCTACCTGCTCGGCTGCGGGCTTGTTGTCACTCACGCTTATTCTCCTTCTGCCCAGGGGGTTTGGGGGGTGGTTACGGCTGAAACTTCTTCATGTTCATCGGCGGCTCTCTGGGCCTCCTCGTAGGTTGCCCCGGCCATCATCTGGCCCAGTACCGAGCGGGGTGTCTCAGGCGGGACAATGCCCATGAGCTCCCCGTGGAAGAACACGGCGATACGGTCAGCAAGACCGTAGACCTCATCAAGTTCAGTCGAGACGATAATGACCGGTAGGCCCTTATCTCGTTCCTGAACTATGCGCTTGTGAATGAATTCGATGGAACCAACATCCACGCCACGAGTGGGTTGGGAGGCCACAAAGAGTTCGAGGGGGCGGCTGAGTTCGCGGGCCACCACAATTTTCTGCTGGTTACCACCAGAAAGAGTGGACGCGGTATGTTCTTTGGAGCCCATGCGGATATCAAATTCGGCTCCGGCACGGTCCGCGTTCTCAGAAATCTTGGACCGGTTGAGGGTTCCCATGGACGAGAAATCTTTGCTGTCAAAGAGGTCAAGAATCAGGTTCTCGGAGATAGAGAAGGAGCCGATCAGGCCGTCCTTGCTGCGGTCTTCGGGAACAAAGCCAACACCCGACTGTAGGACCTGCTTGGTGGAAAGCCCCAGCAGTTCTTTACCGTTGAGCTTCATGGATCCGGTTGCCTTGGGGTGCAAACCGATAATACTTTCTGCCAGCTCGGTCTGCCCGTTGCCCTGAACGCCGGCTACGGCCAGAATCTCGCCGCCGCGGACGCTGAAGCTAACGTCCTTGAGCAGGGGAACACCGTTACTGGCAATCAGGGTAAGGTTTTCAAGCTCGAAGGTCTTTTGGGTGAGCTGGGGGGCGCCCTTATCGACGGTGAGCTGAACGGCCTTACCGACCATCAGGGAGGCCAGCTCGGTAGTGGACATAGCGGGGCTGGCCTGGCCCACCACCTTACCGCGGCGAATGACGGTAATATCATCGGAGATCTCACGGACTTCACGCAGCTTGTGGGAGATAAAGAGCAGGGATTTGCCGTCTTTGCGCAGTTCGTCCATGATGCCCAGGAGCTGGTCGGTTTCTGCGGGGGTGAGCACAGCGGTAGGCTCATCGAGAATCAGGATTTCGGCCTCCCGCACCAGGGCCTTAATAATTTCAACGCGTTGCTGAACACCCACGGGCAGGTCTTCTACTACCGCGTCGGGGTCCACGGCGAAGCCGTAGCGGTCAGAGATTTGGCGGATTTTACGGCGGGTAGTTTCCAGATCCAGGGTTACCCCCTTAAGGCTCTCTGAACCCAGAGCCACATTTTCTGCCACGGTAAAGACCGGAACCAGCATAAAGTGCTGGTGAACCATACCGATACCGGCGGCCATAGCATCGGAGGGGCCGGAAAACTCGACCGGCTGATCATCAATATAGATTTGCCCCTCGGTGGGCTGATAAAGGCCGTAGATGACGTTCATCAGAGTGGATTTACCAGCACCGTTTTCGCCCAGCAGACAGTGGACTGTCCCCGGGGTGACCGTCAGGTCGATGCTATCGTTCGCGGTAAAATCACCAAATCTCTTGGTCACCTTGCGCAGTTCGAGTTTCATGGGGGTGGCTTTCTGTGAGAGAACCTGGGCACATCACCGCGCGGGGCGGCAGAAAGGTTTGCTTCGTGCTTTAGTTTAGCGGGTTGAGGCTTACTTACTGGACACTGCCCCTTGACCGCACAAACGGCTCACCCCTCTAGCGGGTAGAGGGTGTGAGCCGTTGCGGGGGTTAGCAAGTGGCTAACGGGTGCTTATTATGCAGCAGTGGGTGAGCCTTCGGTCTCAACCTTGATGGTGCCGGAGATGATATCTTCCTTAATCTTGTCCAGCTCCGCCTTGGTCTCATCGGAGACCTTGCTGTCGAAGTTGTGGAAGGGAGCCAGGCCAACGCCGTCGTTCTCCAGGGTACCGATGTAGGCCTCGGAGGTGAACTTGCCGTCCATGTCAGCCTTGATGGTCTCGGTGATAGCTTCGTCCATCTTCTTCATGATGGAGGTCAGGATGATGTCCTGGAAGTCGGGGTTGGTTTCGTAGCCATCAGCGTCAACCCAGACAACGGAGGCGGGGGCATCGGCGTGAGCCGCGTTGTATTCCTTGACAGCTTCAAGGGTGCCTGCACCTACGGGGCCAGCAACGGGCAGAATGATATCGGCGCCCTGGTCCAGGAAGTTCTGGGTATTGGTCTTGCCCTTGGTGGCATCTTCGAAGTCACCGGTGAAGGTGCCGGACTGGTTCTCGGTGTTCCAACCGAGGACCTCAACCTTGGTGCCCTTCTGCTCATTGTAGTATTTGACGCCCTGGGCGAAGCCGTCCATGAAGATGGTTACGGTGGGGAACTGGGCACCACCGTAGGTTGCGACCTTACCGGTCTTGGTCTGGGAAGCGGCTAGGTAGCCAGCCTGGAAAGCGGCCTGGGCGGTGTCAAAGACGATGGGGCGCACGTTATCGAGCTCGATGGAGTTATCGTCCACGATGGTGAAGTGCAGGTCGCTGTTGGCTTCTGCTGCTTCCTTGGTCGCGTCTGCCAGACCGTAACCCACGGTGACGGTCAGCTTACAGCCGGCCTGGACCATTTCGTTGAGGTTGGGAGCGTAGTCAGTCTCAGCGCTAGACTGAGCCTTCTTTTCCTGAATGCCATATTGGGAGACGGCGTCGGTCAGACCCTTGTAGGAGTTCTGGTTGAAGGACTTGTCGTTGAAGCCACCGGAGTCAGAGACGATGCAGCCCAGGTAGTCTTTGTTGTCGCCGGAGGCCTTGGAGAACTCTTCGGGGGCTGAGCCGCAGCCTGCCAGAAGCAGGGCGGAGATGCCCAGGATAGAACCGGTTGATGCGAAGTGCTTGCGTGAGAGAGCCATGAAGGTCCTTTTCGTGCCACTCTGGGAGGTAGGTGCACCAGTGCACTACTACCCGCGTGTGATGTGTAATCCCAGAAGAAATTTTGCGTAACACAACACATCATAGTGTGATTTATCTTCCGGTTCATCTCTGATTCACCTAAAAAGGAGTGACCCCAGCAACAAGGCTCTGCTATTTAATCACACCGGGATTATTGGCCCTGATCACCCAGCACCCCTAGGTAAAGAGTGCCCATTTGTTCTAATGGTGCTCAGCTGACCTAAGAAGCGCCACCTCTTCCTCAAAAGTGGGCAGACACTTTTTAGGCAAGCCGTGAACGCTCTAGACTAATAGCCTTTAAAGCGGTAGCGGCCATTACTCGAACCCCATACTCGATAGCCCGCTCATCGGGGGCATAGTCTCCCCGGTGTAAATCGTAGGTTATTCCACCTGGCACACGAGTACCTAGGCGAATGAGGGCACCGGGGACTTCCTGCAGTATCCAGGCGAAGTCTTCACCCCCCATAGATTGTTCCACTAACACCACAGAGTCCTCCCCCAGTTCAGCCCTGCTGGCTGCTTCGACCAGGGCGACTTCCTCTTCGGTGTTAACGGATGGGGGTACGCCGCGAAAATGCTCTAGTTCAATCTCGACCCGGTAGGGGGCCGCGACCTGCTCCACGACCTGATCGAGCATGGCTCCTGCCTGCTTCCAGACCTCAGCATCTAAACAGCGCATAGTTCCGGCCAGGAAAGCGGTGGAGGGGATTGCATTGGGGGCCACTCCGGCTTCGATCTGCCCCCAGGCCACCAGCACACCACTGCGCACATCGGTCTTGCGTGAGAGCACTGCTGGGACGTTGATAGCTATCTGGGAGAGGGCGTAGATGATGTCTTCGGTCAGGTGGGGGCGAGAGGTGTGCCCGCCGCGCCCTTTGAGGCTGATTTTGATGGTGTCGGAAGCGCTGGTGATAGCCCCAATACGGGTGCCAATTTTGCCCACATCTACCTTGGGTTCACAGTGTAAGGCAAAAGCGCGCGGCACCCCTTCTAGGATGCCCTGGGCAATCACATCAACAGCCCCGCCAGGCAGTTGTTCTTCGGCAGGCTGGAAGATGATGCGGATGCGCCCGCCCAGGGGCCTGTGCTGGTCAAGCCGATGCAGGAGGATGGCAACGCCCAGCATGACGGTCTGGTGGATGTCGTGCCCGCAGGCGTGCATGATCCCGGGGTGGCTGGAGGCGTAGGGCAGTTCTGTTTGCTCTTGAATGGGTAGAGCATCAATGTCTGCGCGTAGGGCTGCCGCCAGTGGGCCCTGCCCTACATCCACATAGCAGCCGGTGCCCTTGAGGTGGCGGGGCGCTAAGCCTTCCTGGGTCAGGGCGCTAAAGATTCGCTCCGTGGTTTTTTTCTCTAGGTAGGAAAGCTCGGGGTGGCGGTGAACCTCCCGGCGGAAGGCTTTCAATTCAGGAATCAGGTTGTCTACCGAGTTTTTGAGCATATCCTCAGTCTGTGTCGAGCTCAGCCCTGGAAACCCTGAAACTACGTCTTGAGTCGTAGAAGATTTATCCATAAGCCTACCTTACTGGCAGTATGGGGTATAACAGAAGAATGTTTAGACAGCTCCTAGTCGAAGGGCTCTTTCGATAAGTTAAAAATAGCCCTAACTGACCAATAAATTAACAAAAACAGATTTATTGTCAGAAAAAAGGGTTTATCTATCCCCCACTTAGTACATGGCAGCTGGAGGGCCAGACTCGGCCAGTAGGCAGTAGATGTGATTAAACTAATCTATATCTCCAAATTGTCTAGCCCGTAGGGCAAACATCCGCATATACAGTTAAAAATGTAGCTATAGCTGATTTTTAAAATTTAGCGCACTGGTTGGTTAATGACGATTGACCTCGCCTTATAGTAGAATAGAGTGAGCATCGGTAGAAGAGCTTAAATTAGGTTCACCCTGGTTTGCCCTCTAGGTAACGCTTAGGGATTATAGCTTAACTGGGCATACCCCCTAGAAGCTCACCTACTCTTGAACTTGAACATCATTGATCGAAAGAAATCACGCACCATGACCCCTCAAATTTCACGCCGTAACATCGCCAAGGGCGCCGCCTGGGCCGCCCCGGCTGTTATCGCCACCTCAGCAATTCCAGCCTACGCAGCATCCTCATCTGATCGCACCCCCAATGATCCCTTGGGCACTATCTGCTCCCTCTTCTTCGGCGGAGGCAATGTCAATTCACAGACAACCTCGGTTTACTTGGCTGTTGAATCTGCCGACGGCTTTATTCACGCTGGCGAAACCGTCTCCTGGGTAGTCGATATGAGCCGGGGTACTGTGCCTGGCCTTAATTACCCCCAGGATGGCTCCTGGACTCTGACCACAAGCGTTCCCAAGGGTCAGTCCGCTACCCAGTTTGTAGTTACCCTAACCGCTAACCAGGATGTCCCCGTCCAGAACGTCAACTGCGTGGCTCGTATGATCTGGGATGGCTCTGCCTCAGCAGGTTCCTCCAACATTAGCCCCAAGAGCACTCTATCTGTAAGCTCGAGTGGCAACGATACCACCTATTCCAGCAAGATTACTATTCCCAAACGTTACGGAACCTCAGTCAACGATTCAAGTCGTACCCCCGTGTACATTGACGGTGCCTGCTACCCCACCATCCAGTGGTCCTATCTGGGGAACTCTACCAAGTATGATCTGGACGACCTCCTGGTCTTCAACGGTGGTAGCTCTATCAAACCTGATAGCCACGCAGATAATAACCAGAAGGTAACCACCGGCACCTGCTAAGTAAGCGCCGACAGGTCTAACCCTTCAGGGCGAGCTACTCCTTTTGACAGGAGCAGCTCGCCCTTTAGTGTGCTCTCAGCCTGCCCTGATTCAAAACTTCAGACCAGTTACAGGGGTCTAACTGTCAGCCTTTCTAAAGCTAAAGCCGGTGCCTACCAGGCAGACCAAGAGCTTGCCCCCTCCCCTAGGCCAAGCTCACACAGCACAAAAAGTCCTCCCGGCCTTACCCCCTGATTGGGGTAGGCCGGGAGGACTAAGCGCGCTAGCAAGGCCAAGCAGCTAGCCGGTCACTCAGAGCCACCAGAGCACAGCCAGCTGAGAGTGCCTAAAGAACCCTAGCCACCACAGCCTGCTTGACCTCGGCAATAGCCTTGGTGATTTCAATGCCACGGGGGCAGGCCTCAGTACAGTTAAAGGTGGTGCGGCAACGCCAGACGCCCTCCTTATCGTTGAGGATCTCCAGGCGCATATCCCCGGCATCATCACGCGAATCAAAAATGAAACGGTGGGCGTTCACAATAGCTGCCGGGCCAAAGTACTGCCCATCAGTCCAAAAGACAGGGCAGGAGCTTGTGCAAGCCGCACAAAGAATACACTTGGTGGTGTCATCAAACCGGGCCCGGTCCTCCTGGGACTGCAGGCGCTCACGCTCAGGCTCGTGGGTGTCATTGACCAAGAAGGGCATAATCTCCCGGTAGGCCTGGAAGAAGGGCTCCATATCAACAATCAGGTCCTTCTCGCAGGGCAGGCCCTTAATTGGCTCAACGGTGATCGGCTTGGACAGGTCAAGATCCTTGAGCAGGGTCTTACAGGCCAGGCGGTTACGGCCGTTAATACGCATGGCATCAGAGCCACAAATACCGTGAGCGCACGAGCGACGGAAAGACAGTGAGCCGTCAATCTCCCACTTAATCTTGTGCAAGGCATCGAGCACCCTGTCGGTGCCAAACATGGTCAGCTTAAACTCATCCCAGTGGGCCTCTGCCGACAGTTCAGGGTCGTAACGGCGGACCTGGACGGTCACATCAAAAGTAGGGATAGCGCCAGCTTCACCGGCCTCAGCCTTAAGAACGACCTTGGATTCTGGTTCGCGTGCTTCAAAATCAGCCATTTTAGTACTTACGCTCCATCGGTTCGTAGCGGGTGAAGGTCACGGGCTTGGTATCAAAGCGTAGACCCTTAATGCCTTCCATCTCTGCCTGCTCATCCAGGTAGACCATGGAGTGCTTCATGAAGTTGGCATCGTCGCGGTCAGGGTAGTCCTCACGGAAGTGACCACCACGAGACTCCTTGCGGTGCAGAGCAGCTACCGACATGACCTTAGCCAACTGGAGCAGGAAGCCCAGCTCAACGGCTTCAAGCAGGTCCAGGTTAAAGCGCTTGCCCTTATCCTGAATCTGAATATTCTGGTAGCGCTCTTCCAGCTCAACAATCTTGTTGACCGCATTGTGAATGGTCTCTGCGGTACGGAAAACCTGCATGTCTGCATCCATGACATCCTGCAGTTCCTTACGCAGCTGGCCGACCTTTTCGGTGCCCTCGCCCTTGCGAATCTGGTTCAGCAAGGCCAGGGTTTCATCGGCTGCATCATCGGGGACGGGCAGGAAGTCTGCAGAAGCGGCGTACTCGGCAGCATACATGCCAGCACGCTTACCAAAGACGTTAATATCGAGCAGGGAATTAGTACCCAGGCGGTTAGAGCCGTGCACCGATACACAGGCAACCTCACCGGCGGCGTAGAGACCGGGGATGATGTCCTCAGAATTGGAGTGGACCTCAGCCTTAATGTTGGTGGGGATACCGCCCATAGCGTAGTGGGCTGTGGGGAAGACCGGCACCGGCTCGGTGTAAGGCTCAACGCCCAGATAGGTACGAGCGAACTCGGTAATATCGGGTAGCTTCTCGTCAATATGGGCGGGCTCCAGGTGGGTCAGATCCAGCAGGACGTAATCTTTATTGGGGCCACAGCCACGGCCTTCGCGCACTTCGTTTGCCATCGAGCGGGCAACAATGTCGCGGGGCGCCAGGTCCTTAATGGTGGGTGCGTAGCGCTCCATGAAACGCTCACCCTCAGAGTTACGCAGAATACCGCCCTCACCACGGGCAGCCTCAGAAACCAGGATGCCCAGGCCGGCAAGACCCGTGGGGTGGAACTGCACGAATTCCATATCCTCCAGGGGAATACCGTTGCGTAGGGCAATGGCCATACCGTCACCGGTCAGGGTGTGGGCATTGGAGGTGGTCTTAAAGATCTTGCCGCAACCGCCAGAAGCGAAGACAACTGACTTAGCCTGGAAGACATGCACATCACCGGTTGCCAGGTCGTAGGAGACAACACCGGCGGGGCGACGGACGCCCTTTTCGTCCTCCACCATGACCAAATCGAGCACGTAGTACTCGTTGTAGAACTCCACGTTGTGCTTAACGCAGTTCTGGTAGAGGGTCTGGAGAATCATGTGGCCGGTGCGGTCCGCAGCGTAGCAGGCGCGGCGCACAGGAGCCTTACCGTGGTCGCGGGTGTGACCACCAAAGCGACGCTGATCAATACGGCCCTCGGGGGTGCGGTTGAAGGGCAGGCCCATCTTTTCCAGATCCAGCACAGCGTCAATGGCTTCCTTAGCCATGACCTCTGCCGAGTCCTGATCTACCAGGTAGTCCCCACCCTTGATGGTGTCAAAGGTATGCCACTCCCAGTTGTCCTCTTCGACATTGGCAAGAGCCGCACACATACCGCCCTGGGCGGCACCTGTATGGGAGCGAGTGGGGTAAAGCTTGGTCAGAACAGCAGTGCGAACACGCTGGCCTGCTTCGATGGCGGCTCGCATACCTGCGCCACCTGCACCGATGATAACGACGTCGTACTTATGTACCTGCATTGTGGGAATGCTTCTTTCTAAAATCTAGAGCGCTGTAACTTTAGGGAGCAGTGCAGAAGGAGGGCAGAAGCTCTGCGCTAGCACCGGCGGGGCAGGGATCTAAGGTGAAAATCACCAGGGTTCCGAGCAGAATCACGAAAGCGGTTGCCAAGAAAAGCGCAATCTTGAGGACGGAACGAACACCGTCCTTCTCTGCGTAATCGTCGATGATGACGCGGATACCGTTGGCACCGTGCATCATAGCCAGCCAAAGCAAAAGCAGATCCCAGACCTGCCAGAAGGGGTTAGCCAGCTTGCCGCCCACAAAACCAAAGTCAATGCGGTGGACGCCTTCGCCCATCATCAGGTTGACGAAGAGGTGGCCAAAAATCAGGACAACCAGCAGAACGCCTGAGACTCGCATGTAGAGCCAGGCGAACATCTCAAAGTTGTTGCGCTTGGAGGAAGAGCGGTTGTATTTAACTCCCGAGACGGTGTTATCGCGGCTACGAGGAACTGAAATCTTAGTTTTGAGAGGTGTTGCCATGTCTTAGTGACCCCCAAAGGCGAGCATGAGGTGACGGATAAGGAAGGGAACCATAACTATGGCCCATAGAATCAGAACACCCCAGAGCATGGCCTTCTGGTTCTTGGCACCGTTCTTCCAGAAGTCAACCAGAATAATACGGATACCGTTGAAGGCATGGTAGACGATAGCCGCAACCAAAGCGGCTTCACCCATGGCCATCAGAGGATTCTTGTAGATATGCATGATGGAGTTATAGGCCTCCGGTGAGATGCGTACAACTGCCGTGTCAAGCACATGAACCAGCAAGAAGAAAAAGATAGCGATACCGGTGATGCGGTGGGCAACCCACGACCACATACCTTCGCGGCCGCGATACAGCGTGCCCTTGGATGTATTCGGCACTGAATAACCTCCTGTGTGATGCGGGCCAAGCGCCAGTTTTGTACCACATGGCGCCCGCACACCAACCTAGTGTGTGTTCTACTCAACAGCAAGATTAGCAGGTTTTGAGGCAACTTACTTACAGGGTGTCACCAGTATCGGGCAAGAGAATCCCAAAAAATAGCGAACCTTTTAATGCCCTTAACCCCTATAATCCCAGTATTTCGCGGAATTATAAGGTCGGAATCCCTCAGAAAGTGACTGCCGTCGTAGAAAGAACCCCAAAAATTTCAACACGATGACTTTAAAATATCGGTACACTATAGGGATAATGAGAACTCCACTTGAACGGTTCTACCCCCTCATTCCGGCCGGCGGCGTAGGGTCCCGCCTATGGCCTCTTTCTCGCGCTGTAGAACCTAAATTCCTTCTTGACCTGACAGGAACAGGCTCATCCCTGCTCCGCTCCACCTACGATCGACTGGTTGACCTAGCCCCCAAGGGTATTATGGTCGTTACCGGGCAGGCCCACGCCAAGGCCGTCACCCAGCAGCTCAGCGAGCTCCGCGGATCCGATTTGGTTCTTGAACCATCACCGCGTGACTCAGCGGCTGCAATCGGTCTTGCCTGCGCTATCCTGCACGAACGCGACCCTGAGGCCATCATCGGATCCTTCGCTGCCGACCATATTATCGACCCCGTAGAAGACTTCCAGGATGTCGTGCGCGAAGCCGTACACGCCGCAGCCTCGGGCAAGATCGTCACCATCGGCATTGAGCCAACGGAACCTTCCACGGCTTTCGGTTACATCAAGGCCACTCAAAACCTGGGTCTGGACCATGCCCCCAGCGCCCTAGCAGTTGAGCAGTTTGTTGAGAAGCCTGATGAGGCGACCGCAAGCTCCTATGTAGCTTCCGGCGACTACACCTGGAACGCAGGTATGTTCGTGGCACCTGCGGCTCTCATGCTCAAGCACCTTGAAGCCAAGGAACCCGAGCTCTACGCAGGCATCATGGAAATCGCCCGCGCCTGGGACACCCCAGAGCGCGACATCTGCATGACCCGCCGCTGGGAGAACCTACCCAAGACCGCCATCGACTACGCTGTAGCCGAGCCGGCCGCTGCCGCCGGCGATGTCGCTATGGTACCGGGCCGCTTCAGCTGGGACGACGTCGGTGACTTTGACGCCGTTGCCCGCCTCAACATTGAAAAGAGCGGTGATGACCTCTTTGTTCTCGGCAACAAGGACAACGTCATTAGCGAGGACAGCACCGGAATTATCGTCAACAACACCAACCGTAAGATTTCCGTCATTGGCATTGAAGATATCGTCATTGTCGATACCGCAGACGCTCTACTGGTAACCGTCCGCGACGATGCCCAGAGCGTGAAGAACACCGTAGCTACACTCAAGGAGCAGGGGCTGAACAATCTGCTCTAAGCGCTAACTTCTTACATAGCTCATGGCCCGCACTCTAAGGGTGCGGGCCTTACTTTCACTCAGCATATGCAAACGATTCTCATTTAAGTTAGCATGGGGGCATGCTTACACCACGACGAGTCTTCATCCCCACCATGACCTGCCTAACCGCCCTCATCATTAGCGGATGTGGTGCAACCCCCACCCCCGCACCCTCAGCCACCACAGAGACCGGTAGCACAAGCACCCAAAACACCACCATCTCCGAAGCCTCCTCCCCCAGCTCCCGCCTGGCCCTGACCTACGACGGCGGCATCATGATCCTGGACGGCAAAACCTTTGAAGTTCTCACTACCATAGACAAAGAAGGATTCCTGCGCCTTCAACCCGCAGGCGACAACCGCCACCTAGTCGTCGCGGACGGCTCCAACTACACCATGCTCGACCTAGGAGCCTGGACCCAAGAACACGGCGACCACAACCACTACTACCCCACCACCCCCTCCCTCACCCAGCTGACCTTCCCCGCCGACAAAACCGGGCACGTCATCAGCAGCCACGGCAAAGCCGCCATGTTCGCAGACGGCACCGGCACCTTCCAGGTATACAACCCCGCCCAGCTCACCGACGAATCCCAAAACACAGCCAGCTCACTCGAACTACAAACCGTCACCCTGCCCGCAGCCCACCACGGCTTCGCCATTCCCCTAGACGACGACCGCTACCTAGTCTCCCGAGGAACAGAAGAAAGCCGCACAGGTGCCGCAGTTATCGATGCCCAAGGAAACGTACTCTCAGAAAACAAGGACTGCCCCGGCATCCACGGCCAAGCCCAGGCCGCCAACGACACCTACACCCTCGGCTGCCAAGACGGCGCACTCATCTACACCAAGGGCACCTTCACCAAAGTCACCAACCCCCAAGACCCCTACTCGCGCTCAGGCAACCAGGCAGGCGACCCCGACTCCCCCATCGTCCTCGCCGACTACAAAACCGACCAGGCCGCCGAGCTCGAACGCCCCGAACAGTTCGCACTCATCAACACCATCACCAAGGAACGCACTAAAATCGCCCTGCCCGAAGGCGTCTCCTACACCTTCCGTTCGCTGGCCCGCGGCCCCGAAGGCTCCCACCTGTTACTGACGACCGACGGCCAGCTCCGCTTCTGGGCTGAGGACGGCACCGAGCTGGGTTCCGTCGACATCATGGACTCCTGGACCGAGTCAGAAATCTGGCAGGATCCCCGCCCCGCCATCTGGGTTGACGGCGAAACCGCCTACGTCACCGACCCCGCCACCAAGAAGCTACACGTTGTATCTCTAGCGAAGATTGCGGACGGTACCGCAGAGGTCTTCGCCAGCATCGATCTGCCCGAGGTGCCTAACGAAATCAACGGTATCTCCCGCGCCGCAGAGCTGGTCACCACCACCGAAGTGGACTCTGACCACTAGCGTTTTATCGATAAAGCTTATTCATAAGCGGTTCCGCAGGCTCACGCTCGCTGCCGACCCTCTCGCTGGTTCGCTGACGCTCACAAGCGATTCACGCCAGCCCCGAGCCAGCAGCTTCGCTGTGAGCCTGCTCCACCGATCTTTATGAATAAGCTTCTATTGTTTAAAGGCGCACTGTTCCCAGCTGTTGCCAGCTGCCTGCACTGAATCGGTAGACCGTCAGCCGGTTCACGGTGAAACGGGCAAGCGCGGGTGGCAGGGTCGCAAAATCGCGTAAGGACGCCCCAAGGGAGTAAACAAACCGAAGACGCTCACAGAGGAAGAGAAGCTACGCCGTAGGATTGAGCAACTAGAAGCAGAAAACACCTGCCTAAAAAATTGCGGGACTTGAGGAACCAACAGCGAGGCTAAAGGCCAAAATCATCGCCGTCCTCAAGTCAGAACACCACCTGAGTAATTTACTTCAAGCAGCAGGTTTGGCCTGATCAACATACTTCTACCACCAGTTACGGCTAAATCATCCTGATGTACATACTCAGCTGAAGAAAGCCATTATAGCTATCTTTAAGAAAACGAAACGGCGGTATAGTTACCGCCGTGTCCTTGCCGAACTATGCCACCTAGGGTGGAAAGTCAATCACAAGCTCGTCTACAATCTCATGGACCAGATAGGGCTGAAGTACAAGGTCAGGGCAGGTAAAAAGTACAGCTCTTATCAGGGGCAGGTTAGTTGTATCGCTGAAAATCTTTTGAACCGTAACTTCACTCCCAAGGAGCCTAATGCTGTGTGGGTCAGTGATGCCACTGAGTTTTTGAGTCTGCGGTACCAAGGTTTATTGGCACCCCTTATGGATTTGTATGATTGTAGTATTCTGGCGCACGAGTTATCGACTTCGCCGTCGACAAAGTTCACATCTGCTTCGTTGAAGGAGGCTTTGATGTGGCATGAACCTGGTATGGGGTTGGTGGTTCGTACTGATCGGGTTTCCAGTATCAGCATTCTAGCTGGCGGAAACTGATTAAGTCGGTCGGTGGTGTTCAGTCCATGTCACGCAAGGGTAATTGCTATGACAATGCTGTGATGGAGAACTTTTTGGGCATTTGAAGGCTGAGATGTATTACGGGGGGCGTTTTGCGAGTGTTGATGAGTATGTTTTTTTGGGTGTAACAATAATCGTTTTCAGGAGCGGCTGAAGGGCCTGGACTCCGGTGAGGTATCGGAGTAAGCCTTTGGGGTCCTGGTTGTCTAGAATTTAGCTCAGCCCAATTTTCGGAGGCTAGTTCAGAAGACAAAATCTCTAGACCTTGAACTTAAGTACAACAATAGGTAATCCACTTCTGAACTTTTGTATATACCCTTACGTGAGCCTAATACTCCACAACAGATAGCAGAATAACAGTCTAACTCAACTCACAACACTAAGGACTCCGAGCCATGAAGAACATCAGCAAAGCACTGGCAATTATCTTCATCGCCGTTGCTCTCACCCTCAGTTTTTCACCTGCGCGGGCTGCTTCTTTGCCGCAGGATATTGATATTAAAGCTTCCCCCGCCTCAGCATCTAGCATGTCTCCTACTTTCTTTCGTTGGCTTTGCAAGTCAGGAATATGTGACTAACACTCATACGTTCCGAGGTAGCACTGCCCGAGGGTTGGTAGCATAAATCTATGACGACAAGCCCCCATAGTGCTTCCAGCAAGAAGTGGTTTCCCCTTGGCCCCTACCTGAGGGGGCTGCTTATCTGCCTGGTATTTATTTTTATTGCGGTCGATTTATCTTCGGGGGTCTACGAAAATACACATACCCAGAATCGTGTATGGGCTGTTGCAATTGCCTATCTGCCCGTTTTTATGATGGGATTCGGGCTCATGCCCGGAATTTATGGCTGGTATTTTTCTCTTGCCAACATCACGGTGCTTTATAACGATTCCAGTTTCGTCTGGGCTGGATTCTCATCGGCGTCAATTCTGGTGCCTGTGTATTGCGCTTACCTGGCTACAAAACGTCAGGTCGTGGCATTCGGTATTGTCCTGTGTGTTTTTGTTGTGTATCCGGGTTGGGTTTCAATTACATCGGTTACTCAGTTCATAACAACGTCATTAGCAGTTTTTTCATACATCACAGGGCTAGTACTCAGAAGGTTCCGGCTTCAGCGGGAAAAAGACCAGCAAAAGATTATCTCTATTCAGGAAGCCCAGCTCCAGGCACGGAATGAGGAACGCACCCGCCTTGCCTACGAGTTACACGATATCGTTGCCCATGAAGTCACCATCATCGCTATGCAGGCTCGGCGTGCACAGTTTACAGAGGATCCAAAGAGCACAGCCGCTATTCTGACTGGGATTGGGGACTCTGCGAGCCAGGCGCTCGAGGATCTTCGCAAGCTGGTGGCTGTCCTTAAAGCCGAGAAAAATGACTCACTGAACGGCGAGCTACCCAGCGCTCCCCAGTCGGAAGAGAATTTGCTGCTGGGCGACATCTCTCTTTCAGGGGAAACCACATCGTCTCTAGCCCTGACTCACGATTTACATAAAATATCTGATGCCCTAGAAAATGCAGGCTTTACGGTTACGCTGACCGTTGATGGGGATGTAAGCCTTATTCCTTTGGCATCTCGCCAGGCGCTAAGACGTACAGCTCGCGAGATAGGGACCAACATTCTCAAGCATGGCTCCCCTGAGGGACCTGTAAAAATAGACCTCACAGTGGATCAGCGTAACGTCACGCTATCCTCAGAGAACGTCATCTCTCATAACAAACCCGTTTCTTCATCTTTGACCGGGTTAGAATCAATGAAGGCTAGGTTTCATGATTTGGGTGGAACATCGTCTTATCAAAATGACCACGGTGTGTGGAAGATTCAGGTGAGCCTTCCCCTGCCTGAAACAGTGACCAAAGCTTTTTAAGCTGCCGCTCTAGCTCGTACAGACAGTGAAGGAACCATTCATGGTTAAAGTCCTCCTCGTAGATGATGAATCCCTTATTCGTAATATTTTGAAGGATTATCTTTCCTCCGATGAAAGCCTGGAAGTGGTGGGGGAAGCTTCAAATGGCAAGCTGGCAATTTCACAGGCAAGGGCCCTACAGCCAGATGTAATTTTGATGGATATGCAGATGCCTCTGATGGACGGTGTCGAGGCAACCCAGTATATTCATCATTCTTTCCCCGACATAAGAATATTGGGGCTGAGCACCTTTGCGACTGATCGCTATGTTGTTGAACTCTTGCGGGCAGGTGCCTCGGGGTACTTGGTAAAGGACTCCCGCCCCGAAGAGGTCACCAGCGCAATCCACACCGTCCATGACGGAGGATCAGTACTGTCCCCCGAGGTTACCCGCTATGTGGTGCAAGGGCTTGAGCAGTCAGTTCCTGCCGAAATTTCTCCCGACGAAGAACTCATGTCAGTTCTTACCGCGAAAGAAATAGAAGTCATTGAGCTTCTCGCGCGCGGTCTAAATAATAAAGAGATGGCCGCAGAACTTTTCGTTACTGAATCCACAATTAAAGCGCGTTTTATGAAAATTATGGAAAAAATGCAGGTGCGCGATAGGGTTCAGATTCTAGTTAAAGCTATTGAATACAATCTAATCAACCTAAAAACCTGGTAAACCCCATAGCTTTGCTATTTTTAGCCGAGATCGATTCCTAGCACAGCCCCGATAGGGTAGACGAGCCCAGCAAAGGCTGGGGCAAGATCTTCCAAGCTAAGGCTGTCGATGCGGTGTATATCTAGCAAAGCGTCAACACCCCAACCCATCACGCTGTACTGCGCTAAGAATCTCGCTAAATCATCGGGTGCCAGATGCGAGCGGCTAAGATTACTGAACGCAAATTTTTTGACCTGCTCAAATTCCGTCTCGCTATAAGTTTCAGGAATATTGACGATAGCTTGCGCCACGCTCCCTAGAATTTCTAATGTCTCTTTGCTTTCACCGTTGTCTCCGCTGAAGCTCCAGATGATGTGTGGTTTGCCTTCAATCAATGCGCGCATCGGCTGAAGGTTAATCCCGGCAGGTAGCCATGATGCTACGAGAGGATTCGCTGGGTTCATAAGCAAACACATGGCCACAAAGGTCTCAAGGCTCCCCGCCTTGGTTGCTGGCTCAGGGCCTGTGATAATGATGCGCTCTGTTGAGCCCTGCTGGTAGCGCTGGAGGTTAGCGGTCACTTCCACTGCCTGAAATGCAGAGGGTGCAGCAGGCTCGGGAAAGCTCTGGACCACAGTTTCAGGAGCAACAATAGCCACTGTAGCTTGAGCACTGGCAGTTTCAGCCTTTTCATCAAGAGCTTGCATAAAGTACTGCACCCAAGCCTGTGCATTTGCTGGGCTGAGCACAAAGGACGCTGACCCCGCCTGCTGATCGTTGTCCTGTTTAGTCAGTAGCGGCTGGTTACCAACACTTTGGTTGGTCTGCTCTGTCACTGCTGTCACGGTTTCTGCATAGTTTTTGCTAACGGCAGCAGGCCAGCCGATAGTTATAAAAGTATGCTCTGACCTGTGATCGATAGTAGCAACGAGAGTGTAATTATTTGGGGTAAACATAGTGGTGTTCCTCTTAGAGGTTAGTGCCAATTACTAAGGACGCGAAGGCCTGGTTTTCAAGGGTAACGGCAGCCTTGTTGGCTAGCTGTCGTACAGCGTCCAGCTGTTCTTCTATGCCACGGAGGCGCTCTGTCAAGGCAGGGATGTAGTGGGGGTCTCGTCGAATAACAGCATCACGAGCCATCACGCGCGAGGCCTTCTGATCGTTAGAAGTGTTGCTTTCTAGTCGAAGTATTGCCCGCTGGACAGCAAGTTTCATAGCACTATCCGGGGCTGTTTTGACTGAACTAAACCGATCGGCAGGGTCAAGCGGGACGTTGGTATCATCAACCAGAACAAACAGGTCATCGTAAGGGATATCAGCAACCCCAAAGATACCTGCGCTGGCATCCAAGGCTCGCACACCCGACAGGGTTTCTGTCACCAGCAAGGTACCTAGCAAGAGGGAGCTGATTGTGTCTGTATCGACAGTGCGGGTCACTGAAATCCTTCGTGAACCCCACTCTACAGGCTGCTCCAAATAGTTGGTGACACTCTGTTGAATAGACTGCCCAGCACCTTTTCGCTGACTTATTTTTACCAAAGAACCACTGTTTTCTGGGCGAGCCAACCCTAGGTTACCTAGAGCGCTTTCAACATAGCTGAATACTTGTTCAGCAGGCAGGGGACTAAGAATGACTAGAGCAGATTCATGCAGCTGGTAATAACGCCGATGGATGTCGATGAGGACGGTAGTGGTGGCTCGGTCTCGGAGATCCAGGTCGCCGCTACCATCATGCCCGTTGGCATAATCGGACCAGAACTGTCTGGTAAGGTGCGGCCATGGGAGGACTCCGCCGGGTGCTTTAGCTAACCGGTTAGAACGTTCGGTGGCTACCGCTTGAATCTGGTCGTCAAGCTGATGGAGCTTGAATGCAGGAAAAAATACCTGTTCCAGGAGTCGTTGTAGCGAGGTTTCCAGGTAAAACGGGCTACCTGTCTCGTAGAACTCAGTGTAGTCCATATGCGTATTACCGCCGAGAATACCTCCCTCACCTGAAATAGCGGCCGCCCTCTGAACGGCGGTTGAACCATGAGAATCCTGATAAATCATATGTTCAATGAGGTGGAAGAACCCTTCTTGACCAGGTTCCTCATCCCGCATACCAGCTGGTACCGCCAAACTGATGGAAAAGTTAGCTGCTTTTTGATCGTGGATAGCGATAACGCGTAATCCTTCGATTGTAAGCTCTTCGCACCCGTGGCTATCCAGGGATGTCCGGCTAAAACTCATAAGAAGTTACCTTCCTTTCGTACCTATCGATCAAGGTAGTTAGTGGCCAAGTCGATGAGAAGCTGGGCGGCTTGAAGATTTGCCCCCGCATAATGGTGCCAGTCATAAGCGTGATGAATGAGACGGAAGGCGATAGCCGAATTTAAATTATTTTCCGAAAAGTCCCCATACCCAGTAAGAAATCCTTGCTGAAGATCGGTTAGTTTCAGTCGTAGGTTGGGGTAGAAAGCGTATAGTTCAGCGAACTCCCCTAGAACCCACCCAATGTCATATTCTGGCAGGGCGTAACCAACATCTTCACCGGTTAGTAGGACTCCGGTGACCTGGTCAGCAGAAATAAGCCAGTTAATAAAGCCGGCATTTCCGTGGGAGACTGCTAGGTTTTCCCCCCTTGTGACGGCTTCGATCCACTGCCTCAGCTTTTCAAAATGTTCGGTAGCTAGAACTTTTGTGAGATATTCCCAGCCTTTTAGAAAAAGAGGGTTACTACCGCATAGCCTACTCCGCCGCCAACCAAGGCCAGCGCCAGGCTACGAGTCCAACGGCCAACCGCTGAGGTACCCTTTGAGGTAGTGGGGTAGGTAGTCTCGTTCTTGTAAGCAGTCATGTTATTTTTCCTTTCAATGATGATGGGCTAGTAGCCCTTGACGATGAATCAGGCAGAAAGCCCGATGTTAAGCCCCATTGTCTGAGGCAAATGATTGTTGCAGCGAAACCTTAGAGCCGGTTCGTAAAGCGTTGTTGCTGTATACACGGGTTGCCACCCAGAACAGCAGCGGAATAGTTACCCCAGCGATACTGGCAGCGGTCACCATTTCCCAGGTCTGCACGCCGTCCAGACCAAAGCGAATAGGCATCAGGTAGGAAGAGAAAAGCGGGACGAATGACAGCCCCCTAAGCCAAGCCTCTTCAAGATAGGTGGGTGTCAGGTACAGGGTGACCACCAGCAGCACCATCTGCAAAACCGACAGCGGCATCACTGCGGCACTCAGGTCCTCCTGTCGGGAGACCGTTGACGCCAGAATCGTGTTCATGGTTGCGAAGATGATGTAGCCCAGCAAAAACCATACAAGGAACCACAAGAGGGCTGCGCCTACTTCAAGCTCCAGCAGTGACCACCCGTCCACGAGGGTGAAACCCAGCAGACCAGTGCCGCCAATAAGAAGTAGCTGAACCAGCGTTATCGCGCCGATACCAATCATCTTTCCTGCCAACAGAGGTACAACACCGATTTTGGTGAGGAGGATTTCGACAACCCTCGATGACTTCTCTTCAACAACACCAGAGGTCAGGCTCTGGGATGAGTACACAAGAGAGCTGAGCAAAGCACTCACCATCGCTGTAGCAAAGAGCAGGCGGGTATCCAGCTGGAAGCTAGCATCCCCCATTTTCTCCCGCAAGAACCAACCGCCAACACCTGCTCCAATACCCACAGTCAGGGCAAGCAGCCCGGTAGCTAGCAGGATGGTCTTATTCTTGGTGCGGGTAAGAACCTCACGTCGAATGACGATTAACATTTCACGGTAAGCAGTGCTCACTGATTTTTCACCTACTTCATGCTGGGTAGTCTGCTGGGTCATGCCTTTAGCTTTCATCGTGTCTGACCTGCCGATTCAAGCTCTGCCTCACGGGCAGGGGTGATACTGCGGCCCGACGAAATATAATCCTGCGATAGGAGTGCGCCCAAGGACTGTTGCACAGGCTCAATACTGCGCAGCCCTCCAAATCGTGTGGCAGTTTCTAGTACGCTCTGGGGAACGGTTGCACCCCGTCCATCAACTGTGATGAAAACTGATGATTGGTTGCTCATCTTGAATTCGATATGGAAGGAAGCGACCAACGATAGTTCGGCAACGAATTCTCCGGCCGGGCGATCAAACTTTAGTTCCCACCGGGTCTGATCAGTACCTTGCAGCTCAGAGACAGCACCATCTGCCATCACTCTGCCTCGATCAAGTACGCAGACACGGTCGCATAGGCGCTCAACAAGCTCCAACTGATGCGATGAAAACAGGATGCCCACGCCCTGGGCTGCCTGTTGTTGGATAAGACCAGCCATTGTATCTACGGCTAGGGGGTCAAGCCCCGAGAAAGGTTCATCAAGTACCAGTAGTTCTGGGTTACCAACCAGGGAAACAGCTAGCTGAACTCGCTGCTGGTTACCTAGCGACAAATCTTGGATAAGGGTTTTCTCTCGACCCGATAGGCCCAGTGTAGCGATAAGTTCGTCAGCTTTTTCCTTCGCCTGCCCCAGGGTTTTCCCTTCAAGTAGAGCAAAGTGAACAATCTGATCTTTGACACTCATCTGGGGGTACAGGCCCCGCTCTTCCGGCATGTAACCGATTGACCTGCGGTTCTCGGTTGAGATGGGCTTCCCGTCCCAGGTGATATGCCCGCCGGTGGGGTTAAGCATTCCTAAAATGAGTCGCATGGTGGTGGTTTTACCTGCGCCGTTGCCACCGATGAAACCAACAATTTCACCGCGACGGACGCCGAAATCTACATCCTGCAGCACCTTGTGGTCACCGAAGCTGCGGCTAATCCCGTGGAGTTTGAGACCGTTCATTGCGCACCTCGCTTTTCTTTCTCTTGCGCCTTCACTAAAAACTCTAGTGAGGCGTTAGAGCTTGCCACATATACTTTCGTACAGTTCTGGGGTAGACGATAGTTCATGCATTTGTATGTTCGCTACCACACCTGCAACAATTGTTGAACAATCTGAGGTGGTCTCGCCCGGGTTGGCTTTCTTTTACAGTCGCTACCGTAAAGGAGGCGCATGCACTTGCTTTCCTGCCCCTCCCCCATGAACAAATGCTTCGATGCACTCGCAGTGCTGGTCGATTGCACTAACCTTGAAGTTGCACTGCACGTGTGCGCCCATCTGGTTGAACACCCTGCCACCAGACAGGTAGAACTAGTACCCGATGCGCGAACCGTCCTGGTCCACCTTGCCAGCATCAAACAGGCGCATGCCTTCATGTCCGCCCTCAGCCGGCCTCAGCGGCGATGTGCGTGCCCACAGGCAAACCATCACAATCGATGCAATCTATGACGGTCAGGATTTTATCGATGTTGCATCTCTGCTAAGCATTAGCCAGGATGCTGTGGTCATGCCCATACCACCGGGCATTGGTCGGCAACTTTTGTAGTCTTTGCCCAGGGCTTCTTCTACTTGCACCACCACGACGAAGCTCTGGAGGCGCCCCGCTAGCACTGGGGTCGGAGGCTAGTTCAACAACACGAAGAAGCAGGGCCTTTTGCTATAGATTTACTGTTCCCAGCTGCTGCCAGCTACCTGAGTGATAGCGGTAGACCGTCAGCTGGTCGATGGTGAAATTCGAAAGCTCAGGCGGAAGGCTCGCAAAGTCCTGCAAGGACGCCGCCAGGGCAGGGGCCGGTGCATGGTTGGCTAGGGTGAGGTGCGGCTCGTAGGGAAAAGGGGACACGGACTCCCCTACCGCCCTCTGGCAGGTTGCATGAATCAGGGTGAGCCTATCTGCCCCGGCAACAACGGGGAGGTAGGTTACGGGGGTAACAGGCTCAAAGGTTGCGGCCGGGCCCAGGCCCACCTGCACGGGGCCGATGCTGGCCACCACCTGCTCAATGGAGCGCCGGGGGTCGCCGCCGGCGTCCTCGCTAATCAAAATCGTAATGTGGCAGCTTTCTGCAACGGGGCCTACCATGCCCTGGCTCGCCCGCCAGCTGACCAGGCGCGCAGACACCGCCGCAGGTACCTCAGCAACAATGCTGAGGTACCTGCGGTCGGGGTCTATGGTCGGTGAAGAAGCCACCAGGCTAGGTCGTCTAACTCTTAGAGGGCGGGCAGGAAGCCTACCGCGTCATACACTTTCTTCACGGTCACAGAGGCAATCTCACGGGCCTTACCCGCACCGATAGCCAGCAGGCGGTCTAGCTCCGCCGGGTCGTCCATGAGTTCCAGAGCGCGCTCACGAATGGGCGATAGCTCCTCAACCACAATCTCGGCCAGGTCAACCTTGAGGTGGCCGTACATCTTGCCCTCATACTCAGCTACGATTTGGTCAATCGGCTTACCTGTCACTGCCGAGTAAATAGAAAGCAGATTCGAAACACCCGGCTTATTCTCCCGGTCATAACTAATCTCGCTTCCCGCATCGGTCACCGCCGACTTAATCTTCTTAGCGGTCTTCTTGGGGTCATCGAGCAACCAGATAATGCCCTTATCGGTGGTTGCCGACTTACTCATCTTGGAATCTGGAGTCTGCAAGTCATAAATCTTGGCAGTCTCCTTGAGAATCACAGGCTCAGGCACCACAAAGGTATCGCCAAAACGAGAGTTAAACCGCTGAGCCAGGTTACGGGTCAGCTCAAGATGCTGGCGCTGGTCCTCACCCACCGGCACAACATCGGACTGGTACAGCAAAATATCTGCAGCCATCAGAACCGGGTAAGTAAAGAGACCCACAGAGGCGTTATCGGTGCCCTGTTTAGCGGCCTTATCCTTAAACTGAGTCATACGAGCCGCCTCACCGTAACCGGTAATACAGTTCAAAACCCAAGCCAGTTGAGCGTGCTCAGGAACATGCGACTGCACAAACAAGGGGGTCTTGGCCGGATCAATCCCAGCCGCAATATACTGGGCTGCCGTCTTGCGGGTGCGCTCTAAGAGCACAGCAGGATCCTGCGGAACAGTAATAGAGTGCATATCCGGAATAAAGTACAGGCACTCGTGGTCCTTCTGCAGACCCACCCAGTTATTCACCGCACCAATATAGTTACCCAGGTGCATGGAATCAGCCGAAGGCTGCGCCCCCGAAAAAGCGCGAGGCACCCCCCTTGAAGCATTTGGGATAGCGGCTTTAGGATCACGGTCGGGTGTCTGTGAAGTAGTCACGGGTTCGTCCTTTGCTAGGAATACATCTGCGGGGCAGGCCTCTGCTGAAGTGACCCACCGGCCCACACTCAGCGGGCACAAAAATGAGGGAGAGATTAGGAGCC
This sequence comes from Rothia sp. P5766, assembly GCF_048513555.1. Taxonomy (NCBI): domain Bacteria; kingdom Bacillati; phylum Actinomycetota; class Actinomycetes; order Micrococcales; family Micrococcaceae; genus Rothia; species Rothia sp. P5766. The sequence goes on along the minus strand of NZ_JBLXXS010000003.1, from coordinate 49,221 downwards.
TTCGCGGGCCAGCTCCATACCGTTCTTCGCGGTGAAATTAATGGTGTCCAAGGCACGATTGATCATGTCACGAGAATTTTCATCGTTCACATCCAACTGCTCAGCAATCACCTTGGACTGCACCAAACAAATCTGGAAAGAATGCGCCAGTTTCTCGGTATGCACATCAGCCTCATATTCAGCGCGCTGGACAGCATGACCCTCATAGGCGCGGCGCTGAGCAGCAAGCGTACGGTTAACATTCACCAGTAGATAAACAGCAATACCGAGCCAGGCAGCGATAATACCGGCCAGAATCCAACCCAGCGCCGAAGTCTCATGAGCAGACTGAATAATCGCCCACACCAGCAGGACAACTAAAATACCCATACCGATAGCAGCACCAATCAAGACGGTCTTGGTGTTCTGTTCTTGAGCTGTTTTTTCTAAGCCGTTATATTGCATGGTTCCCATTATGTCAAAGGAATGCGGTCGCAGTGAACCTTAGACTAGTCCCACCGCGTAAAGTGGTGAGCATGATGGTAAGTGCCAGAGAAACCAAATACCAGGCAGTGGCCCGTCATATCTGCGACCGCTACCTCACCGATACTCAGCCACACTCCCCTCTTCCCACAGAAAGAGAGCTTCAAGACCGCCTCGGTGTCTCCCGCGATACCGTACGCCGAGCTATCCGAGAGCTCATCGACCGGCAACTGGTCTACAACATTCAGGGATCAGGTACCTTTGTCGCCCCCCAAGAATCACCATCACGAGCGCCATTGCTACGCCCCTTCACCCAAGACATGCTCACCAGAGGGCATACCCCGCACTCACTGACCCTCTCCTGCCACCTGGTCATAGCTCCCCTGCACGTCCAAAGAGACCTAGCCCTCGACCCAGACAGCAAAGTCATCGAAATTAGCAGGCTCCGGCAAGCTGACGGATCGCCCATCGCCCTCGAAACAGCCTACTTCCTGCCCGAAGCCTTTTCCCAAATGCAACCCGAAGCCTCCACTTCGCTCGATGCCCAAATGCGGGCCAGCGGCTACCAAGTAGAAACAGCCCAGGTCAAAGTCACCGCCACCAACCTCACCCAGGCAGAAGCCCACCACCTAGGTGTACCCCAGGGAGCGGCAGCCCTGCGAGTAGACAAGGTAGGCTACACCGCCCGAGGCCTGGCCGTTGAGAGCACCCACACCCTCTACCGGGGTGACCGCTACGACTACGAGTTCCAGCTCCACCGCAGGCAAACCCACCGCTGAGGCATCCTAACTCATCCCCCGATAAAAGAACCGGGGCCGCTCCTCCCCTCCAGGAAGTAACGGCCCCGTTTTGCTTGGTGACCCCTAAGCGGTTTCAGCCAAACGCTCAGCGGTCTCTACCACATTCACCAGCAACATAGCGCGGGTCATAGGACCAACACCACCGGGATTAGGCGAATACCAGCTCGACTTAGCGGTGGCCTCGGGAGAGATATCACCGGTCAGCTTCTTCTTACCGGTTTCGGTATCTTCTACGCGGGAAACACCAACGTCCAGGAGGACAGCACCCTCCTTGACCTGGTCCGCTGTCACCACATGAGCAAGACCCACGGCCGCCACAATAATGTCAGCCTGGCGCAGGGCCTCACTCACATCCTCGGTACCGGTGTGAACCAGGGTAGCCGTGGAGTTTACATCCTTGCGTGTCAGGAGCAGACTCAGGGGGCGGCCCACAGTAATACCGCGCCCCAGCACAGCGACCTTCTTGCCCTTCCAGGAGATACCGTGACGCTCTACCAACTCAATCACGCCGTTGGGAGTGCAGGGCAAAGGCGAGTTCAGAGGCTCACCCACATTCAAAACCAGGCGACCCAGGTTCATGGGGTGCAGGCCGTCGGCGTCCTTCTCGGGAGCAATTTTCTCAAGAACCCGGTTGGTATCTAGGTGCCGGGGCAGGGGTAGCTGCACGATATAGCCGGTACAAGCCGGGTCGGCATTGAGCTTATCCAGCTCGGCCTCTAGCTCATCCTGGCTGATATCCTCGGGGAGTTCAACACGGATAGAGGCAATACCCACCTCGGCACAGTCGCGGTGCTTACCGCCCACATAGGAACGGGAGGCCGGGTCATCGCCTACCAAAACGGTGGCAAGCCCCGGGGTAATCCCCTCTTCCTTGAGCTTGGCAACGCGCTGGGCCAGCTCACTCTTAATCTGGGCCGCTGTGGCAACCCCGTCAAGAATCTGAGGCACTCCTACCACTCCTCAATACCGGAGTAGAGCGGGAACTTCTCGCACAGAGCGGTCACGCGAGCACGCTGGGAGGCCACATCGACACCGGGCTTAAGAGTCTCAGCAATAATATCGGCGACTTCAGTAAAGGCCTCGGAATTAAAGCCACGAGTTGCCAGCGCGGGAGTACCGATGCGCAGGCCGGAGGTCACCATGGGCGGGCGGGGGTCATTGGGCACAGCGTTACGGTTGACAGTAATACCGGCTTCGTGGAGCAGATCTTCAGCTTCACGACCGTTAATCTGGGCATCGCGCAGGTCCACCAGAACCAGGTGAACGTCGGTGCCACCGGAGATAACCTTTACACCGGCTTCGGCCATATCTGACTGGTTGAGGCGGTCAGCCAGAATCTTTGCACCCTCTAAGGTACGAGCCTGACGGTCCTTAAAATCATCGGAGGAAGCAATCTTGAAAGCTGTTGCCTTACCGGCAATAGCGTGCATGAGCGGACCGCCCTGCTGGCCGGGGAAAACAGCCGAATCAATCTTTTTCTTGAGGTCTTCAACGCACATGATGAAACCTGAGCGGGGGCCAGCCAGGGTCTTATGTACGGTTGAGGACACAACGTGAGCGTGAGGTACCGGGTTGGGGTGTAAGCCAGCGGCGACCAGGCCAGCGAAGTGAGCCATATCCACCCAGAGATAGGCACCAATCTCATCAGCGATCGCACGGAAAGCCGCAAAATCAAGCTGACGGGTATAAGCAGACCAGCCCGCAATGATGAGCTTAGGCTTCTCAGCCAGCGCCAGCTCACGAACTTCGTCCATGCTGACCCGACCGGTTTCTTCATCTACACCGTAGGCAACAACCTGGTAAAGCTTGCCCGATACGTTCAGTTTCATGCCGTGGGTTAGGTGACCACCGTGTGCCAGGGACAGACCCATAATTTTGTCGCCGGGATTCAGCAGGGCATGCATGACAGCGTTATTGGCCTGAGCACCGGAGTGGGGCTGGACGTTCGCGTGCTCAGCACCAAAGAGAGCCTTGGCCCGGTCGATAGCGAGCTGTTCAAGGACGTCCACAAATTCACAGCCGCCGTAGTAACGGCGGCCGGGGTAGCCTTCAGCATACTTGTTGGTCAGTACAGAGCCTTGAGCTTGAAGAACAGCGCGGGGGGCAAAGTTCTCGGAGGCGATCATCTCGAGGGTGTTCTGCTGGCGGCTCTGCTCCTGGGCAATAGCCTGAGCGACTTCGGGGTCGACTTCGGCCAGGGGTAGGTTGGTGACGTTGGGTGAAAGGTTGGTCATGCCACTTCCTTGACTAGGGTGGATCGAGGTTTTCCTTTTGTGCGGCCTTGGTACCGCTCAAAGCCCGATACTTGGGGACTCACCCACCTTGGGGAGCCATCACCTTTAAAGTGTAAATTACCTCTAGGTGATGCAGGGCATATCTCTTCACATATAAGATTTTTTCTCTACACGTCCACCCCCACAGTGTATCTAAAATCACAGAAAGATAAGTGTGTGGTGCATCCAAGGGGAGCCGATGCCATAAGCCCCGCTTCTACGCCTGCTTGAGGATTGTTCGCGCGAACTCAAAGTAGCTATCAGGATCAAAATCTGTGACGGTCGCCGCCTGCACAAGGAAGCCGGTCACAACAGCCAGCACAGCCGACCCTATGGGGAAAGCCAGCTCTCACGTCCTGACTCGGTGATCTTAAGTTCGGTTGCGACCCAGCCCCGGTGGCTCTCAAGAATCCTCTTCCTCAGGTCTGTAAGTTGCTCCTGCGCTACCTTTTGGATCGCCGGCAAGGAATCTACTCTTCGCTAACCTTGGGCACCCATCCATCTTAAATCAGACAAGCTGCTTGCCCCGAAGAAAGCCCCCCGCAAACCGCTTTCTTGCTAGACTAGAGGGCGAACTAGCCGTAGTTACCTGTTCAAGTTACTACACAGGAGAGTTACCGGGTAGCGCACACCCGGATACCCCCATCTCGTCACCCATCACTCATGCATTAGGGAAGAGGCCTCACAATCGTGACCGAAACTCCAAAATCACGTCGCCAACAGCGCCTTGAACAACAGAAGAAGGCCAGCCGCAAGTGGATCGCAACTGGCGCAGCCGCAATTATCCTGCTCAGTGGCGGTGCTATCGCCTACGTCAACATGACCGGCGATAAGACCCCTTCAACCCCCAGCGGGCAGGCCGTCCCTGCAGCTTGCTCCACCACACAGTCTGTAACTGTTGCTACTACTGATGCCATGGCAACCGCACTTAAATCCATGCCGGTTGATGAGGACACCTGCGTAACCCTCGATATCACCACCACGAAGACCGCTAGCAACATCGTGACCGAAGTAGCCGGTGAGTCCGCCTCAACCAACCTGTGGATTCCCGATTCCAGTGTCCGTGCCCAGCTCGCCATGGCCGAAGCCAAAACAGAGCTAACCCCCATTGCTGAATCTCTGGCGAAGAGCCCCGGTGTTCTTGTATCCGAGAAAGACACTACCTACTCCAACTGGCTTGATGTCCTCAAGGCCCAGGACGCCGTTGGCATGGGCGATCCTAAGGTAGAAGCAGGCGCTTTCTCTGCGCTCATGGGCGGTATCTCCGAAGCTTCTAGCGGCACTGTCAGTCTTGAAGACCTCACTAGCGGTAGCGCCCTGCGCGCGCAGTCTATTGGGGTTGACGAACCAGCGCAGAACGCTTCTGAGCTCCTTGAGGCTGTTGATAGCGGCAGCAAAGACGCAGTGGTTGTCAGCGAAGCTGATTACGCAACCTACGCCGCATCGCACAGCGACTCAGGCCTTAAGGCTACCGTCCCCGGTGACGGCTCTTTTACCCTGGATTATCCCCTCTACCAGGCATCCTCTAGCACCAACACCACCGTTGATGAGGCAGCCCAGCAGATCGTTAAGTTCATGTCCAGCGAAGAGGGCAAGCAGGCTCTGGCACAGGCCGGTCTGCGCACCGCTGAGGGCACAGTTGTTAACAACGATAAGAACGTCGGTGACTACAAGGCGCTTGTTCCTAGTAACAAGGAAACCCTGGGCCAGATGTGGACTTCCTACTCCTTGCAGTCCGCTCCCCTGAACGCGCTGGTTGTGCTGGATGCTTCCGGCTCCATGCTCGATAAAGTAGCTGGTACTGATAAGACCCGTATGGATATTACCGTTGAGTCAGTGCTGGCTGGTTCTCAGCTCTTCCCGGCCCGTGACTCTATGGGCCTGTGGAAGTTCTCCCGCAACATTACAACCGCTGATGGTAAGGTCTCGGACTATGAAGAGCTGGTCCCTGTTCGCGGCCTTGAAGAAACCGTTGACGGCAAGACTCAGCGTGAGTTGCTTCAGGAGGCTGGTGCTGGTATTGCAGCTACCATTAACCCCGATGACCAGACCGCTCTGAACGATACCTTGCTGGCAACTTTCCGTTCTGCCAAGGCTAACTACCAGCCCGGCTCTGTTAACGCAGTCATTATGCTGACCGATGGCAAGAACGTTGATCCAGATTCGATTAGCCAGGAAGAGCTCATTAGCACTATCCAGGCTGAGCAGGATCCTGAAAACCCTGTGTTTGTGATTCTGATTGGCATTTCGGAAGAGGCTGATATGAACGCTCTGACAACCATTGCTCGGAGTGTTGGCGGTGAGGCTCACATCGCATCATCGCCCACCGATATTCAGCGTATTTTCGCTGAAGCTCTAACCGGCATCTCTGACGCCGCTAGTGAGGCCGCTGCTGCTCAACAGCATTAAGGTATCAGCCGGGTAGTTTTTGTTCCGGTATTCCGTTGATTCAGAGTCCCGCCCTACGATTCATCGTGGGGCGGGACTTTTGTGTGTGTTGGGTTGGGGTTTGGTGGAAGAAGTGGCGTGATGGAGGGCAGAATTCTGAGCGAGCGAAGATAAAAATTCTGCCCGTAATCGGTGCACGCCTCCCGAGGAAAGTTTTTAGTGGAAGAAGTGGCGTGATGGAGGGCAGAATTCTGAGCGAGCGAAGATAAAAATTCTGCCCGTAATCGGTGCACGCCTCCCGAGGAAAGTTTTTAGTGGAAGAAGTGGCGTGCACCGGTAAAGTACATGCTCACTCCCGCTTCTTGGGCGGCTTGGATGACTTCTTCATCGCGGATGGAGCCACCAGGCTGGACAAGAGCGCGGATACCGGCGTTAAGAAGGACCTGAAGGCCGTCTGCGAAGGGAAAGAAAGCGTCAGAAGCCGCTACGGAGCCGCGGGCACGTTCTTGGCCTGGGGCTAGGGTGTTGGCGCGTTCTACGGAGAGGCGGCAGGAGTCTACGCGATTAACCTGTCCCATACCGATGCCGACCGCGGCACCGTCCTGGGCGAGCAGGATTGCGTTGGACTTGGCGGAGCGTAGGGCTTTCCAGGCGAAGGCTAGGTCTGCCAGGGTCTGAGGATCAGCGGCTTGGCCGGCAACCAGCTGCCAGTTGGCGGGGTCATCGCCTTCGGCCTGTAGACGATCGGCATCCTGCAGAAGAGCGCCGCCGGAGATTTGGCGGTACTCGATGCTGTCGCGGGCAAAGTCTGCAGGGAGCTGGAGGATACGCAGGTTCTTCTTGCTCTGTAGAATCTCCAGGGCTTCGGTGGAGTATGAGGGGGCGATAATGACCTCGGTGAAGATACCCTTGACGGTTTGGGCCATTGCGGCGGTGACTTCACGGTTGGCGGCAATGACGCCGCCGTAGGCGGAGAGCGGGTCGCAGGCATGGGCCTTGGCGTGAGCGTCAGCAATGGGGTCGGCGGCCTTGGCGGCACCGACGGCAATACCGCAGGGGTTGTTATGCTTGATGATGGCTACAGCGGGTTCCTCGAAGTCGTAGGCGGCGCGTAGGGCGGCATCGCCGTCCACGTAGTTGTTGTAGCTCATGGCTTTGCCGCCAAGTAGCTCTGCCTGGGCGATACCGGGTGCTGCGGTTGGATCAACGTAGAGTGCTGCGGCCTGGTGGGGGTTTTCACCATAGCGCAGGGACTCACTGCGCTCGAAGGAGAGACCGGCGAAGGGGGGCCAGTAGTTGGCCTCCCCGTCTTTTTCGAACTGGGCGGCAGTCCAGGTGGCTACGGCGGTGTCGTAGGCGGCGGTGTGGGCAAAAGCGGCTGAGGCCAGGCGGCGGCGTTCTGCCAGGTTGAAGCCACCCTTCTGGGCAGCTTCAAGAACAGCGCCGTAAGAGGCCGGGTTAACAACGACCGCTACAGCGTCGTGGTTCTTAGCTGCGGCACGCACCATGGAGGGGCCCCCGATATCAATCTTTTCGATGATGGCGTCCTGGTCAGCGCCTGAGGCCACGGTATCGACGAAGGGGTAGAGGTTGACAACCACCAGGTCAAAGGGCTCAATGTCCATTTCTTTCAGGGTGTCAATGTGCTCTTGCTTGCGGCGGTCTGCCAGGATACCGGCGTGGATGCGGGGGTGCAGGGTCTTCACGCGGCCTTCAAGACATTCGGGGAACCCGGTGATATCGGAAACCTCAGTGACGGGCACTCCGGCGGCGGCGATGGTGGCGGCTGTTGAACCGGTGGAGACTAGGGCTACCCCAGCTTCGTGTAGGCCACGAGCCAGGTCTTCTAGCCCGGTCTTGTCATAGACAGAGATCAGGGCGCGTTTGAGGGGTAGGCGGTCAAGCTTAATGAGACTCACAGATCTTCTCCGTTTCGTATGCCGGCGAGGGGACCGGCAGGTTGTTACCTGAGTGTGAGTCGCTTTATCTGGAGCCCCGACCCTAGGCCCAGCCCCGAGTGGGGCTATAACTAGGGTTAGGCGGTGGGCTCTTGCGCCAGGGAGGCTATGGTGGCTACCAGGAGTTGGCGTTCTTGCACTTTGATACGTTCGTGCAGGCTCTCTTCGGTGTCACCGTCAAGAAGGGGAACGGCGGCCTGGGCCAGGATAGGGCCGGTATCAACTCCCGCATCGACCAGGTGTACGGTCACGCCGCTGATCTTGACCCCGTGGGCCAGGGCGTCACGCACGCCGTGGGCTCCTGGAAAGGACGGTAGCAGAGCCGGGTGGGTATTAATGATGCGCCCGGTGAAGCGTTCCACGAGCTGAGCATCGACGATCCGCATGAAGCCGGCAAAAACAATGTAGTCGGGGGCGTAGCTCGCTATTTTTTCTTCCAGCGCCCGGTTCCAGTCAGCGCGGGTGGAGAAGTCCGCAGGTTCTAGGAGGAAAGTTTCAATCCCGGCGCCCTGTGCTCGTTCTATGCCGAGGCAGGGCTTATCGGCTCCTACCGCCACAATATCGGCGGTTAGCTGACCATCTGCAAGGGAGTCAAGAATGGACTGTAAATTTGTGCCCGAGCCGGACACCATCACCACAATGCGCATGAACACCAGTGTATCGCACGCCACGGCTAACGATGGAGGCATGTCCATGATAATCAGCCAGGATGAGTGGGTTCTATCCTCCTCTGAAATTCTATGAAGTCCACTGAGGTTGTACAGTGGTGCTTATGTCAGAGAATCAGCAGGTTTCCCCCTACTCCGAATCAGCCCTTGAATCAGTCAAGGTCTGGTCGCGTTCTTCCTTCCTCCTGATAGTTGCTACGGTCAGTACCACCTATTTTGCTGGTACCCTAGCTGTTGCCACCTTGCTCTTAGCGCTACTGACCGTAGCCTGTGCTATCACGACCCTGGTCAAAATGGTTAAGGTCCGTTTCCCGGGGTTCTCCATCATGCTCATGGTCATGATTGTGCTCTGGTCCCTCTTCCTCAGTTTTGGGGCCGGTCTCCAGCTGATTTTTTCCGATGCCTCTTCTGCCTATTCAGAATGTCTGCAAGGGGCTTTGACGATTACCCGCCAACAGGAGTGTGCTCAAGAAATGAGCGACGGACTCTTCAAGCAGATGATGGGTAACTAGCCTCACCTGGGCACCATATGAGAAGCCCCGCCCCGCGGTGTGCGGTCTGGGGCTTCTTGAGCAGAGATTCTGCTGATGCGCTTATAATCTGGGTTCTTCCTCAGCTTGATCTTGAAGCTGCTGATTCCAACGGCGGCGCAAGGACTTAGGGCGTTTGACCACGGGGGCGGACTTCTTAGTAGGTTCCGCCTGCCTTTCTTCAGCATCGGCCAAGCTCTTAGGGGCCTCTGCCTCAGAATCAGTTTTTTCTGTTTCTTCGTCGTCCGTTTCGGGCTCTGTTTCAGGCTCAGCATCGGCTAAGTCTTTATCTGCCCTATCGGTCTGTTCTCGGGGAGCATCCACCGGGGAGTCCGAATGGGCTAGGTTTGGTTCGGTCTCAGGACTGTTTTCTGAAGCTTCCTCTTCCTCAGCCGCCGGGTATTCATCCTTCTCCCCCTGATCGTTGATCGCTGCCGTGGCTTTTTTCTTTTCTGCCCGTTCAGCGACACGCTTGGCCTTGGCTTCGGCCTTAGCCTGCTTCTTCTGGGCACGGGTGGGCTTCTGGTCGGCAAATCGCTCCAGTTCAAGGCTGCTATCACGGACCAGCAGATGAGCCAAGCCCAGGCCGATTATCAGACCCAGCACCAGCAGAAGGGCACCGCAAGCGCCGAACAGCAAGGGTGAAGGCCCGACCTCGGTAAAGCGACCAAGCCCCAGGGAACCGTGAGCGGCCCAGCCCAGAAGGAAGAGAAGAATAAAGGAGGGAATAAAGGTAAGCGCGGCAAGGCCCAGGGTGGACAGCGGCCAGGAGATCCAGCGGAAGCGAATCTTAAGAGAAAGCCACTCATCAAAGTGGTTTTCTCCCTCGCGGAAGAACCACCAGCCACCCACAGCACCTGCAATCAGCGGCACCGCCAACCCGATGTAGCCCCAGGGTTCAGCGGTATGCGGAAGAGCGCCCAGTACGGGGAGGGAGGGCATGACGCCCACGCTGGTGCCGGTGGGGCCTACGGAGGTCCCCACGCCCAGAGAGAAGCCTGCGCCGGAGCTCCAGGCCATAGAGTAAATCACCAGGTTCAGGAGCAAACCTAGCTGTAGGAGCGTCAGGGCAAATCCGCCCACTGCCCCGGAGTGCAAAGCCTGGTAAAGGCCCACCACCTTGTCCCAGTGCACAAAAAGACTGGTCACAAGGAGCAAAGAACCACCGGCAACATAAGCCATAACCCCCACCAGGGAAGCCCGAACCATAGCCCAAATATAGGATCCAGCCCAGCGTGAGTACTGGCTAAACTTCTTGACCCAGTCGGCGGCATCCACACCAATCATGGCAGCTAGGGACCGCGACTCAGCAAAGCCCCCGGCAAGAATACCCAGGGCAGTCACCCACAGGGGAATGATAGCCGCAAGCACCGGTGAGGTGGTGAAATAGTCATCGGTAGATATCAGGCTGATGCCGGCGCTAACCAGCGAGTAGGCCACCATGCCACCTACAAGAGGCTCCCAAAACTGGCCCTCGTAGCTAGCACGGGCCAGCCTGCGACCCGACCTGTAGCACAGGGCCAGCGGAATAAGAGTGAGGCCCAGTGGGACCAGGCTCATCGTCCCAGACACCGCCGAAAAGCTACCCTGCGCGGGTATGTTCATATTCAGGGGGACACCGTGGACCAGCAACCAGATATGGCCCGCCACGGACAGGGCGCCGGCAACGGTATCGGTATTAAAACCGTTGGTGTACCAGACCGCTGTGAGCATAAGCCCAACGGTGATATAGGAGACCAGGGCAACCAGAGCAAGTTCAACGGCGCCCTGAAGCCACAGGGGCATGGGAAAGGTTCTTTTGGGGTGCACGGTGGTATTCATCGCCTTTCATCATGTCATGTTTCCTGTCTCTACGCCTGGTCACGAACCGTAAGAATACTAGGTGCGGTGAAAATAACCTCAACCACGGCAGACAACGGACGATATTGCCGGGGAGTAGAGTGTCCCTATGAGTATCGAGAACACCTATGTTTTGGTCACCGGCGCTTCTGCCGGCATCGGTGCCGAGTTTGCCCGGCAGTACGCCGCAGCGGGCTATAACCTGGTGCTGACCGCGCGTAGGGAAAAGACCCTAGAAAATCTGGCTGGCCAGCTCCGCTCAACCTACAGGGTAGAGGTTGAGGTCATCCCCGCGGACCTACTGGTTTCCGGTGACGTTCAAAAACTCGTTGACCGGCTAGCTCAGGCTGAGCGCCCGGTGGAAATTTTGGTCAATAATGCGGGCTTCGGTTTGGGCCAGCTTTTTGAGGAGGCCCCCGCCCAGCGGCATCTGGATCAGGTGCAGGTCCTGGCAGCTGTCCCCCTCCAGCTCATGCACGCCGCAATCCTCGCCATGCTCCCACGGGGCAGGGGCCGCATTATCAATGTCGCATCGGTGGCGGCCTTTACACCAGGTGGCACCTACTCAGCAGTCAAACGGTTTATGGTGGTTGCCTCAGAGTCAGCAAATATCCAGTACCGGGACCGAGGTATTGATGTAACCGCCCTCTGCCCGGGCCTGACCCGCTCGGATTTTCATCATGCCATGGGGCAAGAACAGCCCAAAGTGCCGGGCGTATTCTGGCTCAGCCCCCAGCAGGTAGTTACCGAAGCCATAGCGGCGGTCAATGCCGGTAAACCGGTCTGTGTGCCCTCCCTGCCCTATAAGGTAGCAGCGGGTATCTCGCAGATTATCCCCCGCAGGGCAGTGGCGGCGCTGATTTCCCGCACACGGAACTATTAGAATCCACAAGCTGGGGGTGCCCTTCCCTGCTTAGTCCTCCCAAGGGTTAACAGCGCTAACCCCCCAGGTGCGGTAGACATCGGCTTTCCCCGAAATAATCTCAAGCCGGTGCACGGTCGCTGTAGCCGCCATCAGCCCCTCCAAAGCAGCCCTTGCCAGGGGAGCCTGGCACTCAGAGCCCACCGCCTGCAAGGGCCTCTCAGCATGACGACCAGCCCACTCCAAAGACACCCGCGTGTCCACCTCAAGGAGGTGGTCACCAAACCGGTCAATCAGCTCAGCCAGCCACCGTTCAGTCTCCGGGTAGGGGTAGAGCCCTTTAAGCTCGCCCAGGCTTAGCACCGAGACGTACATGGTGCGGTAGGAGTTCCGGCGCAGGCAGTTCACAACCTGCTGGTGAGGGGTAGCCTTGCGAATCTCGGCAAGGACATCAGAATCAAGGAGCAGACCGACGTGGCTCATGCAACTTTCAGCGCACCGTACTCAGGGGCTGGGATACCGCTGGGGTTAGGAGCCAGAAGGAAGTTAAGGAACTCACTGCGCTCATTCGAGATACGCGCATAGTCCTGAATACTGATAGCGACAAAACCACCGCAGGCAGGCGTAGCAGCTGCAGACCTGTTCTTTTGAAGAGTGACATGGGGGCGGGTGTTTGACATATCGCCGTTGCGCTTAAGGTGCGCATTCCTTTCGAAACTTGCTCTTGTCTACACCAAACAGCGCCAATATGCGCGATGAAGACCGCTTCGTCATCCGAGCCACCCGTGAACATGGGGTTGGCGTTCAACCAAGTCGGAGCTTGACAGTTGAATCTCTTGAAGCTGGTATAACCATAACTCACACCGCAGGCACCTGTAAACTCTTGCCCAGATTTTTTAAAACGTGACCTCCCTCTCATCTTCTGGTGCCAGCTTTCATCAGCGTGCGATACGCTAGAAGACTAGGTCTATTTACTCCGCACGCGTGAGGTTTTTTGTGGCAGATTCAGCACCATTTCCCGACATCCCAGTCACAGCACCCGCCATTATTCGGCAGGTGGGCTCAGGCACCTACACCCGGGGGCAGGGCGCTATGCGGAAAGGGAGCGTTATCCGCTACCACTACGACGAAAACGAACGGGTTCTCGAAGGCCAGGTAGCAGGCTCAACAGCCCAGCCCTACAGCACCCGAATCACTTTCCCGGCCCAAGTTGCGGCAGGCTCCTACCCCTTTTCTGCCACCTGTTCCTGCCCCGTGCTCCACAATTGCAAGCACGCTGTGGCGCTCATGCTGACCGCCATCGACCGTTCAGCCAAAGCCAAGCGGGCGCTCACGGCCTCATCAAGCACCTGGACCACCCGTGCTACTGAGAGCGGCCGCACCCGACCCAGCGCAGAAGCCATGCGGGAACTCGAAAAATTTGGCATCACCACCGCCTCATCTCTGGCTGCCCCCCAAGATAGCCTGCCCCTTGAGCAACCTGCTCCCGCCGACAGCACCCCGGACCAGAGCGCCCTACCCACCTGGCGGCGTACCCTGGCCCATTCCCTAGCCGCCCGCCCCGGCTACGACAACCGCAACCACGGAGTATCCGGTGCCCTTGACCTGCGCCTGACCGTCCCCGGCAAATATGGCTGGACCAAAAGCAGCGGCTCACCCCGTATCACCATTGAAGCTCGCCCCCTGATGATGGGTGCCCGTGACCGCTGGATTAAAGGCGGTCTAAGCTGGGAAAAGTTCTCGGGAAACGCCGCGGGCTCCGCCGGAACCGGACTGCTAGCTGAGCACGCCACCTGGTTCAACGAGTTCTACGCCGTCATTCGCGGCTCCCAATCCATATACACCTCCCACCGCGACTGGGCATCGCTTTCCACCGTAGATTCATCCCTACTCTGGCAGATGCTCCGGGCCGCCGACGATATCAACCTGCCCATTCTGCTCCACGGCAAAGAAACCGGGCTGGTCATTACCGACACCCCGCAGGTAGAACTGGAACTCACGCCCGTCCCCGAACGCGGCAGCTCCCAGGACGCCCTCCAACTCACTCCCCTGCTCCGCTGGGACTCCTACACCATTCCGGCAAGCTACACCCACAAGATGGGTACCAACCGGCAGGGCTTAATCGCCCTGGGTGGGAGTGCCCAAGCTAACTACGTAGAAGCTGCCGCCGCCGCCCGCTGGGACTCCGCCCTGCCCTCGGCACTAGCCCATGTGGAGGAAAGCGCCCCCATTCACACCGGCCAGCCAGAAACTCAACAGGCCCACCAGGCACCCGCGCCCCACCAGCACCGCCCTCGCTGGCTCAGCCCAGAAGCCGAGCTAGTCCTTATTCCGCTGGACGAACCGCTCGATGCCGTCGCCGAATCCCTGATGTCCAGTCAACCGGTCACCGTTCCTTCCAAAGACCTACCGGCCTTTTTCTCTGACTTCTACCCCGCCCTCACCCGCACCCTGCCGGTAGCGACCACCTCCGAAAAGCTGGAGCTCCCCACAGTACGCACCCCCTCCCTGGTTCTGACCATCACCTTTAGTGAACCCGGCCCGCCCTTTAGAGCAAGCACCGCCTGGCACTGGGAGTACCCCGCCAACCCCACCGGCACCGACGACGAAACCATCGTGCTCGATGCCCTGGGCTACCCCGGGGAAGACCGCGCCGATATCCGCGACACAGCCCACGAATATCGAGTACTCAAAGACGTCAAGCGAATCCGCCCCGGTGTGCCCTTTACCAAGCACATCACCGAAAACTGGGACACCCGAACCCTGCTCGAAACCTACCTACCCGCCTACCAGAAGATTGACGGGGTCAGGGTTCAGGTCCGGGGGCCACAGCCAGAGTTCAAGGAACTCGACCAGGCCCCAGACATTGTTGTGACCGTTGATGACACCCGCCGCCGAGACTGGTTCGGGCTGGGTATCGCCATCAAGGTCGGTGAATGGACTGTAGGCTTTGCCGACATCCTGGCCGCTCTGGCTAAAAACCAGACCCACCTGCTCCTGGGCAACGGCCAGTACTTTGCCCTGGACCGGCCCGAGTTCATGAAATTACAAGACTTGCTCCGTGAAGCCCAGCAGCTCACCGATAAGACAGGACCCCTGGAAATCAACCGCCACCAGGTAGGCCTGTGGGAAGAACTCGAAGAACTCGCCGCCGAAACCCACACCGTCACCGCCTGGGACGAGCAGGTCAGCGCCCTGCTTAACCTCGAACACCACCGTCTGGCGGAAGTACCAGCCTGCCTGCACACCACCCTGCGCCCCTACCAGGTAGAGGGCTACCAGTGGCTTACTTTCCTGTGGGAACAGTCCTTGGGTGGCGTGCTAGCCGATGATATGGGCCTGGGCAAGACACTGCAAACCATTGCGCTCTTTGTGCACGCCGCCGAGCAAGCCAGCGAGCGCCGGGAGCAGATGGCACCTTTCCTGGTAGTTGCTCCCACCTCCGTTGTACCCAACTGGGTACGGGAGATTAAGAAGTTTGCGCCCTCGCTGACCGTGGTAGGAGTCGAGGAATCTGTCCGTAAATCCAAACGCCCCCTGGAAAAGACCATTGCCGGGGCGCAGGTTGTGGTGACCAGCTACGCCCTCTTTAGACTCGATGAGGAAAGCTACTACTCTCTCGGTACCGCCCAGCCCTGGAACGGACTGATACTCGACGAGGCCCAGTTCGTTAAGAATGCCAAGACCAAGGCCCACCAGGCTGCCCGCGACTTACCGGCCCGCGTCAAAATTGCGGTCACCGGTACCCCCATGGAAAACAACCTCATGGAACTGTGGTCCATGTTCTCCATTACCGCGCCGGGGCTCTTCCCCTCCGCCCGCGCTTTTAAAGATTCCTACGCTACTCCCATCGAATCGGGCGAGGAAACTAAAGCTCTGGGCCGCCTGCGCCGCCGGATCCGCCCACTCATGAAACGGCGCACCAAGGAAGTTGTGGCCGCTGACCTACCTGAGAAGACAGACACCCGCATTGACGTCCCACTGGCCCCGGCTCACCGCAAGGCCTACGACACCCACCTGCAACGGGAGCGACAGAAGATTCTGGGCCTGCTACAGGATATGGACAAGAACCGTTTTACTATCTTCCAGTCCCTCACCACCCTGCGCCGTTTGGCGCTCGATGCCTCACTGATTGACCCCGAAAAGTACGCTCAGGTGGACTCATCCAAGCTGGACTACCTGGCAGAGAACCTGCCCGAGATCATTCACGACGGGCACCGGGCCCTCATTTTTAGCCAGTTCACCGGCTACCTGCGCAAGATTGCCGACCGCCTCGCAGAGTTGGGCATCCCCTACCTCTACTTGGACGGCTCAACCCGCAACCGGGGCGAGCTCCTGCGGTCCTTTGAAGAGGGCGCCGCCCCGGTCTTCCTCATTTCGCTCAAGGCTGGTGGCTTTGGGCTTAACCTGACCACCGCCGATTACTGCTTCATCATGGACCCCTGGTGGAACCCCGCCGCCGAACAGCAGGCTGTGGACCGGGTCCACCGCATCGGGCAGACTAAGAACGTTATGGTCTACCGCCTGGTTTCCGCCGGGACGATTGAGGAGAAGGTCATGGAACTCAAAGAGTCCAAGGCCGCCCTCTTTGATGCTGTTGTTGATGAGGGTGCCTTCTTTTCCTCCCAGCTCACGGCGGCACAAATCAGGGACCTGCTTACCGACGCGGAACCCACCAGCTAGGTAACCGGTGCGGGCTTTCCTTCCAGATGCGGGGGTACCGCGCGTGTTGAGCAGGAAACTGTGTATCTGGCACCAGGACAAGGGTACGAAAGGAGAATAAGGGGTGGCTAAACTGCTGATGGATCTGACCCCTCTGAGCTACTCCCCTGCCTTGAGGCGAATCTGGTTGGGCGGTATTTTCTCCACCGTGGGGTACTCCATTACCGGTGTTGCTATCTCGCTGGAAATCTACGCGCTGACCTCATCGGCGGCGGCAGTAGGAGCGGTTGGCCTGGTGGCGCTGGTGCCGCTTGTTCTGGGTGGCCTCTACGGCGGGGTTATTGCTGATACCTATGATCGGCGCAAGGTGGCCCTGGCCGCGACGCTGAGCTTGTGGGTGCTGACCGCGCTCATGGCCGCTCATTCCTGGCTCAATATCCACTCGGTCTGGGTGCTCTATGCTCTGATTGCCGCCGAATCCCTGTTTCAGCCCATTAACCAGGCAGCTCGCGGTGCCATTATTCCCCGGCTGGTCAAGCCCCGCCTACTGCCAGCGGCCAATACTCTCATGATGTCGGTGGGTACCCTGGGCATGAGCCTGGGCCCCATTCTTGGTGGTGTTCTGGTGGCGACTCTGGGCTATCAGCTGACTTATTCCATTAATGTTCTGGCTATGACGGTGGGTATCTGGGCGCTCTACCGGCTCCCGGCCATGAAGCCTGAGGGCACCGCCGAGCAACCACGGCGCGGCGGCCTGTCGTCCATTGCTGAGGGCCTGCGTTTTGTGCGCGGTAACCAGGTGGTGGGCATGTCCTTCCTCGTGGATCTTTTGGGTATGTTCTTTGCCCAGGCCCGCCCTATTATTCCGGCGCTTGCTGCCCTGTCCTTTGGTGGCGGTGAGATAGGGGCAGGGTTCCTGCTAGCGGCTGGCCCTATCGGGGCTCTCACAGGTATTGCCTTCTCGGGTTTCCTCAAAGACCTCTCGCGCCAGGGCCGCTTTTTGACTCTGAGCTATGCAGGCTGGGGGCTGGGCTTTACAGCTTTCGGTCTGATTGCCTGGGTTTTTGACGGCCAGGGGCAGGGGGCCTCGGTGCGCGAGAGCCTCCTGAGACTTTCGCTGGCGGGGCTTGCTCTTGCTTTTATGGGCTGGGCCGATGCCCTGGGCGGGGTCTACCGTTCTACCATTATTCAGACGGCTGCCCCCGACCATATTCGAGGCCGGATGCAGGGGCTCTTCATTATTACCGTGGTCGGTGGCCCCCAGTTGGGCACCGCTGGGGTGGGGTTTGCGGCTGAGGCTATGGGTGCCCCACTGACGGCGGTTATGGGTGGTGCTCTGGTGATTATCACGATTGCCCTGGCGACGGTGCGTGTGCCGGCCCTATGGCGCTATGTGCCTGAGCCGGTCCCTGATACCCGGCAAATTCCCTCCGTCTAGCCCAGCGGTCTAACAAACACCCGCCCTTTATCTCTTGCCCCCGGACTTATACACCGGGGGCAAGAGAGAAAGGGCGGGTGTTAGATGTAACGGGCCGATTTAGAAGTCAATGGTTGCCGGGTCGGGGCCGATGCGTCCCTCGGCAGAAGAGAGCGCATCAATGGCGGTGATGTCATCATCGGTAAGAGTGACCTTCAGTGACTCAAAGTTAGAGACAATACGCTCGGGGGTCACAGATTTAGGGATAGCCACAATGCCGTGAGCGCGATGCCAGGCCAGGATAACCTGTGCCGGGGTTGCGCCGTGAGCCTGAGCGATTTGACCAATGACAGGGTTTTCCAGCAGGCCAGAACGGTTACCCATACCCAGCGGGCTCCAGGCCTGGGTGATAATCCCCAGCTCTGCGTGCACCTGGCGCAAGCGCTCCTGGGCAAAGTAGGGGTGCAATTCAATCTGGTGAATCGCCGGGGTCACCCCGGTCTCGGCGATAATCTCGCGGAGCTGTTCTTCGGGGAAGTTGGACACACCAATCGACTTAGCCCTACCCTGCTTCTGAAGCTCAATCAGGGCCTTCCAGGTCTCCACGTAGAGGCCCTGAGAAGGCTTAGCCCAGTGAATCAGGAGCAGGTCAACATAGTCGGTGCCCAGACGTTCCAGGGATGCCTCCACAGCGGTCATAGCCTGCTCGTAGCCCTGCTCGTCGTTCCAGACCTTGGTGGTCACAAAAACTTCCTCGCGGGCAAGACCGGAAGCCGCGATAGCCTTGCCGGTGCCTTCTTCGTTCCCGTAGATTTTGGCGGTGTCGATGTGACGGTAACCGGCTTCCAAGGCCAGGCCCACCACCTTTTCGGCTACGTCGTTCTCTACCTGCCAGACACCGTAGCCTAGCTGGGGAATGGTCTTGCCGTCGTTAAAGCTTAGACGGGGTGCAGAAGTCATGGAAGGTATCCTTTCGCGGGGGGTTGGCTACCTCCCACTGTATGCCCGTGATCTGGCTCCCGGCTAGTAGTGTTCGGTAGTGGTGAACCAGATCTTAGGCTCAGGGACGTTTTTTACCTTTGTGCTGGGCGCCCCGCCCACGATGAGCCGGTCGGGTATCTTCCAGAAGCAGGGAAAGCGAAATACGGCGGCGCTGAGGGTCAGCCTCCACCACCCGCACCTGCACAATCTGCCCCGAGTGGACGATGGTGTGCGGGTCTGAGACAAAGTTTTCGCTCATCTGCGACACGTGAATCAGCCCGTCCTGGTGAACCCCAATATCCACGAAAGCACCGAAAGCAGCCACGTTCGAGACGGTTCCCTCCAAAATCATGCCCGGGGCCAGGTCCTTGATGTTTTCCACGCCCTCAGCAAAGGCGGCGGTGCGGAAGCAGGGGCGGGGGTCGCGCCCGGGGGCGCTAAGTTCAGCAAAGATATCGGTAACGGTGGGCAGGCCCACGCTCTCGGTCACAAAGTTACGGGGGTCAAGCTGGCTGAGGGCTTCTGAGGGCACCCGGCTACCGTCCAAGCCACCGGCGGCCTGCACGATGGTGCGGGCCAGCGGGTAGGACTCGGGGTGAACCCCGGAGGCATCCAGCGCTTCGCTCCCACCCACAATGCGCACAAAACCAGCGGCCTGCTCGTAGGCTTTAGGCCCCAGGCGGGGTACATTGAGCAGGTCACGGCGGCAGGTGAAAGGGCCGTGCTCGGTCCGGTAGGCCACAATATTCTCGGCAATCGTCTTATTGAGGCCAGCTACCCGCGCCAAAAGAGCCGGGGAGGCAGAATTGACCAGCACGCCTACCGCGTTCACGCAGTCCTCTACCACAGCATCTAGTGAGCGCGTCAGGGCTGCCGGGGTGACGTCGTGCTGGTACTGGCCCACGCCAATGGATTGGGGGTCAATTTTGACCAGCTCGGCCAGGGGGTCTTGCAGGCGGCGGGCGATGGAGACGGCTCCGCGCAAGGAGACGTCTAACCCGGGCAGTTCACGCGAGGCCAGTTCTGAGGCGGAATAGACTGACGCCCCGGCTTCGGAGACCACGACCTTTTGAACGCCCCGGTGTCCTGCGGCGGTCAGGCCTTGAATGAGCTGGCCGGCCAGCTTATCGGTTTCCCGGCTGGCTGTGCCGTTACCCACCGCAACCAACTCTACTGAGTGCCGGGTCACCAGTTCTTCCAGGGTGGTCAGGGCGGCCTCCCACTGGTTGCGGGGGGCATGCGGGTAGATCACGGCGGTCTCCAGCACCTGGCCGGTAGCGCCCACCACGGCCACTTTAACCCCGGTCCGCAGGCCGGGGTCCAGTCCCAGGGTGGGGCGGGAACCGGCCGGGGCGGCTAGCAGAACATCGCGCAGGTTAGAGGCAAAGACGGCAATGGCATCCTTCTCGGCCTGCTCAAAGAGCTGAGTACGCACCTGGCTGGCAAGACGCGGGAGCAGCCGTTGCCGCCAGGCCAGCCGCACCGTCTTGGCCAGCCAGCCCAGCACCATCTGCTCATCCGAGACAGTGTTGAGTACCTGGGCACCAATGCCCAGGGCCTCAGCTACGGTGCGTTCGTACCAGCCGCGCTCGCGCTCGTATTCCTCGGACAGGATCTCGGCGGCTTCGCGGGCCGCACCCTTGAGCTGGCTCTTGGGCGGGGGCAGAACATCTACATCGATATTGACTTTGACGGCCCCGGCTTTCTCCGCACGGAACAGGGCCAGCACCCGGTGGGAGGGGATCCGCCGGATTTCTTCGTTGAACTCAAAGTAGTCACTGAACTTAGCGCCGGTTTCCTGCTGTCCAGCAATGAGCCGGGAGGTAATCACACCCCTGCGAGTAAAGCGCTGGCGCAGGGTCTCTGCCAGGGTGGGGTCGCTCACGGCCTGTTCAATGAGCAGAGCACGGGCACCCTCCAGGGCATTCTCAACGGAGGCGACGGTGGCTTCTACGGTTCCGGGTTCAGCGCCTGCAAGCTCCGGCTCAACGTAGGCATCGGCAATATCTGCGGTGGGGGCAAAGGGTACTTCTAGCAGGTCCTCCACCAGAGAGTCCAGGCCGGCTTCGCGTGCTAGGTAAGCCAGGGTCTTGCGCTTGGTCTTGTGCGGGGCGTAGAGGGCTTCTAGCTCGTTCTTTGTCGGTGCCAGCGCCAAGGCCCGGGCTAGTTCCTCGGTCAGGACAGCCCGCTCGTGCAGGGTATTGACGATGGCTACCCGGCGCTCTTCCAGCTCGCGCAGGTAACGCAACCGCTCAGCAAGGGTACGAAGCTGGGTATCGTCTAACCCACCGGTCGCTTCCTTGCGGTAGCGGGCGATAAAGGGGACGGTAGCGCCGTCATCGAGCAGGGCAAGAGCCGCTATCACCTGCTCTGGCCGGACGCCCAGCTCCTGGGCAATCCGCTGCTCAATGGGGGAAAGTTCTGCCTCACCTGCTCTTGTCATAGTTTCTAGTTTCTCATTAAGACAGAGTGCCCAGAACCTATGCCGCTAGGCGGGCTATTTATACCGTGCTGACCGGCCAAGGCACCGCCTTGTACCATGGCAGGTTCGAGAGTCATAATGAGCTTATTTGTCTGTAACAGTTGGGCCTATGGTGGTCAGACAGGTGCCCAGCCACCTAAAGTGGTGTCAGGGGACTCAGGATCTCATATATCTATGGCCTAGCCTCAGCTACAGGTTTCTTCCCCCTCCAGTTCACCCGTCCCCTTTGCTTTGGAGAACCACGTGCCAGATGCAACCGATTTCGAATACGCCGACTTCTGCGAGAATTATGGCTCCTTGCTAACCGGCCTCGCCCGTATGGGGTGGACTGCATCTGAGGCCTTTAGCCGGATCGTTGTTCTTTACCCCAGCATTGACCGTGAGCTGCTAGAACGCGCTATCAACTCGGGCCGCTGGGTCTTTGAGGGCCGCAAAGAGCAGATTCACACCAATGTGCTGATGGCTTCAGCCCTCTGGTACGCGGTTGCTATCACCTACGACCTAGAAGCTGACTACGAGTACGCCGCGACGGGCCTTGACCCCACCATCGTCCAGGACCTGCCCCGCATGCTGGAATCTTTCTCAGTACCCGCTCAGGTGATCGCCGAGGTGGTGGGCCGCATCGGTGCCGCTCTCAAATACATGGCAGAGCACCCCTACACCGAGCTCGATGAGCAGACTTACGACGATTTTGTAGTCAACCTACCGGCAGAAGTTGATTACATCTCTCGGGACGACTTCGCCTGGCCGCCCTCTCGCGCCCTCATCGAAGACCGCCTGGGCAACCGTTCCTGGAGCAGGGCTCTGCTCAAAGTCGGCATCTGCCCGCCGCATGCGGACTCCCACGGGCTCAAACTGGCTGCAACGAGCCTGAGCGAACGCACCTTCCGCAATACCCTGGGCGATTTCCTCAGCTACTGCATCCGCTACGACCGTAAACCCTCCGTCTTGCTCTACGGTAGCTGGGCCGAAGACCCCGCCCGTACTGGCCGGGTGCCTCACCTGGGTGCTGTCCGCGCCAAATATGACTCTTGGAACCGGGCCCTACAGGTAGGCCGCCAGATGATTAGTGATGCCCTGAGCAGCGCGGCCGCCAGCATACCCGCTGGTGGGGGGCATCAGCAGGCTTCTACGCCCACAGGCTCCCTCAAAATCAAAGATATCCAGGCGCAGGGAATCGGCGTTGTCCGACCCAAGCCTCTCACCGACGATGAGCAGATAGCCCGTGCCTGGCAGGAACTCACCGATGTCATGCGTCAGCGCCTTGAAGAGCTCCCCTGGAACCTGTCCCTACGCCTTTACTACATCTCACCGGAGGTTGTAGAAACCGGTGACTACACCAGCTACGTCAATATCCTGCGCTCACCGGCTGGCTATTTCTGTGAACTCACCTCACCCGACGAGTTTGAGACAGTCCTGGTTCAGCTCGACACACAAGCCCTGCTCAACCGGGGCTGGACCGCCCCCACGGGCTCAGGTCGCTGGACCCGGAACTTCCTCTCTGTGGCAGACGCCGCCGATGGAATTATTAGCGCCATGCGCATGGGCATGGGGTGCGGCCAGCCTGACTACTACCAGTCTGATGACCCCACCGGTAGCGCCACCGTAGATGTTGCCCACCCTGGCACCGGGTCTATCCCCATGGTGCCGGTAACAGGCCAAGGCTACGTTGTGGTCGAGGACTTTAGCTAAAGCTCACCTCCCGCTCCGTTTGAGGTTCTGAGCCCTGCGCTTTCTTGCGCGCACCGCTAGAATGGTGTGCCTATGGCAATCTTCAAGAAGGCCCGCAGGGCACCGCGTCTTCCCGCTTCCGGTTTTACGGGCAAGCGCCGGGGAGTTTCTTCCTCCTCGGGATACAAGCCAACCCTGGCGATCATTCTTCTGGTTCTTCTGCTGGTCACCGGTGTTCTCTGGTTGCGATCCCATAACTGGGATCTCCGCACCGGTTTTGAGAGCATCACCGGTGGTGGACGACCGGTCAGCACCGGCTTCGCGGGCTCAGGGGTTGAAACCTACTCGACTGCCTCCCAGGTCCTTGAAACCATCACCGTGGCCAAACCCTATAGCGGGGGCGGTTACAAGCGTTCAGCTTTCGGCCAGGCCTGGGAGGATATTGACGGCAATGGGTGTGACCAACGCAATGATATTCTGGCCAGGGACCTCACCGACCTGGACCTATCTAAGAACTGTAAGGTACTTTCCGGGACCCTTACTGACCCCTACACCACCGAGATCATTAGCTTCAGGCGCGGTGAAAAAACCAGCGAAGCTGTGCCCATTGACCATGTTGTAGCGCTCTCTAACGCCTGGAGTTCAGGGGCCTGGCAGTGGAGTCTCACAGAGCGCACCCTCATAGCAAACGACCCGCTCAACCTCCAAGCAGCCGGGCAGTTCAGCAACACCACCAAGTCCAATAAGGACGCCGCTAGCTGGCTCCCCCAAACAGGCTACCGGTGCGAGTACGTTGCCCGGCAGATTTCAGTCAAGGCTGCCTATCATTTGACCATCACTTCAGCGGAAAAACGAGCCATGCAGGGGGTCCTGGCAACCTGCCCAGATCAGCCCGCCTACCGTTCCAGCTTTGCTCGTGGCTAGCGCTTTGACCGGCTTGCCGGTGTGTCACCCAGCGCAATAAAGACACTCACAGAGATCTCCCCGGTTAAGGTTAGATGTGCCACCTGTCACCGAGGCCCGGAGGAAGACCTTGACCTACACCTTTGAAGGCTACCGGGGCGGAAGCCGTGAATACCGGCGGCTGCTCACAGCCCTCTTTGCTGCGGGGGTCGCAACCTTTGCCCAGCTCTATTCCCCCCAACCACTGATTCCCCAGATAGCCCGCGACCTGGCTATCTCAGCGGACCGCGCCGCTCTCACCATCTCCTGCTCCACCGCCGGTCTTGCCCTCTGCACCCTCCTGTGGGCGGCATTAGCTGACCGTTGGGGGCGGGTGCGCACCATGACCCTAGCTCTGTGCGGGGCAACCCTTCTGGGGCTCATAACACCCTGGATCCAGCTCTACCCTCTGCTCCTTGTTCTTCGAACATTCGAAGGGGCCTTTCTGGGCGGTGTTGCGGGGCTGGCGGTAGCCGTCATTGTGACAGAAGCCCATATTTCGGTCCGGGCTGCGGCCGCCGGGCTTTATATCTCAGGAACCAGCGTGGGCGGGCTCATCGGTAGATTACTCTCCGGGGCACTGACCGAACTGTTAAGCTGGCGGGTAGCTATGTTCTCGGTCTCCTTCACCGGCTTCATGGCCGCGCTAATCTTTATCGTACTCATGCCTGCCTCACATGACCGGCCCTGCCAAAGAGCTGCAGCCTCTGCCCCCTACGCTGACAGCTCCTGGGCAAAAGTGGGGGCACTGCTGCGCAACCGTCAAGAAGTAACCCTCTTCACCGCAGGGTTTGCCCTCATGGGTGCCTTCGTCAGCATCTACAACTACATCGGCTTCAAGCTCCAGGCCGCTCCCTACCACCTCTCACCGTTCCTGCTCTCTTTTATCTTTCTGATCTACCTACTGGGTACAGTTTCGTCGGGGTTTGGCGGTAAGCTGGCCCAGCGCGGAGGGCTCAAACGGGTTTTCCTGGCGGCCTGTCTGCTCATGGCTGGAGGAATCCTACTCACCCTGGCCCGCCCCCTGCCACTGGTCATAGCTGGCCTAGCGCTTCTGACTGCGGCTTTCTTTGCCGCTCACGCGCTTGCCTCCGGCTGGGCAGGTGCGCTGGCTGGCCCTGCAAAATCGCAGGCGACTGCGCTCTATAACTCCTTCTACTACGGGGGTTCAGCTCTTATCGGTTGGGGGGCAGGGCTACTTCTGCCCCATGCAGGCTGGGAAGGGCTGGCGCTGAGCTGTACCGCCCTGGTTTTCTTCTGCTGTCTGCTCTCTGCGCTCTATCTCCCCTCTCAAGGGGCAGACACTGCGGGATAAGAACTTGTATGCCATCAGCTAGGGCAAAGGCCCGCCACCGGGTGTACCGGTAGCGGGCCTCAGCAACTTACCCTCTAGGGCCTATTGAGCTGATGAGTCATGTTCCTGGTGCTCCAGCGCCTTCTGGCGGGCACGGGCTTTCAGAGTTGTTCCCTGGTTGTTACGGTGAATGAAGAACCAGCCAAGGGCAAGCAAGGCGTACCAGAAAGGCATAGCAATCAGGGCCTGGCGGGTGTCTTCATAGCTAAAGAGCAGGACAATAACACCCACGAAGAAAGCCAGAACAAGGTAGCAGGTGTAGATGCCGCCGGGGAGCTTATAGACAGATGACTCGTGCAGTTCGGGGCGGGTCTTACGGTACTTAATGTAGCTGACCATAATCAGAGACCAGGTTACTACGGTGAGCACCGAGGCCACGGTGGTCACCAGTGTAAAGGCCTCAATTAAGGAGTCTCCCGAGTAGAGCAGGATAATGCCTGAGAAGAGTAGCACCGTGGTGAGGAAAAGGCCATTGCGCGGTACACCGTTCTTGGAGAGGCGGCCAAAGATAGCCGGGGCGCTACCGGTCTGAGCCAGACCGAAAATCAGGCGGGAGGTAGAGAAAATACCCGAGTTGGCCGATGAGGTAGCGCTGGTCAGCACCACAAAATTAATCAGGTGTGCGGCAATAGCTAGCCCTGCCAGGGTGAACATTTCAACGAAGGGGCTCTGCTCAGGGTCAATAGTGCGCCAGGGTGTGACCATCAGAATAACTGCCAAGGTCAAAACGTAGAAGACGATAATACGAAGAGGCACCGCGTTGATAGCGCGGGGAAGGGTCACAGTGGGGTTCTTGGTTTCGGCAGCTGTAGTGCCTATGAGCTCGGCACCCAGGAAAGCGAAAATACCGATCTGGAAGGCCGCGAAGAAGCCGCTGGCGCCCATGGGGAAGAAACCGCCGTCATTCCAGAGGTTTTCCACCGATGCCCGCTGTCCGCTGGGTGAGGTAAAGCCGGCAATTACCATAATCGCTCCCACGATGATAAGAAGGACGATGGCAACAATTTTGATCAAAGCGAACCAGAACTCGATTTCGCCAAAGTTCTTGACGCTGGGCAGGTTCAAGGCAAGGAGCAAGCCAATCAAGCAGACAGCGGGAATCCAGGCGGGTAAATCAGGCCACCAAAAGTGGACATAGCCGGTAATGGCGATAATATCGGCAACGCCGATGACAACCCAGGTAAACCAGTAGGACCAGCCCATGAGAAAGCCAGCACTGGGCCCCAGGATATCGGTGATGAAATCGTTGAAGGTTTTATAGCTCAGGTTAGAGAGGAGTAGCTCTCCCATGGCCCGCAGAACCAAGAAAATGACGACCCCAATAATCGCGTAGACCAGAAGCAAGGATGGGCCAGCCAGTGAAATCGTTTTGCCGGAGCCCATGAAGAGGCCGGTACCAATCGCTCCACCGATAGCGATGAGCTGAATATGCCGGTTGGAAAGCCCGCGTTGCAGGCCTTCCTTTTCTTCTAGGCCCGGTGTGTTCTCGGTTGTTGCCATAAGCACCCCCTGATGTTGTTGTGTCCTGCCTGCTTTTGCCCTCTTCATCCGGGGCCAGTGGGTCCCTGGGAGGGATGATCAGGCTCATAAGACTAAGTGGTTATGGTCAAGTCTAAGCCCTCTTGCTCCTCATATCTTTCAGTACCGGGTAGTAGGTAGGATTCATGATAAATTGATGAAAGTTCGCTCACTCCAAAAAACATAATTTAGATGGGAAAAATCGCGTGGACGCTCTCCAGCAGGTACTCGATGAAACCAGCCGTATCATTTGGGGTCCCTGGCTTTTGCTACCGCTTCTCGTGGGCACCGGCATTTTTCTGACTGTCCGCCTGGGCCTAATTCAAATCAGACTTTTTACCAAGGCAATGAGCCTGCAGTTTGGTCGCCGAGCCAGGCAGGAGGGCGCAAAAGGTGACATTTCATCCTTCCAGGCTATGAGCACGGCCCTGGGGGCAACGGTGGGTACCGGCAACATTGTGGGTGTCGCTCTCTCCCTGAGTATCGGTGGCCCCGGGGCGCTCTTTTGGATGTGGGTTACCGCTATTATCGGCATGGCCTCTAAATACTCAGAATGTTTTTTGGGTGTCCGTTTCCGTCACCGTGACAAGATGGGGGAACTAACAGGAGGCCCCCAAGCCTACCTGCAACGAGGCATCCCTAACCGCTTTGGCAAGTTCCTGGCAACAATGTTTGCTATCTGCTGTGTTTTCGCCTGCTTTGGCATTGGTAACATGACCCAATCCAATGCTATCTCCGCTAACCTGGAGCACTCCTTAGGGGTACCATCCTGGGCTACCGCCCTTGTCCTTGCCCTCCTAACTGCCTTGGCTCTTTTGGGTGGCATTAAGACAGTCTCGAAGATTGCCGCTTTTTGTGTTCCCCTGATGATTCTGCTTTATCTAGGCTTCGGTGGCTACATTGTGGCACGTAACGCCGCTATGATCCCGGAGGCCTTTGCCATGATTCTGCGGGGAGCTTTCACCGGGCAAGGAGCCCTGGGCGGGGCGGTCGGTGCAGGAATGATTTTTGCCCTACAGGTCGGTGCCCAACGCTCCCTCTTCTCTAACGAGTCAGGGATGGGTACCGCCTCTATCCCCGCTTCAGTTGCCACGACGTCGCACCCTGTGCGCCAGGGCCTGGCCTCCATGACCCAGACTTTCGTGGATACCCTTGTGGTGATTTCCATGACCGGTTTCATTCTGCTGACCACGGGCACCTGGACTAACTCCGAACCGGCTACTGCCACCGCCCAAGCATTTTCCTCCGGTATTCCTGGGCCCTGGGGCGGCTATGTGGTAACCCTCTGCCTGGTGCTTTTGGGGTATTCAACCGTGCTGGGCTGGTCCTACTACGGTGAGCGCGCCCTTGAGTCCCTGGGCGGCGGTAAACGAGCCATTACTGGCTACCGCATGGTCTTTGCCCTCATGTGCGGGCTGGGCGCAGTCGCTCCCCTGTCCGTAGTTTTTACTTTCTCCGATATCATGAACGGCCTGATGGCTATCCCCAACCTCATTGGCCTCATCCTGCTCTCAGGCCTGGTCGCCCGTGAAACCAAGAAGTACCTGACCCACGACCCCAACTTTGTTGCCACGGTCGATACTATTGACGGCTTCATGTACGGCCTACCCGGTGGCTTGGATGCCCAGATTGACCACGAGGTAGACCTCAGCCAAAACGAACCCGCCCTAGAGCACCCCGACACCACCCGCCTCAAAGTAATCACTCAGAAGATGATTGAGGAAGACCTTATGACCAAGGAAGATTCCAAGGTCTACGATGTGTCCGTTGAGCAGGTGCATACCGGGAGCATCCCCCTGGTCACTGGTTCTCTGCCGATTATCCAGCAGGCCAAACCCACCTTTGGCTCCCCCACCGATCCCAGGGCAGCAGAGCCACCTCAATCCTAATTAGGGGGCGGGGTCTATAATGGGTGCCTTAGCTACCGGTGGCGCTTAGAGTTTCCGCGAGCACCGGCTACCCTTTCAACCTCGCAAGGAGAGTTATGGAAACCAATAAGCAGAAGCAAGACCTCGAGCAGAAGGCAGCACGCACCGCTGCCGGGGAAGATTTAAACGCTCCGGTGCCCGAGAAGTTCCACCGTCAGCCCTACTCTTTTGTTCGTCGCGGTGACCGCCTGACCGCCCGCCGCCAGAAAGCCTGGGATGCTTACGCCCCCACCCACCTGCTGGACCTCCCCCGTAATATTGGTGACACCTCAGTTGCCGAGGGTGCCGTCTTTAACCCGGAAGAGCTCTACGGCCGCGCCGGTGCGCCCCTGGTCCTTGAAATCGGCTCTGGCCTGGGTGAGGCCATTGTCCACCGGGCAAGTCAGGTCCCCGAAGCCAATTTCCTAGCTGTTGAGGTTTACACCCCCGGCATTGCCGACCTGCTGCTCAAGATGGGCCAGGCCGGGGTAGAGAATGTGCGTGTAGCGCAGGCTAACGCCCCAGAGCTACTCGATAACCTGCTTGAAGAGAACTCTGTCGATGAGCTGTGGGTTTTCTTCCCCGATCCCTGGCATAAGGCTCGCCACCACAAGCGTCGCCTGGTCTCCCCGGCTTTTGCCGATAAGGTAGCCCGCGTGCTCAAGCCCGGCGGTACCTGGCGACTGGCAACCGACTGGGAAGAATACGCCCTGGTTATGCGTGAAGTTCTCGATGCCCACCCCGACTTTGTGAACGCTCACGCCGGTGAGAACACCAGTGAGGACGACCCCGTTGGCGGTTGGGCTCCCCGCTGGGAGGGCCGTGTGGTGACTTCCTTTGAGCGTAAGGCCGGTGAGGCTGGCCGCCGCGCCCACGACCTGACCTATATCCGCCGCTAAAGCTCGGCATCCTCTACTTTTTGATACCCCCGTCCTTTCTCTCTTAGCCCCGGTGTTTAGAACCGGGCACAAGAGAGAAAGGACGGGGGGTTAGGCAAGAAGAGGTTAGCGGGGGCGGTAGAGCACCACGGCCTGGGACTTGGGGCGGGGTGCCGGACGCTGTCCGCGCGCCAGGTGCACCGCACCGCCAGACGTCCCGGCGGCAAACACACGAGCGCCCTCCTGTAGGCGGTGGCGTAGGACCTCATTCTTACGCAACAGCTCCGCGTTACGGGCCTTGAGGGCCTCTACCCGGTTCTCCAACTGCATGATGCGTTTAATCCCCTCGAGGGAGACACCGGACTGGGAAAGCTCCTGAATCTCTTGGAGCTTGAGCACATCCCGCTCCGAGTAGCGGCGAGCCCGGCCCGGAGCTCGTGAGGGCTGAACCAGCCCCATGCGGTCATACTGGCGCAGAGTCTGGGGGTGCATACCCGCCAACTCTGCGGCCACAGAAATCACAAAGACCGGCCGGTCAGATTCAAGTTCCATGGTTACTCAGCCGCCTTCCGCAAAAGCTCAGCCCGTAGGTTAACCTGAGGTGCCAGCGCCAGGAAGTTATCCAAGGCATCAGAGGCCTCCTGACTCAGGTCGGTAGGTACCTGAACCTCGGGAATGACCAGTAGGTCGCCGCTACCCTTCTTGGTGACGAAGCCCCGCCCCTTGGCCCGCAGTTTCCGGCCGGCTGGTGAGCCGGCAGCCAAGCGGAGTTTGACGGTAGAACCATCGAGGGTGGGCGCTTCAATAACACCACCGTGCAAGGCTTCTTGCAGGCTGACAGGAACCTTGACCAGCAGATGATCACCCTGGCGTTCAAAAACGGGGTGGGCATCGACTCTCACCCTAACGATGAGGTCGCCCGCTCCCCCGTGACCGGGGTGGCCTTTGCCGCGCAGGCGGACTTTCTGGCCGTCCTTAACTCCGCGGGGCAGACGGACCGTGGTTTGGGAGCCTCCGGGGCGGAAGACCGATACTTCACCGCCCTGGTAGGCCTGTTTCAGAGAAATGCGGACGCTAGTGGTGGCATCCTCGCCCTTGGGAGCCGGAGCGGAGAA
Source organism: Rothia sp. P5766 (assembly GCF_048513555.1). NCBI lineage: Bacteria > Bacillati > Actinomycetota > Actinomycetes > Micrococcales > Micrococcaceae > Rothia > Rothia sp. P5766. The sequence continues at coordinate 18,514 of NZ_JBLXXS010000003.1, read as the reverse complement.
GCCGCCGGGGAAGCCGCCCCCGCTGCTGGCGCCGAAACCGCCGCCACCGAACATGCCCCCAAGTAGGTCCTCAATATTAATGTTGGCGCCGCCGGAGGAGGTATGAAAGCCACCGGCGCCTGCGGGAAAGCCACCGGCGCTTCCAGGAAAGCCACCTGCGCCTGCGGCGCCTGCGGGAAAACCCCCGGGGAAACCACCACCAGCCCCTGCGAAGCCTGCAGCCCCGTACTTGCGGATCTGGTCGTATTCTTCTTTTTGCTTGGCATCTGAGAGGACGTCGTAGGCTTCGGAGACCTCTTTGAACTTCTTTTCTGCGGCCGTGTCCCCTGGGTTCTGGTCGGGGTGGTACTTGCGGGCTAGCTTGCGGTAGGCCTTCTTGATGTCTGCCTCGGAGGCAGACTCAGCTACGCCCAGTACCTTATAAAAATCTTGATGGAGCCAGTTTTCGCTCGCCATTGCCTCTCCTTCCGAGGTAGATCTTAAGTCTTTTATGCTGTGCTTATTATCTTGGGGTCTTGCTCACGGCAAACCCCTCTTCATGTGTACAGGTAGGGGCAACCCAGTATTCTGGTTCCCTGCCTGGTGTAAAAGGCGGGCACCCAACCTGATCTATCAGGCCGGGCGCCCGCCCCTTGTCTGTTTTATTCGGCAACTGCCACAGCTACCTGGGCGGTGCGGACCAGGCGGTCCTTGACCCGGTAACCGTTGCGCAGAACCATAGAAACCGCGTTCGGTTCAACCTCGCTGGTCGGTTGCTGCAAAACAGCCTCGTGAACCTGCGGATCGAAAGGCTCCCCCACCTCGCCAAAGCGTTCCAGGCCCTGCTTAGCAAGGGTCTCTTCCAGCTTGGTGGCAATAGCGGCAAAGGGGCCATCTTCCAGGTCGCCGTGTTTGCGGGCGGCATCAATATCGTCAATCACCGGCAACAGCGCAGAAACTAGGTCAGCAACCACGAAGTCGCGGAGCTGTTCCTTCTCCTTGACCGTGCGGTTCTTGAAGTTGGTGAACTCAGCCTTGAGGCGAAGCAGGCCTTCCAAACGCTCAGCCGCTAGGGCCGCATCGGGGCTAACCTCAGCTTCTGATTCCGCTTCGGCGGCGGCAGACTCTTCGCCTGCCGCAGCCTGAGCGGAAACACCGTCGGGCTCAGGGTGGCCCTCAGCAGCAGGTGCCTGGAAGACTTCTTCCAAGGGGTCACCGCCCTGGGGTTCTGTGGGCTCTTGGGTGTTCTCAGCCATGATTAGTTCTTCTTCTCGTCGTCTTCATCGATTACTTCGGCATCAACAACGTCATCGTCTTCAGCCTGTTCCCCCTCGCCGGCGGCGGCATCAGCCTGAGCCTGAGCGTAGAGAGCTTCACCCAGCTTGGTCTGTGAAGCCTGCAGCTTCTCGAAGGCGGTCTTGACGGCTTCGTCGTCTTCACCTTCAAGGGCAGCCTTCAGGGCGTCAACGTCAGCCTGAACCTCGGTCTTGACATCCTCGGGCAGCTTGTCACCGTTTTCCTTGATGAGCTTCTCGATGGAGTAAGCGGAGTTCTCGGCGGCGTTGCGGGTCTCGGCGGCCTCGCGGCGTGCCTTGTCCTGCTCTGCGTGAGCCTCGGCGTCCTTGACCATGCGGTCGATGTCGTCCTTGGAGAGTGAGGTACCGCCGGTGATGGTCATGGACTGCTCCTTGCCGGTGCCCTTGTCCATAGCGGAGACGTGAACGATGCCGTTAGCGTCGATGTCGAAGGTGACCTCGATCTGGGGTACGCCGCGAGGAGCGGGGGCGATACCGGTCAGTTCGAAGGTGCCCAGGTTCTTGTTGTCGCGGGTGAACTCGCGCTCACCCTGGAAGACCTGAATCGATACGGAGGGCTGGTTGTCCTCAGCGGTGGTGAAGGTTTCAGAGCGCTTGGTGGGTATCGCGGTGTTGCGCTCAATCAGCTTGGTCATCACGCCGCCCTTGGTCTCGATACCCAGGGAGAGGGGGGTGACGTCAATCAGCAGAACGTCCTTGCGCTCACCCTTCAGCACACCGGCCTGCAGGGCTGCACCCATGGCGACAACCTCATCGGGGTTAACACCCTTGTTGGGTTCGCGGCCACCGGAGAGTTCCTTGACTACCTCGGTTACTGCGGGCATACGGGTTGAGCCACCGACCAGAACGATGTGAGCGATGTCCGAAACCTTGACGTCTGCCTCAGCGATAACGTCGTTGAAGGGCTTCTTGGTGCGCTCGATCAGGTCGCTGGTCATGTCCTGGAACTTGGCGCGGGTCAGCTTCTCGTCCAGGTGGATGGGGCCCTCGGGGGTAACGGAGAGGTACTGCAGGGAGATGTTGGTGGAGGTTGCAGAAGAGAGTTCCTTCTTGGCCTGCTCAGCGGCCTCGCGCAGACGCTGGAGAGCGATCTTGTCCTTGGACAGGTCGGCACCGGTCTTGGACTTGACCTGCTCCAGGAGCCAGTCAACGATGCGCTGGTCCCAGTCGTCGCCACCCAGGCGGTTATCGCCCGAGGTTGCGCGAACCTGGATGGTGGAGAAGCCGTCTTCGTCCTTACCAACTTCGAGCAGGGAGACGTCGAAGGTACCGCCACCGAGGTCGAATACCAGGATCAGTTCGTCTTCGTTGCCCTTGTCCAGGCCGTAGGCGAGTGCTGCGGCAGTGGGTTCGTTGACGATACGCAGGACGTTGAGGCCGGCGATTTCACCGGCTTCCTTGGTGGCCTGACGCTCAGCGTCGTTGAAGTAGGCGGGAACGGTAATAACTGCGTCGGTGACCTTATCGTTCAGGTAGGCCTCCGCGTCACCCTTGAGCTTCATGAGGGTACGAGCTGAGATTTCCTGAGCGGTGTAGGGCTTGCCGTCGATCTCCTGGGTCCAGGTGGTGCCCATATGACGCTTGACGGATGCGATGGTGCGGTCAACGTTGGTGACTGCCTGACGCTTGGCGACGTCGCCTACCAGGACTTCGCCATCCTTGCTGAAGGCAACGACGGAGGGGGTGGTGCGGGCGCCCTCGGCGTTTGCGATAACGACGGGCTCGCCGCCTTCGAGGACTGATACAACTGAGTTGGTGGTACCGAGGTCAATGCCTACTGCACGTGCCATGATGTGTTCTCCTATTGAGTTGGGTTACTTGAAAGTCTTGCAAACATCTTGAGTCAAATAGGCTCAATCCGTTTGGCTCACTCTCTAGTCTGACAGATTTGAAACAGAAGTCAAGAGAGTTGAGTGTAAAAGACTCAACTTTTTTGCAATAAATTTATTCATCTGCAGCGGGCAGTCAGGCCACCCCAGGCAAAACACCCACTTCTCAGCTCTACAGGCTTCACGACCCCAGCACCCCGTTACTTGATTTAATACCCCTGGGGGTATAATTATTTGTGAAAGATTCCTCGCTTTAGGAGAAAATAATGTGCCGTCCTGTTAACTGCAAGCTGTGTTCTAAGACCACTTGGGCTGGCTGTGGTCAGCATATAGATACCGTGAAGGCTTCAGTCCCTCCTGGACAATGGTGCAATGGCAAGCATACTGAAGCAGAGAAAGCGGTAGCTGTACCAAGCGGTGGCTTCTTCGCCAAGCTCTTTGGGCGCTAACCTTGCTTGTCCGATTCTAAGTGTGTGCCGGGTAGTTACCTAGTATCTTTCTGGACAACGCAAAAGCCCCGTAGGTGTGTGGCCTACGGGGCTTTCGTCATCTCGAAAGAACTCAAGAAACTGGCGTATGGATACTCAACAGCTCACTGCTGTATGAACCGGAAGCTAGACAACCTCTCAAGAGCACCCATCAAGTGTGTGTACCTGTGTATTATACACAAGCCATCGAAAACTCTCAGCGACAGGCGCCTACAGCGCCGCCAAAAGGAGCTTTTTACTCTTTGCTCTCAACCAGGTTTCCACCCAGAGTTTTTTGAGCCAGCTCCTTAGCATCATCTACATTAGAGAACACACCCCAGTGATCATCGGCCAAAGACCATTGCCCATCTTCTAATTCACCTAGGTCACCAAAATCTTCTCTGGTAAATTCACTCGCCGAGAAGAGCCCCACCATCATTTTAGGATTCTGAGACATATCAGCAGACATCAGGGTCTCCAAGCTAGTCATATCCACCGAGGAGCAGAAAAAGACCTGAGTGTCATCAGGAATATCTTCAACCTGGTCCAGGGGCTTAGCGTCATTGAGCACAGTGTCCTGATAGTCAGCGCAGAACTCCATCCCTTTCTCTTTACCTATTTCTGTCATGCCCTGAGTAAGGTCCTCATAGGTCTTGGTCTTTGGGCCAGACAGCAGAAAGAAACTACTCGCAAGAGCAATGACCACGCCCAGGACCAGCAGAAGACCAATCATCAAGCCTTTTTTACTCTTCGGGGCAGGCTCCCCCACTCCAGGCTGAGCCGGCGCAGGAGGCAGATTACTCTCGTGCTGGGGCAAATCTGCCCGCCCCTCAGCCAGGGACTCCTGGCCAGGGGTAACTCCCTGCTCAGGATGAGGAGTATTAGTCTGCTCAAGCCCAGGAGTAGTTTCAGGATGATCGGGGTTCTCCGGGTTCTGCGGGTTTTGCGGAGACTGGGGATTATAGGGATTTTGAGACACAGCTTGCCTTCTCTCTCTTCTTATAACCAGGGCATCTGAGATGACCTAGAACGTCCCTGTAAAACTATCATCTTCTCTTCCGGCTGGAGAACAATATTACTTATCGCTCTGACTAGCCTGGTCACCAACAGACACTTCCAGGGGCCGGTTATCCTCTCCTCCTAGGTCAGCTTGGGTTCTCGGATCATCTTGGGTTCCCTGGTCATCCTCCAATGATCGGTTGGATTCCAAACCCAGGCGTGCACGCTCTTCGGCAATAATTTGCGAGGCCATCTTGGAGTCTGAAATATCCACGGACTCGGCGGCTGAGTCCTTGGCCGCCGAGATGCGGGCGTATTCGTCAAAGAGCTGGGATTTGATACCCAGCAAGTCAATCATGCGTTCGTCCACGGTATCTGCGCCGAGCAGGCGGAAGACATCCACGGTGTGGGTTTGGCCCATACGGTGAGCTCGGGCAATAGCCTGAGCTTCAATAGTGGGTTTGAACTGGGGTTCAGCCAGCACCACAATAGATGCGCTTTGAATGTTCAGTCCAGCACCGGCAGCGGTAATTTGGGCCAGTAGGACGGAGCCGGAGGGCGCGGTGGCTAGGCCGTCAACGGTATCTTGGCGGTCGGTGGGAGGCATAGCGCCGGTAATAAGGCCGACAACCTTGTCACCAAGGGCGGCTTCGAGACGGGAGAGCACGCTCAGGAAGAAGGAGAAGACCAGGACCTTGCGGTCGGCGGCGGTGGCTTCTTCTACGATTTCGAGCAGGCGCGTGAGTTTGGCGGATTCATCGGCGGACCAGGCGGCGCGGCGCATAAGGGAGAAGTTTCCATCGGCTACGGCCTGGCGGTAGGCATCGGTGTCACCGGGGGTGAGTTCGAGCCAGTCGCGGTGCTCGGTCATATCCGGTAGTTCGGAGAGCACGTCTTTTTGGTTGCGTCGTAGGTAGGCGAGGGCAATGCGGGCCCGGAATTCGCTGGCTAGGAGGCTGTCCATGCCGGCTTCGGCTACCAGCTGGGGTTGCAGGTAGTCCACCAGGGTGACGAACTCACTGACCTTGTTTTCCATGGGGGTACCGGAGAGGAGGACGGCGTATTCGGCACTGCGCACCAGGGCGGATACTGCCTGTGAGCGCTGGGCATCCTTGTTTTTGATGAGGTGGGCTTCGTCGGCCACCACGGCGTCGGCGCGCCAGGTGCCGTCGGAGTAGAGGCGGGCACCGTCGTAGGTGGTAATCAGCAGGCCGCCTTTAGCTTTCCAGTTGGAGAGGGCTTCTTCGCGGCTGTCGCCGTGGGCCAGGTAGGTACTAATGGCGGTGAATTTTTGGGTTTCGCGCTCCCAGTTGATGACGAGAGAGGCGGGGCAGACCACGATGAAGTGAGTTTTGCCCTTATTGGCCAGGTGGGTGAGGGCGGCAAGAGTTTGCATGGTTTTACCGAGGCCCATTTCGTCGCCCAGGATAATTTTCTTTTGGGCCAGCATGAATTTAGTGCCGTAGTTTTGGTAGCCGCGGAGGGTGGCCTTAAGGCCGGTAAGGTCGAGGGGGAATTTGCGGATGCGTTCGAAGATTTCAGCGGGCAGATAGGCGTCGCCGATGGTTTCGTTACCCAGGTAGTGGGCAAGGAGGGCCTGGTGGGCGGCAGGATCAGCTAGGTAGCCTGCCCAGGCTTGGTCGGCGGTGAGCCAGGTGGCCGCAGGTACGTTCAGGGGCGCATGGGTGCGGCACCATTCTAGGTCGGTGAGGAGTTGCTGGTAGTCGGTGGGATCATCGCCCACAGCGATGAAGAGGGGGCCGGTGGTGGGCACGGGCTGAGTGAGGAGGGGCGCATAGCTGCTCAAGCGATCCAGCAGGTCGCTGTCGCCGATAGTGGAGTCAATGACGCGCAGACGGTCGAGGCCGATGAGGATGCGCTCGGCGGCCGGGGTGCGGGTTTGGCCCAGGTTTTCTTTTTCTTGGCCTGCGGCTTCGTCGAGCAGGCGGGTGGCGGCCGCGTAGATTTGGGCGGCGGTGGTTTCCCCTACCCCGGGGATTCGGGTGAGGGCGGCAGGTGAACCTTGGGAGAGAACCTGGGCGACGGTAGTGATGCCGGCTTGGGTGAGTGGCGCGGTGCGCACAGTTCCACTGGTAATATCCCGGAGCTTATCTACGGGCATATCGGCCAGAGTCAGCTGGGCACGTTCTGCTTTGAGAGCCTGCATATCCCTTCCCATGCCGGTCATCAGCTGAGCACGTTCGGGAGTGTTAATGGCCTGCCAGATGGCCAGGTAGGCGGCATGGGCCTCTACAGGTACTTCTTCAAAGACAGGGTTTTCCCACTGCTCACCCGCAAAACGGGCAACAGCACGGGCAGCTACGTCCCTGAGGCCCAGCTTGTTCTCGGCTAGGGCAGCTTCGGGGCTGATGGTATCGAGCTGGGCTAGCTGCTCAAAGAGGGGCTGGAGCCTGCTCACAGCCGATGAGGTACTGACTACGCGTTCGGAGAGAGCGGCGGTAGCGGCCTCAGCGCGCCGTTTCTTCTCACCGCCACCGAAGAGCTTACTGACCAGACCGCCGGAAGCGGCCTGAATATCTGCGGTCATCTGGGCCAGCCCAGCATCGGCAGCGGCTAAAGCACGCAAATCATCCAGGGTCGCGGGGCTCTGCTGACGCCAAAACTGCTGGTGAAGCCAGGAACTCAACCCCGCAATACTCTGGGGCGAGAGCGGCGCAAACCGGTAAAGGGACCCGCTATAGCCCTCGGGCAAGCTAAAACGCGGTGCGGTTGGCTGGCTCAGCTCGTCCAAGGCCTGGCGGCTACGCTGGGCATAGCCCTGAAGTATCTCTGCCTGGCGCAAAAGATCAGCTGTCATGGGGTCTCCTTAAAATTTATGCCTTGCCCCAGAGTGTGAAGGGCCGGGGATAGGTGCTCTGAGTCCCATTATGGCCCAGCAGACCGGCACTGTGCGATAGCCTGGAGCAAAAGGAAAGGAAACCTTTGTGCCCACATTCACCAGCGCCGATGATTTAGGTAGCTTCATGCTGGAGGCCCATGCGCAGGCCACCCAGCTGGGCAAACTGGCTCAAGGCCCCTACCTGGTAGCTATCGACGGGCGGAGCGGCTCAGGCAAAACTACCCTGGCCCGCCAGATACAAGATATTCTGGCAACCGCCGGAACCACCGTTGAGCTCTTCCACCTCGAGGACCTCTACCAGGGGTGGGACGGCCTAGCTCAGGCTGTGCAGACCTGGCAGGAATTAGCGCTCAGCCTGACCGGGGACGGCACTGACCCAGGGCCCACTCCCCTCTGGTACGGCTGGGACTGGCAGAGCGGGCAAGCAACCGGCCCGCATATTTTTACCCCAGCCCAGGCACCGGCCGGCAGTATTGTCCTGGCCGAAGGGGTTGGCGCGCTCTGCGGTACCCACGACCTGGGAGTCCTCATAGAGCTAGATACCCTCACTCGCAAAGACCGCGCTCTGATCCGTGACGGTGACACCTACCGCCCCTACTGGGACAGGTGGGCCCTGCAGGAAGAAGCCCTCTATAGCCACTACCGCCACATCTACCATGCGGTACAGGTCACCTACCGCCCAACTTCAAGCTGACTCTAGAGAGGTAGCTGATATGGGCAAGTGTGGAAATTCGTGTGGTACCGCCCCCTCTTAGTATCCACACCAAGCTAGTACCCCCTAGCCTTATGCACTGAACATGCATGTCAGCAAAAACACACGCTTCCCCCCCTACTTCAAGCTTGCCCCATACCATAGACTGTTCCCACCTAAAAACTATCTGATAGGAAAAGACGAAGCATGCCCCCAAAACAACAAGCCCACCCACAGGCAGATAGCCCCTCAGCAGGGCTCCCGCTGATCGCCATCTTCACTCTTGCTTCCCTAACCGCCGTGGCTCCTCTGGGTATCGACATGTACCTGGCAGCCCTACCGACCATTGCAGAAGAATTTTCTAGTAGCGCAGCGCTGACCCAGTTCACCTTAACTTCTTTCATGCTGGGCATGGGTAGTGGCCAGTTTTTGGTGGGCCCGCTCTCAGACAAAATAGGCAGATTACTGCCTCTGCGCATCGGTGTTTTCTGCTGTGCGCTAGCTACCCTTGCCTGCGCCTTCGCGCCCACTATTCAGACCCTGATTTTAGCCAGGTTCTTCATGGGGTTCGCAGGTTCTATCGGCCTGGTACTTTCACGAGCTATCGTCACCGATAGCACCAGGGGCAAAGAAACAGCTCGCCTGATGAGCATTATGATGATGATTAACGGCCTAGCCCCGGTGCTAGCACCCATCCTCGGGGGAATAGTTCTTAGTTACGGTAGTTGGCAAGATATTTTTAAGCTCCTGGCTCTGATCATCACCCTGTCCATGATCCTGGTTCTTGCCTTTATCAAGGAATCCCTGCCCCTAGAACGCCGACGTCGCGGCAGCCTAGCTTCCACCTACAAGGGCGTGATTGAAGTAGCCCAAAATCCCTCCTACCGGGGCTTTATGCTGACTATGGTCCTAGCCTTCGGCGCGCTCTTTGCCTATATTTCTGGCTCCTCCTACCTGCTACAAAAGGTGCTAGGGCTAGATGCGGTTCATTTCACCTACGTCTTTGGTTTGAACGCTCTGGGCATTGTTATAGCCTCAACGATTAGCTCCCGCCTGGTGAGCCGTTTTGCCCCGGTTAGGTTGCTGACCTGGGGTGCCTGGTCTCTGCTTGCCTCCTCAGCCTTACTTACGGTGCACTTTTTAGCGGGAGCCTCACTGCTACCGACCCTGATTCTGCTCTTTACTTTTACCAGCTCCCTGGGCTTAGTCCTGGGTAACGCTTCGGCTCTAGCGCTCAGCCAAGTCCGGCAAGAAGCTGGTGCAGGGTCCGCTCTACTGGGTACAACTCAGGCCCTCATGGGTGCTTTAGCGTCTCCGCTCGTAGCCCTAGGCGGTAGCCAGGCTTACCTGCCCATGGCTGTGACCATGTTCGGCTTCGCGCTGTTGGCGGTTCTGGCTCTGATGAGAACACCCCGGGAAGCTAAGAACTAGGTTCTCCTTGCCCGGAGTGCCGCGCTCTCTAGTATTGGACGCTGTCGGTTAGCCTGCCAAGTAACCCATCAACTCATCAGTCAGGGCAGAATCCAGCGCTAAGGGCGTACCGTTCAGGTGGGTCACCGGCGCCAGCAGACGCACCGAGGAAGCCAGCCACACAGCATCCGCTTCGAGCAGGTCTTGGGGGTAAAGAGGGCCATAACCCAGCTCCCAGCCAGCTTGACGGGCCCCCTTAAAAATTGCCCCCTGGGTAGTACCGGGTAGGATGCCGTGGGCAGGCTCAGGGGTATAGAGCACCCGCTGGTCACCGCTTCGCTTGGCAACAATGACAGAGGAGGTAGCGCCCTCCAAGATACGGCGGTCATCGGTCACCCAGATAGCATCATCTGCACCGTGCTTACCCACATAGCGCAAGACCGACATGTTCACAGCATAGGAGAGGGTCTTAGCCCCAGCTAGAAGCCAGGGGTAGGCAGAGTCGTCGGCGGGGTCGTGGCCGCGCGGTAGCAACATGGCCCGCACGCCCTCCTGGCGCTGGCGAACAATGGTAGGTGAGGAGGGGGCCACTGTCACCCAGGTATGAGCACCCTCTTCCGGGGTTCCCCGCGAAATAATGATTTTGACGGTGTGCTCTTCGCCCAGTACCGTCTGGGGGCCGGCAAGAGCAGAATCAACGGCCAGTTGCACCGCAGAGCGAAGTTTCTCTTCCTGCGGCAGAGGCAAATCAAGGATTCGGGCTGATCCGGTCAAACGGCTCAGATGGGCCTCGAACTTACGCACCTTGCGGTTGGCAGCCAGCATGGTTTCAAAGACACCGTCGCCGCGGGTGAGGCCCTGGTCTTCAATATTAATCAGCGGTGTGGAGGCATCAACCAGCTCCCCTGCGGGGTTCTGCTGGGTCAGCATTACTACGGTTGTATGAGTCATAGTCTTAAGCCTACTCCTGACCAGGCCCCCAGTAAGAGCGAGATAGCTGGCTTACTGCCAGACCCAGGTCAGGTTCCCGGTGTAAGCGGCCAAAAGATAGCCGCAGACCAATAGCCCAAGGGTACCCAGGGCGAACCAGAGGTCTGCCCACCGGTAGCTGGGCACGCGCGCCCAGGTGCGGGGTCCCGGGCCAAAGCCACGCGCCTCCATAGTGGTCGCTAACCGGCTCCCGCGCCGGATGGCCTGCACCAGCAGAGCGAAGGTCTGCCCGCCCAGGGTGCGAGCGCGAAGCCAGAGCGTATCTTGGGACCCCAAACCTCTAGCCCTTCTAGCCTGCCCCAGGGTATTCCATTCGGCCATCATCAACCCCACCAGCCGCAGGGCTGCCAGGGCACCGAGCACGAACCTGGCCGGTAGCTTGAGACTCTGGGCTAGGGAGTCTGCAATATCGGTCGGGTCGGTGGTTGCTATGAGGAAGATGCCGGGCAGTAGCATAGCTAGCCCGCGAAGCATCAGGGCTATGCCTACCGCCGCTGATCCGGTGCTCACCCAGAGAGGGCCAAAGTGCAGCAGGGTGCTGCCGGTTTTTTCTGCTAGCAGGGAGGTGGACCAGCCCGAGAGCAGGGCGCCAAAGAGCACGGGCCAAAAGCGACCCAAGAGTGCCAGGGGGCTAAGTCCCAGCAATCGCAGGGTCAGTAGCTCTAGGCAGAGCACCGTCAAGGAGGTAACCCAGTCCTGAGTTAAAAGTAGCCCCAGGGTCAGGGCGAAGGTCGCCCCCAGTTTGACTCCGGCGTTGATTCTACCGAGGGCGCCTTGCCGCTCAGCGGTGGCGGCAAAGGGATCATAGGCCACGGTTTCCCCCTCCTTCTAGGCTGTAGGTATCCCCGCCCAGGGCGGCAACATAGTCGGCATCGTGAGTGATAGAGATGACTGCCGTACCTGCTTGGATCAGCTCTCGGATGAGGGTGACCAGTTCCTTCCAGGTTCGAGCGTCCTGGCCGAAAGTGGGCTCATCCAGTACCAGGATTTTAGGCTGGGTCGCTAGCGCGGTAGCCACCGAGAGCCTGCGCTTTTCACCACCGGAGAGCGTGAAGGGGTTGGCCTCTTGCAGGTGGGTAAGCCTCAAGCGTTCTAGGAGCTGGTCGGTAGCCTGGGCCAGGGAGGCTTCATCGAGGCTTTGCTTGCGGGCACGTGCCAGGTGGCGGGGGCCAAACTCCAGTTCAGCTCTAACAGTGGGTGCGATGAACTGTTGCTCTGGGTCTTGGAAGACCAACCCAATTCGATCGGCCAGTTCAGCTGCTGGCCAGCTGGCTATGTCCGACCGATAGCGCTCAGCCAGATCACCGGTCAGGTGGGGGTGGGCAATGACCTGCCCGGCCACCGGGTAGAGCAGGCCGGTCAGGGTCAAAGCCAGGGTTGATTTGCCACAACCGTTGGGGCCTAGCAGGGCTAAGTGACTGCCAGCGTAGAGCTGAAGGTTGATACCCTCAGCAACTACAGGTAGGTCTAGGGTAGGTTTTTGACCCGATGCCAGGGCGCGAGCGCGGTGCTTGAGCTGGCGACGGCTGGGGTAGGCGCGAGTAAGGGTCAAGTCACGGGCTTCTAGCACAAGTGGACCCAGCGCAGGGCTGTCCTTTGTGGGTGCCGGTGGGTGCGGCTGGTAGCCTGGCACCCAGACACCAGCATCAATGAGTTCCTGGCCTGCCTGGCTGAGCACGCGTTCAGGTGGACCATCGTGGCTGATACCGCCCTTGGCGCCGAGCACTATGATCCGGTCCATGTGCCGAGCCCAGATATCCAGGCGGTGTTCGATAACAACAAGGGTTGAGCCTGTCTCTTGGCAGGCTGCCACCACAGCGTCTCGAACCTCTATGACACCTGCTGGGTCCAGGTTGGCGGTTGGCTCATCGAGCAGCAGGGCGCCTGGGTGCATCGCTAGGATGCCGGCTAACCCCAGCCGTTGCTTCTGCCCGCCGGAAAGGGCCGATGTTGACCGGCTGTAGTCTAGGTGGCCTAAACCCACGGCCTTGAGGGCGCTTTTGACCCGCTCCCAGATCTGGGTGCGGGGGACGGACAGATTCTCGGGGCCAAAAGCGACGTCATCACCAACCCTGGCTAGGACCACGGAGCTTTCCGGGTCCTGTTGCATGAGCCCGCAGGTCCCGCGTGATTGGGCGGGAGTCAGGCCGTTAACGGACAGCTCCCCCAACTGGGATTGGCCGTCTTCGTCTTCTAGCAGGCCACCTAAGGCCTGGAGCAGGGTGGTTTTACCAGCACCGGAGGGGCCCACCAGGAGCACCTTCTGACCGGGTTCAATCTCGAAGGTCAAGTTAGAGAAAGTGGGCTTGGGCCGCCCCGGGTAGTGCCACCCGAACTCCCGGGCCCGGAAGTGGGCCCCCCGGCCTCTTGACTCTGGGCCGGGGGACGCAAGCTGATGATCTTCTGCGGTCAACGCCCTAGCCCTTTGAGCTGGCTGGTCCGCCCCGGCGGGAAGGCCTGCGAGCGGCCCGCCCTGCTGCCAGGGAATCTAGCGCGCCGGTTGAGACCAGACCGCGCACCAGCAACCAGGAGACCAGACCGGCCAGAACCAGGCCCGAGATCATAGAGCACAGAACATAGATGACTGCTTTTTGACCCACCATCTCACCGGCATAGTAGATGATGATTTCTGAGATCCCCATAGCGGCACCTGAGGCTAAACCGGCCAGCATGGCGGTGGCGAGGTTCCAGACCTTGTAGAAGAAGATCAGGAATATCAGCTCAGCACCCAGGCCCTGAACTAGGCCAGAGATTACTACAGTGAAGTTGTAGTGGGTGCCCAAGAGGGCCTCGATGACTGCCGCCAGAATCTCGGTGTAAAGGGCTGCACCGGGTTTGCGGATGACCAGGGCCCCCAGCAGACCCGCAAGTAGCCAGACACCCCCGGCTAAGGGGGAGTATTCAGGGGCCAGGGCTAGGGTGGTAGTGATGGCGGAGTAGCCAAAATTTGACCAGAGCCAGAAGATCAGGGCGCAAGCTACGGCCAGCACCGATGCTACGACGATATCGTTGACGCGCCAGGTGAGCGCGGATTTCTTGGACATAAAGCCTTCCTTTGGTGAGAACAGCAAAGGGGGCATGCACCGGCGCACCTGGGTACGCCTATTTACTTCGACTCCCTAGCGCCGGTACTAACCGGATCAGGTTGGAGGGTCTGCATGTGCACTCTCAGCGCCAGTCTGGCGCTCCCCTGTCGTTTATGGTTACCCGCCGGTCATAGAGCGGGGTCCCAAGCATGGAACCCTTCCAGTATAGAGCAAGCCGGGATACCCACGAAAAATGAACAGTTATCCAGGCTGCGGGACTTCCCTAGTGTCTTTGTGCATAAGCTACAGCAATCATGAGGTGGCTCATGATCCCATCGACGGTAAGGAAGGTGAACTGCCGCGCCCTCCACATTCCACTACAGCGGCTGAATAAAGGCCCCCAGCACAACACTGGTTACTATCCATTCATTCCAGGCATTGTGAAAAAATAAGACCGAAACTGGGAGTTTCTATTTTTATAATCAGACTCGTGTCTATAAAAACTACTCTTTAAATACTCTAGGGCTAGCAATTATCTTGCCTATCACACCAAGGGGTAGTTCCTGGAAGGTACCTCCTATTCTTAGCGACAAGTCTATAAACGGCCTCCATGCAGGAACCCAGCAAGGGAAAATTATAGATTCTTGAGAACAGCGACAGGCCGGTAATTCTATCTAAAAACTTCATAAAACCCCTTGCCCCAGTAAAATACTGACGGTTCTCTATGTAAACAATAGATTTACTAAAATCACACGCATATTCTTGCTCGCTAGATTTTTCAAACACCTGGTAAGGAATAAAATCCACCAGCTTATTTCTGTCTAGTTTAATAAGATAATCAACGGTTTTTGTACAAAAACCACAATTTCCATCAAAGATAAACAATTCTTTCATCTAAAAACCTCCATCTTGTTTATCAGCCTAGGCCATACATCCATAAAATACAGGGCATGGCCCCACCAGGAGCACCGTGAGGATCCCCCCTTACCCGAACACCTACCTAAGCCCTGATGAGCTCTTCAGTCATCATGAGCAGACCGCGCTCACTTTGCCTGCCCTATACCCCAACCCTAGCGGGCAACTCACACCCTAACAATAAGTACTGATAGTCTTAGGGCAAGGGGCCATCCGGCCCGCCACACCAACAGAAGGGATCCCTCATGAACCCCCTCACAAAAATTGCAGGCTCGGCCGCCTCTCTAGGCGGTATCGCCCTGGCCAACAAGGTACTAGCCGCTAGCTGGGTTCGCATCACCGGCAACGAACCGCCAGAAAACAACCCAAATGAGGAAGAACGCTGGCGCGACATCATCCTCTGGTCACTGATCACCGGCCTGGTAGGCACCCTCATCAAGGTGTCCATCACCCGTGCCCAGCACAAGATTGAGACCAAGTCAAAGCTCAAAAACGGCGGGCAGGCAGAAGTCTAAGGCTGACCAGCTCAACTTTTTATCCGCCTTCTTAAACCGGCTCTGCGCCCGCAGGGCCGGCTTTTTTACGCCACCATCCACAGAAAACACTGTTGCACCTGGTGAGGCAAGTATCATAGACCCATGACTTCACCACACACCGGTAGCTTAGAAGCCAAGCCCCCAGCCCCCCGCTCCACCGTCTTCGCCTGGACCCTCTGGGACGTTGGGAACGCCAGTTTCAACGCGATTATGACCACCTTCGTCTTCGCGGTCTACCTCACCAGCAATACCGGCTTTGGCGATAAGGAACACAGCTCCGCTGTCCTCTCTTACGGCCTAACTATCGCTGGATTCTGTATTGCTCTTTTGGCGCCGGTTTCGGGCCAGCGAGCCGACGCCAGTGGCCGACGAGCCCTGTGGCTAGGCGTCAACAGTATGCTCCTGGCGGCAATTATGGCCCTCTGCTTCTTCGTCGCACCCGCTCCCCAATATCTCTTACTGGGCGTTGCTTTACTTTCCTTAGGTAATCTGGTCAACGAGTTTGCGGTGGTCAACTACAACGCCATCCTGCCAGCAATTTCTACTAAAGCAACCATCGGCAAAATTAGTGGCTCAGGATGGGCCGCAGGCTATATCGGTGGCATTGTTGCCCTGGGCATCGTACTCCTAGGTTTCGTCACCCCCGGCCTGCTGGGCATCCCCACAGACCAGGCCTACAACATTCGTGCCGTAGCGCTCTTCTCAGCGGCCTGGGCATTTATCTTCTCCCTACCGCTCATGCTCAAAGCCCGTTCACTGCCCAAACCCGAACGCGCACCCCAGGAAAAGGCAAGTCTTCTCGACTCCTACAAGGAGCTCTTTGCCACGGTCAAGAAGCTCCGCAAGGAAGCACCCACCACCCTCTACTTCCTGGTCTCCTCAGCGGTCTTCCGTGACGGCCTCAACGGCATCTTTACCTTCGGTGGTGTCCTGGCAGCAGGCTCCTTCGGATTTAGCACTAACCAGGTCATTATCTTCGCGATTTTCGGCAACATTGTCGCCGGTGCTGGCGCTATGCTAGGGGGCTACCTCGATGACGCTCTCGGCCCCAAACGGGTCATCATTTTCTCTCTGAGCGCTCTCATCGCTGTCTCCCTCCCCCTGCTCATCTGGCCCTCCACCACCATGTTCTGGGTCTGCGGGCTCACCCTCTGTGCCTTCGTAGGACCCGCCCAGTCAGCCGCCCGCTCCTACCTGGGCAGGCTCACCGAGGAAGGCAAGGAAGGCGAGATTTACGGCCTCTACTCCACCACCGGACGCGCCGCCAGCTTCCTGGCACCGGGTCTCTTCGGGCTCTGCGTGACCCTGACCGGCAACCAGCTCTGGGGCATTTTAGGTATCACCCTCGTCCTCTTTGTAGGCCTGCTTCTGATCATCCCCATCAAAGATCCCAAAGTCAGAAAATCAGCCAGCTCAGCTAACAGCTAGGACCAGGCAAGGTAAGCTCACAACAGCGCCGGAGCTAGCCCCCCAGAAGAACAAGCCCCGGCTACTTTAGGCCCTAGACAGCCTGAGATACCGGTCCCGGTATAGTGCCCAAAAAAATTCAACCGACCAGCTCAATAATTCCAGCACCCACCAGGTGCTCAAGAGCCCTATCAAACTCAGGGCGAGGCACCGGGCCATACAGCGTCACCATCACAGCGTGTAAATCATCGGCGCTCAAGGGGTGCGCCAAGGCCTCCCAGATATCCCACCCAATCAGAGATGTCCGGGTGAGCTTGCCCTGAGAAGCCACCAAGAAATCCTCCCCCGTTTCAAGCCCACTCGTGCCCGGTGCACGCCGGTAGCAGACCCCAGAAACCGAATTCACCTCAGTCTGCCCGGTTTCTACAAAGGTGTAGTCAGCCTGATGCGAAGCCAAATCCAGCTCACCGGCAAGCAGATCCTGAAAGAAAACCAGAGTATCAGTAATCTCACTGTAGGTTAGCCGAATAGCGCCACCCACCGAATTCACCAGATCCGCAAACTGCGCCAACCCCCGCGGCATTCTCTGAACACCAGACGACTGCTCCACCAGGGCAAAGAGCGCCTCAGCCAGAGGCACCCGCTCCCAAGACAGGGCCGCCTTACCCGCTTTATCCCGATCCAGAATCACCAAGTAACCAAGCCTAAAATCCTGGTCCGGCTCAGCCACCGTCAAACCGCGCTCAGCGGGGTCATACTGCTTCTTAGCCTGCCCCACCTCCTCAATAACCGACAGCGGCTTAGGGTAAGGGCTAACCCGCAAAGTACCGACATCAATAACCGCTGTCTCATCACTCAAATAGGTAAAATGGCGCCCCAAAAAGCGTGCGGCGGTCGTCTTACCTGTCCCTGATGCCGCCACCAGAGCCACCGTCTGCCCGGTCTTAGGGCTAGCCAAGGCAGCAGCATGAAGCAAATGCTTACGCCCCGCATAAGCTTTGAGCAGGTGCATCGTGACCTGCACAGTCAGCGTTTCAGCGGCCCAGGCAAGATTGCGCGAATTAATAACACTCACCTCTAGAGCCCTCGCATAATCCGCCTGAACCTCACTATCCGATCGAGGGCTCAAGACCACCAGACGGATACCATCAATGACCTGGGCGATACCGTCCTCAATCTGCTCAGGCTCCAGAGAAGCCCAGGCCTCACACGCACCGTCCCAGAGCTGAGGGTTAGGATCCTCAAAGCAAATCAAGACCGGAACACCGGCAGGACGAATCAGCAAACCGCGCATATAAAACCTCCGCTAGCTCTGGTCAGGGGCAAGAGGAATAGTAGTGCGGTGAAAGTTCATATAACTCCGTGAAGCAGTAGGCCCACGCTGCCCCTGATACCGGTTCCCATAAGCGCCCGAACCGTAAGCATGCTCAGTGGGGCTAGTCAGTTTAAAGAAACACAGCTGGCCCACCTTAGAACCAGGCCAGAGCATAATCGGCAGGGTAGCCATATTCGACAGTTCAAGGGTCACATGCCCCGAAAAACCAGGGTCAATAAAACCCGCCGTAGAGTGAGTCAAAAGGCCCAGACGCCCCAGGGACGACTTACCCTCCAAACGGGCCGCCACGTCATCGGGCAGGGTAACCTTCTCGTAGGTTGCGCCCAGCACAAACTCGCCGGGGTGCAAAACGAAAGGTTCGTCGGGGGCAACCTCTACCAGTCGGGTCAAGTCTTCTTGAGCTTGGCTAGGGTCAATATAGGGGTACTTATGGTTATCAAAAAGCCTGAAAAAGCGGTCAATACGAACATCAACCGAGGCAGGTTGAATCATTGACTCATCGTAAGGTTCAAGGGCTATACGCCCCGCCTGAATTTCTTTGCGGATATCCTGATCAGAAAATAGCACACTTCCAAAATACCGCACACAGGTGCTCAATGAGCTCTCCAACAAGGTACAGGTATCGAAAGGTTGCGTGAGGCCACCAGGCCACCAGGTCACCAGGCCACCAGGCCACCAGGTCACCAGGCCACCAGGCCACCGGGTAGGCATGGTGCCTGCCAACCTCCCTTAACGCCAGCCCCGAGCCAGTTG
>NZ_JBLXXS010000029.1:0-5430 GCF_048513555.1 Rothia sp. P5766 | reverse complement strand
ACGCGATAGACTAGACGAGTTGCCAAAAACGGTGACAACCAAGAAACCGCATCGAAAACCGCACCAGCCTGCTTGGCTTGTGAAGGTTTGATGGTGGTCTGTTGCTTGAAAACTCAATAGCGTACCAATGTTATAAACATAACATTCTAATCGTCCACACCACAAATACTGGGCCCCGATAAATATGAGGGGTGCAGGTGGTGCGGAAATAGAACTGATACCAAATATTTATACATTAGATGCACCTGATCTGGTCTTTGTGGCTGGTTGGGTGTGAATTTGATAATCATATGGTTTCAGATTCGTCAGCTTGAACCACACCACCCCGTGGTGAATGGTTCGCTATCAAATCGAGACTAGGATCATCAACTTTTTTTGTTTTCTAACGGAGAGTTTGATTCTGGCTCAGGACGAACGCTGGCGGCGTGCTTAACACATGCAAGTCGAACGATGATGACCGGTGCTTGCACTGGTTGGATTAGTGGCGAACGGGTGAGTAATACGTGAGTAACCTGCCTTTAACTCTGGGATAAGCCTTGGAAACGAGGTCTAATACCGGATACGACCAGTTCCCGCATGGGATGCTGGTGGAAAGGGTTTGTACTGGTTTTAGATGGGCTCACGGCCTATCAGCTTGTTGGTGAGGTAACGGCTCACCAAGGCGACGACGGGTAGCCGGCCTGAGAGGGTGACCGGCCACACTGGGACTGAGACACGGCCCAGACTCCTACGGGAGGCAGCAGTGGGGAATATTGCACAATGGGCGCAAGCCTGATGCAGCGACGCCGCGTGAGGGATGAATGCCTTCGGGTTGTAAACCTCTTTCAGCAGGGAAGAAGCGAAAGTGACGGTACCTGCAGAAGAAGCGCCGGCTAACTACGTGCCAGCAGCCGCGGTAATACGTAGGGCGCGAGCGTTGTCCGGAATTATTGGGCGTAAAGAGCTTGTAGGCGGTTTGTCGCGTCTGCTGTGAAAGCCCGGGGCTTAACTCCGGGTTTGCAGTGGGTACGGGCTAACTAGAGTGCAGTAGGGGAGACTGGAATTCCTGGTGTAGCGGTGAAATGCGCAGATATCAGGAGGAACACCAATGGCGAAGGCAGGTCTCTGGGCTGTAACTGACGCTGAGAAGCGAAAGCATGGGGAGCAAACAGGATTAGATACCCTGGTAGTCCATGCCGTAAACGTTGGGCACTAGGTGTGGGGGACATTCCACGTTTTCCGCGCCGTAGCTAACGCATTAAGTGCCCCGCCTGGGGAGTACGGCCGCAAGGCTAAAACTCAAAGAAATTGACGGGGGCCCGCACAAGCGGCGGAGCATGCGGATTAATTCGATGCAACGCGAAGAACCTTACCAAGGCTTGACATATACTGGATCGCTGCAGAGATGTGGTTTCCCTTCGGGGCTGGTATACAGGTGGTGCATGGTTGTCGTCAGCTCGTGTCGTGAGATGTTGGGTTAAGTCCCGCAACGAGCGCAACCCTCGTTCTATGTTGCCAGCACGTGATGGTGGGGACTCATAGGAGACTGCCGGGGTCAACTCGGAGGAAGGTGGGGATGACGTCAAATCATCATGCCCCTTATGTCTTGGGCTTCACGCATGCTACAATGGCCGGTACAAAGGGTTGCGATACTGTGAGGTTGAGCTAATCCCAAAAAGCCGGTCTCAGTTCGGATTGGGGTCTGCAACTCGACCCCATGAAGTCGGAGTCGCTAGTAATCGCAGATCAGCAACGCTGCGGTGAATACGTTCCCGGGCCTTGTACACACCGCCCGTCAAGTCACGAAAGTTGGTAACACCCGAAGCCGATGGCCTAACCCCTTGTGGGAGGGAGTCGTCGAAGGTGGGATTGGCGATTGGGACTAAGTCGTAACAAGGTAGCCGTACCGGAAGGTGCGGCTGGATCACCTCCTTTCTAAGGAGCTCAACTTTTAGTTGGCCATGCTGAGCGCGAGTGTCGTTTGGGTGGTTTGCTCATGGGTGGAATGTTAGTTCTGGTGCAGGCTTTTGGGTTTGTGTTGATTGGTTTGTGTGTTGTGTAGTGTTGGTGCGTTGTTGGGTTTTGAGGTAGCAGGCGTTTGTTTGTTATCTTGGTGTATCCCGGCATGAGAGTAGTGATCAGTTTGTTCTGGTTGCCTTGAGTGTTGATCGGGTTGTTGTTTGAGAACTGTATAGTGGACGCGAGCATCTTCAATGTTTTGAAGAATACTCAATTCTTTTTGGATTGTGTTTCTTTGATTCTTGATTTTGTACTTAGTTAAATATAGTCAAGGTTAATTTATTCTTGATTTTATCTGTGTGTAAGTTATTAAGGGCACACGGTGGATGCCTTGGCACTAGAAGCCGATGAAGGACGTGTGAATCTGCGATAAGCCTGGGGGAGCCGATAACAGGGCGTTGATCCCAGGATTTCCGAATGGGGAAACCCAGCAAGCTATCATGGTTTGTTACCACCAGTTGAATGTATAGGCTGGTTGGAGGGAACGGGGGGAAGTGAAACATCTCAGTACCCTCAGGAAGAGAAAATAACAAATGATTCTGTGAGTAGTGGCGAGCGAAAGCGGATGAGACTAAACCTGTGGTGTGTGATACCGGTTGAGGGTTGCATCATGGGGGTTGTGGGAGTACGCATCACAGTTTCAATCGACTGTGGACGTGATGTTCTAGCATGTAGGTGAACGCCTTGGGATGGGTGACCGGAGAGGGTGAGAGTCCTGTAGCCGAAATGTGTTAGACCGCGTGTGTGCCACCCGAGTAGCACGGGGCTCGTGGAATCTCGTGTGAATCTGCCAGGACCACCTGGTAAGTCTAAATACTTTCTAGTGACCGATAGTGAATCAGTACCGTGAGGGAATGGTGAAAAGTACCCCGGGAGGGGAGTGAAATAGTACCTGAAACCGTGTGCTTACAAGCCGTTGGAGCCTTTTGGGGTGACAGCGTGCCTTTTGAAGAATGAGCCTGCGAGTTAGTGTTCTGTCGCGAGGTTAACCCGTGTGGGGAAGCCGTAGCGAAAGCGAGTCTGAATAGGGCGTGTCAGTGGCAGGATCTAGACCCGAAGCGGAGTGATCTATCCATGGCCAGGTTGAAGCGACGGTAAGACGTCGTGGAGGACCGAACCCACTTCAGTTGAAAATGGAGGGGATGAGCTGTGGATAGGGGTGAAAGGCCAATCAAACTCTGTGATAGCTGGTTCTCCCCGAAATGCATTTAGGTGCAGCGTTACGTGTTTCTTGCCGGAGGTAGAGCTACTGGATGGCCGATGGGCCCCACAGGGTTACTGACGTCAGCTAAACTCCGAATGCCGGTAAGTTAGAGCGTAGCAGTGAGACAGTGGGGGATAAGCTTCATTGTCGAGAGGGAAACAGCCCAGACCATCAACTAAGGTCCCTAAGCGTGTACTAAGTGGGAAAGGATGTGGAGTTGCTGAGACAACCAGGAGGTTGGCTTAGAAGCAGCCACCCTTGAAAGAGTGCGTAATAGCTCACTGGTCAAGTGATTCTGCGCCGATAATGTAGCGGGGCTCAAGTACACCACCGAAGTTATGGCAATGAGATTTTTTCTTGTTGGGTAGGGGAGCGTCGTGTATCCGGTGAAGCTGCGGTGTGAACCAGTGGTGGAGGGTATGCGAGTGAGAATGCAGGCATGAGTAGCGAATCACGGGTGAGAAACCCGTGCGCCGGATGATCAAGGGTTCCAGGGTCAAGCTAATCTGCCCTGGGTTAGTCGGGGCCTAAGGCGAGGCCGACAGGCGTAGTCGATGGATAACGGGTTGATATTCCCGTACCGGTGAAAAACCGCCCATACTGATATTTTGATGCTAACTGTGTGATGCCCTTTGTGCCTTTCCTTTTGGTTGGGCTTGGGGGTGGAGTGCAGGACCCGATTTTTGGAGGTAAACGTATTAACAGGTGTGACGCAGGAAGGTAGCCAAGCCACGCGATGGTTGTCGTGGTCTAAGCGTGTAGGGTATCCGGTTGTTAAATGCGCCGGTGTTTGCCTGAGACGTGATGGGACCCCGTTTGGGGGATTTGGTGATCCTATGCTGCCGAGAAAAGCATCGGCGTGAGGTTTTAGCCGCCCGTACCCGAAACCGACACAGGTGATCAGGTAGAGAATACTAAGGCGATCGAGAGAATCATGGTTAAGGAACTCGGCAAAATGTCCCCGTAACTTCGGGAGAAGGGGAGCCTTGAGCGTGATCGGTACTTGCTACCGTGAGCGTGTATGGGTCGCAGAGAATTGGGGGAAGCGACTGTTTATCAAAAACACAGGTCCGTGCGAAGTCGTAAGACGATGTATACGGACTGACTCCTGCCCGGTGCTGGAAGGTTAAGAGGATTGGTTAGCCCCTTGTGGGCGAAGCTGAGAATTTAAGCCCCAGTAAACGGCGGTGGTAACTATAACCATCCTAAGGTAGCGAAATTCCTTGTCGGGTAAGTTCCGACCTGCACGAATGGAGTAACGACTTCCCTACTGTCTCAACCATGAACTCGGCGAAATTGCAGTACGAGTAAAGATGCTCGTTTCGCGCAGCAGGACGGAAAGACCCCGTGACCTTTACTATAGTTTGGTATTGGTGTTCGGTGTGGCTTGTGTAGGATAGGTGGGAGACTGTGAAGCAGGCACGCTAGTGTTTGTGGAGTCGTTGTTGAAATACCACTCTGGTCGCTCTGGATGTCTAACTTCGGCCCGTGATCCGGGTCAGGGACAGTGCCTGATGGGTAGTTTAACTGGGGCGGTTGCCTCCTAAAGTGTAACGGAGGCGCCCAAAGGTTCCCTCAGCCTGGTTGGCAATCAGGTGTTGAGTGTAAGTGCACAAGGGAGCTTGACTGTGAGACTGGCAGGTCGAGCAGGGACGAAAGTCGGGACTAGTGATCCGGCGGTACGTTGTGGAACGGCCGTCGCTCAACGGATAAAAGGTACCTCGGGGATAACAGGCTGATCTTGCCCAAGAGTCCATATCGACGGCATGGTTTGGCACCTCGATGTCGGCTCGTCGCATCCTGGGGCTGGAGTTGGTCCCAAGGGTTGGGCTGTTCGCCCATTAAAGCGGTACGCGAGCTGGGTTCAGAACGTCGTGAGACAGTTCGGTCCCTATCCGCTGCGCGCGTTGGAAATTTGAGAAAGGCTGTCCTTAGTACGAGAGGACCGGGACGGACGAACCTCTGGTATGTCAGTTGTACCGCCAGGTGCATGGCTGATTGGCTACGTTCGGGAGGGATAACCGCTGAAAGCATCTAAGCGGGAAGCCTGTTTCGAGATGAGATTTCCTGGCAACGTTTGTTGTGTGAGGATCCCTGTAGATGATGGGGTTGATAGGCCGGGTATGGAAGCGGGGAATGCCCGTGGAGTTGACTGGTACTAATAGTCCGAAGGCTTACACATTTTTTTGTTTTGTGCTTGTTTGTTTGCGTCCACTGTATGGTTTTGA
>NZ_JBLXXS010000028.1:0-8769 GCF_048513555.1 Rothia sp. P5766 | reverse complement strand
CCCCCCCCCCAGCCAGCGCCACCGACGAAATCACAGAAGCCCCCGGCCCCATCAACTCAATTATCACCGCAAGCGCACTCGGCCTTATCTCAGGCTTTGCCGGAACCATGTACCACACCCAGATCTGGTACATCTCCAAAGGTCTCTGGCTCCCCTGGGGCCTAGCCCTGGCACTGCTCACCGTCTACTTCGCCGCCACCTGGGCCGCAATCCACACCGAAAAAAACTGGGCCGCCACACTCGTAGGGGCAGTAGCCTTCCTCCTCACCGGCACCTTCGCCTTCGCCAAAGGCAACTCTCTGTTGGTCTACATTAACCCCATCAACCCACCCGGAATCGTTGGTACCCTCTGGGCCTTCGGGATTCTAGCGGTCACAGCTCTTAGCATCATCAGCGCAAGCCGCTACCGCCAGAAGAATAAATAAACAAACCCTAAGCTATATCATCGGTCACAAAAATCTGCCCCCACTCAGTGAAACCGATACACTAGAGCACAGCTAAAAACACCCAACCGCGCAACGGAACGCCCCCACCTGAAAGGTAACAATGACCTACATTATTGCCCAGCCCTGCGTCGACGTAAAAGACCGCGCCTGCGTCGAAGAATGCCCCGTTGACTGCATCTACGAAGGCGAACGCTCCCTCTACATCCACCCCGACGAATGCGTAGACTGCGGCGCCTGCGAACCCGTCTGCCCCGTAGAAGCCATCTACTATGAAGACGACGTTCCCGAAGAATGGGAAGACTACACCGCTGCCAATGCCGACTTCTTCGACGATCTCGGCTCACCCGGTGGAGCTGCCCGCCTGGGCAAAATCGACAAGGATGTACCCTTCATCGCGGCGCTGCCACCTCAGAACCAGGGCTAAGGCTTCGCGCTCGATTCGTGCACTTCTGCACTAAGCTAAGGTTTTCAGCACCGTAGGCTTTCAGCACCGTAGGCTTTCAGCACCGCAAGCTAACGCCTGCTCGGCTGACCCTCTTGCCCGGTGCGCTCCGCTCACAAGGGCAATTCACGCCAGCCCCGCGCCATCGGGTAAGCCATGATCCTGCCGTGTAAGCCATAAACCCTGGAAAACACATACCTCAAGCTGATAAAGCTCCGCAGACCGGCCACCCGCCAGGGTCTGCGGAGCTTTGTCACACCTGCCCCAACCCAAGGATGAAGCCACCCGAGCCCTGGGATCCGCCCACAAGCCCCTAGAATAGGGTGAAGAGACCAGAACCAACCGCAACGCAAGAAAGAAGACCATGCGCACCTTCGGACTAGACCTACCCGACTACCCCTGGGACACCATGGCACCCTACCGTGCCACCGCGGAGCAGCACCCCGACGGGCTTATCAACCTCTCCATCGGAACCCCTGTCGATCCCACCCCGGATGTCATTCGTCTAGCCCTTGCTCAGGCCACTGATGCCCACGGTTACCCCACAACCCACGGAACCCTCAGCCTGCGCCAGGCAATCGTTGACTGGTTCGACCGCCGCCGGGGCGTCCCCGGCCTCACCACCGACCAGGTCATGCCCACCATCGGCTCCAAAGAACTCGTGGCCTGGCTACCCTTTTTGCTGGGGCTGGGGGAGGGTGACATCGTTGTGCGCCCTACCGTCGCCTACCCCACCTACGACATCGGAGCCCAACTGGCAGGAGCTACCCCCGTAGCGGCAGATTCACTTGAGGAGCTGGACGAGGCCACCCGCGCCAAGGTTCGCCTGATTTGGGTCAACTCACCGGCTAACCCCACAGGAATCGTCCGCGATACCGCCCAACTGAAAAAAATCGTGGACGACGCCCGTGCCCTGGGCGCCCTTGTAGCCTCTGACGAGTGTTACGCCGAGCTAGGCTGGGGCCACTGGGATACCGCCCAGGGTGGTGAGCCCATACCCTCAATCCTGGACCCGCGCGTCTGCGGCCAAAGCCAGGAACTGGTGCTGGCCGCTTACTCCCTGTCTAAACAGTCCAACTTTGCCGGCTACCGGGGAGCCTTCATCGCCGGTGACCCCGACATTATGGCTAACCTGGTCAACTCCCGCAAGCACGCCGGCATGATTGTGCCCGCCCCCGTCCAAGTCGCCATGACCGCCGCCCTAGCCGATGACTCCCATGTTGAGGCTCAGAAGAACCGCTACCGTGCCCGCCGCGAAATTCTACTTCCCGCCCTCGAAAAGTTCGGCCTGCGTGTTGAAAACTCCCAGGCAGGGCTCTACCTGTGGGCTACTGCCGGTCAAGATACCTGGGCCACGGTCCAGCGCTTTGCTGAACGCGGCATCTTGGTTGGTCCTGGGATTTTCTATGGAGAGGCAGGTCAAGGCTATGTTCGTGTGGCACTGACCGGCTCAGACGATGACATTACTCGTGCCGCAGGCCGTCTGGCTGAATAGCTCTAGCCAGTTCCCCATGAGTAGTCAGCGCCAGTAGTGTAATCTATCTCACCTAGCAGGGGCCAATGTGACCCGCCCATCATTCTGATGTAATGTAGACCATAACACTAGGTGCTGATGCTCAGGGCGCGGTCTCGGATTACTGGGGCCGCGCTCCGAGCTGGAAGGCACAGATTTGAGGTAATGGCTGTCCCACCACGGTCCAGGGCCTCGGATAATCAGGAGGAAAACTAATGACTGAGAACAAAGCACTGCTGAGCTATGAGGGCAAAGACCTGCCCCTGCCCGCAGTAGAAGCAACCGAAGGCAATGGTGCCTTTGAAGTTGCAGGCTTGCTCAAAGAGACAGGCCAGGTAGCCTACGATCCCGGCTTCATGAACACCGCCAGCGCCAAGTCAGCTATCACCTACATCGATGGTGATGCCGGCATTTTGCGCTACCGCGGTTACCCCATAGAAGAACTGGCAGAAAATTCCAGCTTCCTTGAGGTGGCCTACCTCCTGATTTTTGGTGAGCTACCCACCCCTGAGAGGCTCGAAGAATTTGACCTGATGGTACGCCGTCACACCATGGTGCATGAGGATTTTAAGTTCTTCTTCAATGGCTTCCCCCGCGACGCTCACCCCATGGCTGTGCTGGCTTCTAGCGTCTCGGCTATGTCCACTTTCTACGGGGACTCACTGGATCCCTTCGATCCCCGCCAGGTAGAGATTTCAACCTTCCGTCTGCTCTCCAAGGTACCGACTCTGGCAGCCTACGCTTACAAGAAGTCCAAGGGCGAGCCTCTGATCTACCCCAAGAACGACCTTAACTACACCGAGAACTTCTTGCGTATGTGTTTCGGCTTCCCCACCGAAGACTACGAGATTAACCCCCTGCATGCCAAGGCACTTGACCTGCTGCTGCTCTTGCACGCTGACCACGAGCAGAACTGCTCTACCTCTACCGTACGCCTGGTCGGCTCAGCCAACGCAAACATGTTCGCCTCCGTCTCTGCCGGTATCAACGCCCTCTACGGACCGCTTCATGGCGGTGCTAACGAGGCTGTGCTCAAGATGCTGACCCAGATCCAGAAGGAGGGCATCAGCCCCGAAGACTTCATGGAGAAAGTCAAGAACAAGGAAGACGGCGTCCGCCTGATGGGCTTTGGCCACCGCGTCTACAAGAACTACGACCCGCGTGCCCGAATCGTTAAGAAGACCGCAGACGAGATCCTTGAAAGCATCGGCGGTAACTCTGAGCTCTTTGAAATCGCTATGCGACTGGAAGAGAAGGCTCTGAACGATGACTACTTCATCGAACGTAAGCTCTACCCCAACGTAGACTTCTACACCGGCCTGATTTACAAGGCTATGGGCTTCCCCGAGCACATGTTCACCGTCCTCTTTGCCCTGGGCCGCCTACCTGGCTGGATTGCTCAGTGGACCGAAGGTGTGCAGGACCCCGACCGTAAGATTGGTCGCCCCCGCCAGGTCTACACCGGTGAAAACGAGCGCCATTACCCGCAGCGTTAAGCTACCGGTGTGTAGCTGGTAGCAAGCCGCCCCGCGCCCCTAAGCTAGGGGAGCGGGGCGGCCTTCTTTATGCCAGTTACCGTTATTGCTCCAGGGCGGTTAGGGGGCGCTGGCCCGCTACCAGGTGGATAACCTCTTGAGGCCAACCAGCAAGATGGCGGGGGAGATCCTGTGCCAGGATCTCGGGGAAGATTTTCTTGCCTTTGTACTTGCCTAAAGAGTCGAGGGGAACCCACTCAAGATATTCATGGTTACCCGAGAGGGTTTTCTCTCCCACGTCGATAGGCTGAGTAATATCGAGGTTCTCCGCCACATCGACCCGGTAGTAGAGGGCCAGCTCATGTGAGCAGTAGCCCGGTCTCTTCTGATGGCCTGGTAGATCAAAGTTTTCAAGCAGCGCGCAGAGCCTCACCTCCTGTGCCTGTAAGCCTGCCTCTTCGGCTACCTCACGCACTACCGCCTGGGCACTAGGCTCGCCCACACGAATACCGCCACCGACCGTGTAATAATAGTCGCTCCTATCATGGGTCGCCAGTAGCAGGTGCCCCCGGCAAACGACGAGTGCAACCGCCCGGAACCCCGACCACAGCTTACCAGCCCTATCAATACACCCGGCATCGTGGCCCTTACCCAGAGCCCGGAGCTGTTCAGGAGCCTCCACCTGGATAGCGTGCTCAAAAGTTGTATCTCCTGTCATGAGCTTAGGGCCAAACACCTCGGCCAGAGCTGAGGGGAAAAGATACTTGCCATCAAAGTTAACCAGAGAATCAAGAGGAACCCAGTCCAGATACTCCTGCTCGCCCTCGCCGGTGAGCGAACCAATTTCGATGCGCTGGGACGTATCAATATCTTCGGCAACCTCCACCCGGAAGTAAAGGGAAACCTCATGAACCAGGTAACCGGCAACCGAGGGGTCAACGCCCTCAAAGATATTTTCCACCGCACCAAGTAACTCAGCACCAGTAACCTTTAGCCCGGTTTCCTCGGCAACCTCTCTACGGACGCTATCTTGCGCCAGCTCCCCGATACCCACACCGCCACCGAGCGTCCAGTAGTAACCCGCACCGGGTGATGAAGTCATGAGCAACTTACCGTCACGGACCAGAAGGGCACCTACCCGATAGCGGAACTTAAGGCGCTGGGTATGGTCAATCAGTTCAAAGTCATCGGCTGCCATCGTCTCTTTTTCTCTCAGGAACCTAAGGAAGAAGCCCCTCTCTGCACAGTAGAAAGGGGCCTTCTAAGGTTTACGCACCATGAGCTAGGATCTCACCAGCTCACGGAATACTGGCTACGTTTCTGTCCCGCGCGATGCGCGCTTTCTAAAATTGCCAAATCGTTGGCAATTTCTTCACGAAAGATACTCGCTACGCTTCGTATCCATTCGGGTTGTTCTTCTGCCAGTTCCAGTGATCGCGCACCATGGTCTCAATGTCGCGGGTAGCGCTCCAGCCCAGGTCAGCCAGGGCGGCGGACGGGTCAGCATAAGATACCGCGACATCGCCAGGGCGACGGTCCACAATCTTGTAGGGCAGTTCCTTCCCAGCGGCCTTCTCAAAAGCGTGCAGAACCTCAAGTACCGAGTAGCCGTTTCCAGTACCCAGGTTCCAGGTGTGCAGGCCACCGTGACTTGTGATGTAGTCCAGCGCCTTCAGATGACCATCGGCCAGATCGACCACGTGAATGTAGTCGCGTACGCCAGTGCCATCGACGGTGGGGTAGTCATTACCAAAGACATTCAGGTACTCGCGGCGACCCACAGCAACCTGAGCAATAAACGGTACAAGATTATTGGGAATACCAGCGGGGTCCTCACCGATACGGCCTGACTCATGGGCACCAACGGGGTTAAAGTAGCGGAGCAAGGCGATGTTCCATTTAGGGTCAGAAGCCGCCAGGTCAACCAGCATGTCCTCGATGTGCTCCTTGGTCCGGCCGTAGCAGGACTGGGCATCCATATTGATTTTCTCGGTCAGCGGCATGGACTCAGGCTCACCGTACACGGTGGCGGAGGAAGAGAAGACGATGGAGTGACACCCGGCCTCCTCCATAGCGTAGAGCAGGTTGAGGGTACCTGCAACGTTGGTCTGGTAGTACCAGAGGGGCTTCTCGGCGGATTCGCCAACAGCCTTGAGACCTGCAAAGTGGATGACAGCATCGGGCTTAACCAGGTTGAAAAGCTGCTTCATCTCGGGCAGGTCAAGCAGGTCAACCTTGCGGAACTCAACGGTTTTGCCGGTCAGCTCTTCAACGCGAGCCAGCGATTCCATGGACGAGTTGGAGAGGTTGTCCATGACGGTGACCTCGTGGCCGGCTTCCAGAAGCTCAAGGACGGTGTGCGAACCGATGTAGCCTGCACCGCCGGTAACTAGAATTTTCACATTTTCCCCTAAAAGATGGATTGAGTTCAATTTCCAGCATACCTGCTATCCAGCTTCCAGCCCCCTATTTCTCCTGGTTAGACAGAAAACTGCCCTCCCCAGGGCAGGTAGCTCCAGGGAGGGCAACAGATCAGGTCACTTGCCTTTAATTAGTTGGCGTGCAGCTCAGAGTTCAGCTCAACGGTCTTGCCAGCGCGGGGCAGAACCTCAATAGCACCGGACACCGAGTTACGGCGGAAGAGCAGGCTATTGGCACCGGAGAGTTCCAAGGCCTTAACAACCCGTGGCTCATCACCGGGATTGAGTACGGTTACGCGGGAACCTGCAGTTATATACAGGCCAGCCTCAACCACACAGTCATCGCCCAGGGCGATACCGATACCGGCCTCAGCGCCGAGCAAGGAGCGCTCGCCGATAGCAACACGCTGGGTACCGCCACCGGACAGAGTGCCCATGGTTGACGCGCCACCACCGATGTCGGTGCCGTTGCCAATGACAACGCCCTGCGAGATGCGGCCTTCAACCATAGACTCACCCAGGGTACCGGCATTGAAGTTCACAAAGCCCTCGTGCATGACGGTGGTACCGGGAGCCAGGTGAGCGCCCAGACGGACTCGGTCAGCGTCACCAATGCGAACACCGGCAGGAACAACATAGTCAATCATGCGGGGGAACTTATCAAGGTGAGTAACAACCAGGGCGCCACGGCGGCGGAGCTTCAAAGAAGCCACAGTGAACTCGCTGGCCAGGACAGGACCAAAATTAGTCCAAGCAACGTTAGCGAGCTTGCCAAACAGCCCTTCAAGATTGATGGTGTTGGGCGCTACTAGAGTGTGCGAGAGCAAGTGCAGGCGTAGGTAGGCGTCGGCTGCGTTGGCAGGAGCCTCGTCCAGGTTGATTGTGACGTTGACCAGTTCACGGACGACGTTACGGTCCTCATCGGCCTCAACCAGGGCTTCTAGCTCAGCAGCAAAGCTCTGGTCAGGGGTTTCGGTCAAGCTGGGAGCGGGGTACCAGACATCGAGGACAGTGCCTTCATTTTCGCCGGAGGCTACAACTGTAGCCAGGCCCAGGCCTGATGCTACGCGGGTGTTATTTTCAGTCATACCTCTAGTGTACGAAAAGGGCAGGTGCCCCACGTAATTTGTGCTTAGATGCTGGGACTGCTTGTAATGTAGAGGGCATGAGCACCCACACTGACACCGCCGAATCTTTTGCCCACTTTGGCCCCGCGACCCTTGACCTCACCCAGCCAGTTGAAGATCTCACCGCCGACCTACTCAACATTTTCTCGGTATCGGGCAGCGAAACGCGACTGGCAGATACAGTCGAAGCCGCCCTGAAAACCTGTGAGGGACTAGAAGCCACCCGCGATGGTGATGCCATCATAGCCCGCACCAACCTGGGGCGGGCCGAACGAATCGTCCTAGCCGGGCACCTGGACACCGTACCCCTGCCAGCCACTGAGGGTTCAGCCGGTACCGTCCCCGCCACTTGGGTCAAGGAAGACGGCGAGCGCCTGCTCTACGGTCGCGGGGCGGTGGATATGAAAGGCGGGGTAGCTGTCCAGCTAGCGCTAGCCGCCAGCCTAGAGAACCCCCGCTACGACATCACCTATGTCTTCTACGACCACGAAGAAGTCGCCTCTGAACTATCTGGCCTGGCCCGGCTCATGCGAAACCACCGTCAACTTCTCACCGATGCCGCTTTTGCGGTGCTGCTGGAACCCACCGACGGAACCATCGAAGGCGGCTGTAACGGCACCATTCGCTTCTGGATCCGCACCGCAGGGTTAGCCGCCCACTCAGGCCGCTCCTGGAAGGGCGTGAACGCTATCCATAAGATGGCTGATGTGCTGGGCCGTCTTGCCGCCTACCAACCTGCCACCTACGAAGTTGAAGGCCTAGCCTACCGAGAGGGCCTGAATGCCGTTCAGATCTCAGGTGGCGTGGCAGGCAACGTTATCCCAGATCAAGCAGGTGTCCATATCAACTACCGCTTTGCCCCCAACAAGACCCTAGATGAAGCTGTTGCCCACCTGCACCAGGTTTTTGAGGGCTACCAACTAGACTTTGTTGATCTGTCATCGGCGGCCCGCCCGGGCTTGGACGCCCCCATGTCACGCTCACTCATTGAGTCCGTTGGGCAGGAGCCCAAGCCCAAGTATGGCTGGACCGATGTAGCCCGCTTTAGCGACATCGGAATCCCAGCAGTCAACTTCGGCCCCGGCGACGCCCTACTGGCCCACACCGATAACGAGCACGTCAAAGCATCAGAGGTAAGAGCCTGCTACTTGGCCCTGCAGAAGTGGCTGAGCGCCTAGCCCGCACCTCATGGGTGGGCAGATACCCTACTAAGCACCCGACAGTGTGATACCTGCACCAGAGCAGATCTCACAGAAAGAGGCGGGGGCTACCCCCGGGGGGATTCGTGGGAGCCGCCCCCTCCATTCCCCTCGGGCGACCGGCGAACAAGCCCTGGGGGTTGTGGT
>NZ_JBLXXS010000027.1:0-9395 GCF_048513555.1 Rothia sp. P5766 | reverse complement strand
ATTGTCGAAAAGTTCGCCGCCGAACAGCCCGGCTCCCGTATCGGTGCGCTCTACTCATCTTTCATGAATACCGAGAAAATTGAGCAGGACGCCCTCACTCCCCTACTTGCCGAAGTCGAGCAGGTTTTGGCCGCCGCCACCCCCGATGACATAGTGCGGGTCATGGCAGCGCTCGATGTTCAGGGCCACGGCGGCCCCTTTGGCTGGTACACCAGCATTGACGCTAAGAACCCCGAGAAGTATGTGCTCTACCTGTCCCAGACCGGTCTGGGCCTGCCTGATGAGTCCTACTACCGCGACGAAAAGTACGCCGAGATCCGTGATGCCTACCTTCAGCACATCACCCGCATGTTTGAGCTGACCGGTTTGGCCGAGAACTTTGGGCTAGAAGCCGCCGATGCCGCTAAAGCTGTCTTTGCCCATGAGACCGAGATTGCCTCCCACCACTGGGATAACGTTAAGTCCCGCAATGCCGATCTGCGCTATAACCCAATTCAGGCATCGGAGCTAGAGGCCAGTTTCCCAGGCTTCCCCTTTAGCAGCTGGCTTGAGGGCATGGGCATCTCTCTGGAGAAAGCGGGTACCGTGGTGGTTAACCAGCCCTCCTACTTTGAGGCCGCCGCCCAGATGTGGGCCACTGCCCCGCTGTTTATCTGGAAGCTCTGGTACATCTGGCATATGGCTCATTCCCGTGCGCCCTACCTGACCGAAGCGATTGTGGCTGAGAACTTTGACTTCTACGGGCGTACCCTTTCGGGTTCCCA
Source organism: Rothia sp. P5766 (assembly GCF_048513555.1). Lineage (NCBI taxonomy): Bacteria > Bacillati > Actinomycetota > Actinomycetes > Micrococcales > Micrococcaceae > Rothia > Rothia sp. P5766. Next base: position 8,631 of record NZ_JBLXXS010000027.1, on the reverse strand, counting down.
AGAACTGCGCGAGCGCTGGAAGCGCGGAGTTGGTCTGGTAGAAGGTTCCCTGGGTGAGGAGCTGGGTAAGGAATACGTTGCTATCCACTTCCCGCCAGCCCACAAGGCTAAGATGCTGGAACTGGTCAATGACCTGCTGGCGGCCTACCGCGAGTCGATTGGCACCCTGGATTGGATGACCGATGAGACCCGCGCCCGCGCCCTGGAAAAGCTGGGTAGCTTTGTCACAAAGATTGGCTACCCCGACATCTGGCGGGATTACTCTGAGCTGGAACTGACCGATGATCTCTTTGAGAATCTGCGCCGGTCGGCGGTCTTTGAACACGAGTTCCAGGTGGGTCGCATCAACGAACCGGTCGATAAGAACGAGTGGCTGATGACCCCGCAGACCGTCAACGCCTACTACATGCCACCGGCCAATGAGATCGTCTTCCCTGCGGCCATTCTTCAGCCACCCTACTTTGATCCTGAGGCTGATGATGCCGTTAATTACGGTGCCATCGGCGGTGTGATTGGGCACGAGATTGGGCACGGCTTTGATGATCAGGGTTCTAAGTACGACGGCACCGGTGCCCTCAATAACTGGTGGACGGACGCTGACCGTTCAGAGTTCACCGAGCGCACTAAGGCCCTGGTGGAGCAGTACAACGCCTACACCCCCACCGGCCTTGACCCCGAAAAGTTCACGGTTAATGGTGAGCTGACCCTGGGTGAAAATATTGGTGACCTGGGTGGTCTTTCTATTGCCTTGAAGGCCTACAAAATTGCGCTTGATCGTCAGGGCCTGACCCTGGAGACTGCCCCGGTGATTGACGGCCTGACCGCCACCCAGCGTGTCTTTGTGGCCTGGGCGCAGGGCTGGCGTATGAAGACCCGCCCCCAGACCGCAGAGATGTTCCTGGCTATTGACCCGCACTCCCCCGAGGAGTTCCGTGTCAACGGCGTAGTGCGCAATATTGACGAGTTCTATACGGCCTTTGATGTTCAGCCGGGTGATGCCCTCTACCTGGCCCCCGAAGAGCGGGTTAAGATCTGGTAGAGCTACTGCCATGAATGCTTGGTGCTAGAACGATAGCGGTTGACCTCAGGTGGCGGTTGGTAACTAGCCAACCGCGCAGGGACTATACCTGCTGTATCTAGCGCCTTGTAGCTCGGCCTATTCTCACCCCCCGGTCTCCTATGGGGTCTTTTCTACTTCTACTGTCATGTCACCCGGTCTGTGGCCCTGGCTCAATTGAGCCAGGGCTCTTTTTTGGGTAAGTACTTGCCCTAGGCATCCGACCCAAAACAAGAAATTACTTTACAAGGAAAGTATTTAGGTTTAGAGTGGGGGCTATACAAGAGATAAAACTCAAAAAGAAAGGCATCCATCATGCAATTTGGCATCTTCACAGTAGGCGATATCACCCCAGACCCCCACAGCGGCAAGGCCCCCAGCGAGTACCGGCGCCAACGCAATATCGTCGAAATGGCTCAAAAAGCCGAAGAGGTAGGGCTAGATGTCTTCGCAGTAGGCCAGCACCACAACCCACCCTTTATAGCCTCCTCTCCTACCACCACCCTCGCCTATATTGGAGCGCAAACCAAGAACATTAAGCTCTCCACTTCGACAACCCTGATTACCACAACCGACCCTGTCCGCATTGCAGAAGACTATGGAACACTGCAACATCTGACAGACGGTCGAGTAGACATGATTATGGGGCGCGGCAACACAGGCCCCGTCTACCCCTGGTTCGGCAAGGATATCCGCCAGGGCCTGAACCTAGCCGTTGAAAACTATGCGCTGCTCCGGCGCCTCTGGAACGAAGAGCGCGTTACCTGGTCCGGTAAATTCCGCACCCCACTCAACGCTTTTACAGCCACCCCGCAACCTCTCGATTCAGTGGCCCCGTTTGTTTGGCACGGGTCCATCCGCACCCCAGAAATTGCTGAGCAGGCCGCTTACTATGGCGACGGCTTCTTTCACAACAACATCTTCTGGAAAAAAGAACACACCCAGCAGATGATCAACCTTTACCGTGAACGCTACGAACACTACGGCCACGGCCGCGCCGACCAAGCTATCGTGGGTTTAGGTGGCCAGGTCTTTATGAAGAAGAATTCCCAAGAGGCGATCAACTACTTCCGCCCCTATTTTGATCATGCCCCCGTCTACGGTGGCGGCCCCTCCCTAGAAGAGTTCATGGAGCAGACCCCACTAACCGTTGGCTCACCCGAGCAAGTAATTGAAAAGACCCTGTCTTTCCGGGACTATGCAGGCGATTACCAGCGTCAGCTTTTCCTCATCGACCATGCGGGGCTACCCCATGAAGAGGTGCTCCATCAGATAGAAATCCTGGGCGAGGAAGTAGTGCCAGTTCTCCGCAAGGAATTTGCCCTGCTCAAGCCAGCTCATGTGCCGCAGGCTCCCACCCACGCCTCCTTACTGGCCCGTGATAGGGCAGGTTATAAGCCGGTTCCTGGTGGTAAGATGACCGACCCCACCTACCAAGGTGCCGTTGACCCAGCTTCTATCGGAGAGCTTCAGGCCTAAGTCATGCTGAAAATAATCACGATAACCGCAGGGTTTACTACCCCCTCCACCACAGAACTTTTAGGCCAACAGCTAGCAGATGCCACCCGGAAGAACCTTGCTGCTCAAGGTGAGCAGGTAGAAATAATTCAGGTGTCCCTTGGTGATTTAGCCAAGCCTCTGACCGATTTTTTCTCGCTGGGTTTCGCCAGTGGCCAACTCGCAGTGGCTCTGGATCACTTGAGGAAAGCGGACGCGGTCATCACCGTTACCCCGACTTTCAAAGCAAGTTATTCGGGGCTATTCAAGATGTTTTGGGACATCGTCGATGACCAGGATGTACACGGTAAACCAGTTCTTCTGGCGGCAACCGGTGGAACAGCCCGTCATTCTCTCATGGTAGAACACTCCATGCGACCGCTCTTTGCCTACTTGCGGATGCACATCATGCCTACCGCTGTTTTTGCGGCCACAGATGATTATGGGGCAGATCTTGATCTTCAACCCCGTATTAATCGGGCCGCTCAAGAGCTGGCTCACTACCTATCGGGCACGTACGGGTACCGCCCCACGAGCGGAAACCAGCTAACAGAAAAAGCAAATAAGCCAAATACCCAAGAAACCCTCAATGCAGGGTCCTTCTTTGGTATCGCAGGTCAGAAAAGACCCGGGCCTCAAGCCGCTCAGGTAACTCGGCCACAGGGGTCAGTTGGGCTCTCTGTCACCCCTTTTGAAGAGCTCCTGAGAGCGGATTAGGTCTCTGGTGCTCATCTGTAGCCTGTGAAGGCAACTGCCACATATGCCCTTATCTCACTTCTGCAGCAGTAGGTAAGGGCTTGTGCGGTCTCTGGGCTATTAGCTCAAAGGTGTGCCAGAACTTCTCCCCCGAAAAAGTCTTACCCCAGTAGGCCTGTTCCTCAAGTCGATGCACTTGCATGCCGCGTAGGCTCTCCTCCAACCAGGAACGCTCAACACTAGAAATATCAGATTCCTGCGCCCAACTATCCTCGGGGCCAAAGAGGTCCACAGCAATCAGCCCGCCAGGGGCAAGACTGCTCAGGAGCCGACTCCACACATCACCAAAAACCTCCGGTGGGCAGTACGGCAGGGAAAAGCCGGCATAAATACAGCAAAAATACGATGATTCTAAACCCACATCTTGAATAGGCAAGGTTGCAAGTTCCCAGCGGCTCAACCACTCGGGGTTCGACCGAACTATCTCTTGTGCGATGAGTTGCCCAGAGGCAGGAGTAGGCTCCACTGACAGAACATCAAACCCTTGAGCCAACAGTGCTTTTGTTTCAATGCCCGCTCCAGCCCCCACATCAAGAGCCTTGCCCCCGCAAACATCTAGGAATGAGAGGGCATCAGTCAGTAAAGAGCGCACATGTCTGCCCACCTGGGCTTGATTGTACCCACTCCAGTGTCCCGCATCATGTGAAAGCATAGTTTTATACTATCCAAATTCTGTGTGATTCACGCCCCATAAAAATGCACCTGCTCTCTCGTCCCAGCGAGAAGATAGGTGCTCACCCCCCCCAGGGAACTAGCTCATAGCGGGAGTTTCCCACAGGTTCAGCACGGCGCCGATCCCCTTCTTGACCGCCTTGCGGTAGACCACGGTGCCCCGAACAATATCCTTAATAGGTATACCTCCCACCGAGTAGACCGTAATCTTCTCTTCTTCATCCTCGGGGGCGGGGGTGGTTCAAGGCCAGCCCCATACCGCGCAGTTCAGAGGTGTCCATCTGCCCGTTATGGATACGGTCGTTGAACTTGCACCCAATAATGGACAGGTGGTTGTGCGACTTGCCTGGCTCGGTTCCCTCGGCCCAGGCATGGTACATGCCGGCATTATCCACCAGTTTGCCAACCTCAGGGCCAAACATTCCCTAGTCCAGGTGCTCGGCCAGTAGGGTAGTCACCGCGCGACTGGAGGGCAGGGACTTCTTCCATGGCGTCAGTGCAGGCGGCGACATCTTCAACACCAGCTAAATGGTATTCACGGTATCTAGGCAGGGTCTAACCTGCCTGGAGAAGTTTCCTCTTCTTTCGGACCCAGCCAGGTTCACTTGTGCATATTTTTGCAGGGTACAGCTGGCCAGCCGCCCTGGGCGCTAGGCTTATCTTTAGTCACCGAACTCAAGCTGAGGAGAGCTATGGCAACCCCACCCCGCGTCCTTTTTGTCTGCCAGTCCAACAAGGGAAAGTCACAGATGGCGCAGGCCCTGATGAACCTGCACGCCCAGGGGCAGGTGGTCGCCACCTCAGCGGGAACTCAGGCCGCGGTTGGTGGTGCTGTAAACGCTGAGTCTGCTGAGTCACTAGCTGAGCTAGGGGCCGATATGAGCACCGGCTACCCCAAGTACGCGAGCGAGCAGGAGCTGCAGGAGGCCGACCGCATCATTATTGTTGGTACCGCCGCCCACCTTGAAGGGGTCAGCCCCGAGATTGAAGCTAAGACCGAGCGTTGGGAAACCGATGAACCGTCCCTGCGCGGGATTGAGGGAGCTGAGCGCATGAAGCTGATCCGTGATGACATCAACCAGCGTGTCCTGGCCCTGCTGGACGAGCTGACCGGCTAATACCTACCTTTCATCCGTGGTAGCAGAAGGCTCACAGCGAAGTTGCTGGCTCGGAGCGGGCGTGAATCGCCGTGTGAGCGATAGCGAACCAGGTGAGAAGGTCAGCAAGGAGCATGAGTCTGGCCTACCCCTTATAAGGGAAAGGGACTGGAACGCACCGCATTAGCCCGGTGCTTCCAGTCCCTTTGAGCGTTAAAGGCCTACTAGCTCAGGACCTTGATGGCCATGGGGTAGTCGTAGACCTGCCCGTTATTTGCCTTAACAGCGGCAATAATGTGCAGAACAATGAGGGCTACCCAAACAGCAAGCAGGATAATCCAGGTAAATACCGCTGCTATACCAAGCGTGGCAATGGTAAGAATCCAGACAGCCACGTTGATAAGCCACATGGTGAAGGAGAAGTTAAAGGCCCCAGCCGCTGCGTAACGCACGAACTGGTAGCCGGGCTTGTCCTTGTAAATGAACCAGAAAATCAGAGGCCCAATAAAATTAAGGGATGAGACCGTAACTACCAGCCCAATCAGACCTGAAAGGTGGGCGAACAAAGCCATAGATTTGGCATCAGAAGGAATCTGGTTGCCGTAGGCATCAAAGGTTGGCTGACCAACGCCCGGCTGGCTGGGGCCGGACTGACCGTAACCAGGTGCGCTGTAGGCACCAGGCTGGCCGGAAGGCTGTTGGCCGTAACCGGGTGATTGCGGTGCGGAGGGGTCAGCTTGGGCAGAATCGGGTTGCTGAGCGGTGTAGTCCTGTGTCTGCTGGCTGGGCTGACCGTACACCGGGGTGTCCTGCTGGGGCGCGTTGGGGGCCTGCTCGACTGGTTCCGGCTCAGCCCGGTGGTTCGGTGACTGGGGAGCCTCACCCTCAGGGCCGATTGATGAATTGCTGTTCTGGTGGGGCAGGTGAGGATTGTTCTGCTCAGTCACGCTGAAGCCTTTCGCGGGATTTTTTACTTCTACCTAATACTCTAAGTCAACCCCGACAGGTTTATACCGTTGAGGGGCCTCATCTGCTCTGAAATCATCCTCACAGATGAGAAGATAAGACCTCTTTCTCATTCTCTGGGGCTAGATAAAGCGCAAGGAGAGGGCTCCCGAGTAGCATGGAGTCATGCGCGAACTACAGGCTCACATTATTGAAGAACTGGGTGTTAAACCCACTATCGATCCCACCGAGGAAATCCGCAAACGCGTGCAGTTCCTGGTTGACTACCTTAAAATTACCGGGACCCGCGGCTTCGTGCTGGGCATTTCCGGGGGACTAGATTCCACTCTGGCGGGCAGGCTCTGCCAGCTCGCGGTGGAGGCGCTGGAACTTGAGGATATCCAGGCCGAGTTTATTGCCGTGCGCCTACCCTATAAGGTGCAGGCCGACGAGGAGGATGCCCAGGCCGCCCTGCGCTTTATCATGCCCCAGCAGACCGTGACCTATAACGTTGCGGCGGCTGTTGATGGTTTCGAGTCGGCATTTGCCGATGCCACCGGCCAGCCGATTTCGGACTTCAATAAGGGCAACGTCAAGGCGCGTGCGCGCATGATCGCCCAGTACGCCCTAGCCGGTGAGAGGAACCTGCTCGTGGTGGGGACCGACCACGGGGCGGAGGCTGTGACCGGCTTCTTTACCAAGTTCGGGGACGGCGGGGCCGACATAATGCCTCTCTTTGGCCTCAACAAGCGCCAAAACCGTGAGCTGCTCAAGGTTCTGGGGGCTGAAAAGAGGCTCTGGGAGAAGGTGCCCACCGCTGACCTGCTCGATAGCAAACCGGGCCGTACCGATGAGGACGAGTTGGGTGTCAGCTACGACCAGATTGATGACTATCTTGAGGGTAAAGAGATTGACCCTGCGGCTGCTGAGAATATTGAGGGCCGTTTCTTGCGCTCACGCCATAAACGCACCACCCCCGTCACCGTCTTTGATACCTGGTACAGGTAACACTTTTGCTTGAAGTCAGCCCCGCCCGGCTTGGTGCGGGGCTGACTTTTTAAAGTCTTATCGGAGCGGAACCTTGAGCGCTATGCCCTTGGCTGAGCCAACTGGCTCGGGGCTGGCGTTAAGGGTCTTGGAGAGGTTGGTGTCTTGGGCTCTGTGCCCTTGGTTGAGCCAACTGGCTCGGGGCTGATGTCAAGGGTGTTGGCATAGGCCTGGTATTCAAGCTCTGTGCCCTTGGTTGAGCCAACTGGCTCGGGGCTGGCGTTACGGGTGTTGGCGAAGCCAAAAGGGCACAGATTTCTACCCATTCAGCTGTGCTTTTACAGGCGGTAGAAACCCTCAATAGCGCGGGCCAGGTAGGCCATATCAGCTACGGTGGTCAGCTCCCGGGCCGAATGCATAGACAAGAGTCCAACACCCACATCGACCGTTCGCATACCCAGGCGGGTGGCGGTGATAGGCCCAATGGTAGAGCCGCAAGGAACATTGTTGTTCGATACGAACTCCTGGTAGGGAACCCCAGCGAGCGCACAGGCCTGAGCGAAGATACCGGCCCCCACCGCATCAGTAGCGTAGCGCTGGTTGGCGTTGATTTTGAGCAGGGGCCCGCCACCGGGTAGGGGGCGAACGGTGGGGTCGTGGTGGCCGGTGTAGTTGGGGTGGATCAGGTGCCCCGCATCGGATGAGAGGCAGATGGAGGCGGCCAGGGTTCGGCGGTAGTCCTCAACAGTTTCTCCCCTGGCCTGGGAGAGTCGAACCAGTACGTCTTCGAGGAAGGGCCCGGCGGCACCGGAGCGGCTTTCTGAGCCGATTTCTTCATGGTCGAAGGCGGCCAGCATGACGGTGTGCTGGGGGTTGTTCGGCTGGTGGGCGGCGTAGCGGGTGAGGGCGGTCAGCCCGGCGTGCACGGAGCTGAGGTTATCCAGACGGCCCGAGGCAAAAAGTTCCTGGTTTTCGCCGAAAACGCTGGGGGGTGTTGCATCGGCGAACATGAGGTCGTAGCCCACGATGGTGGCGGGGTCTACCGGCCCGCCATCGGCGTGTTCTGCTAGGTAGGCCAGGACGTCTCCGGTGGAGTCCCCGAAGCCCCAGAGCGGGTAGAGGTTGCCCTGCTTATCCAGCTTAAAACCGTTGTTGGCTTCTCGGTCCAGGTGGATGGCGAGCTGGGGTAGGCGGGCGATGGGTCCGGTGGCGACCAGCCGGTTTTCTAGGTGACCGTCGAGCAGTAGGGTCAGGCGTCCGGCTAGGCGCAGTTCTCTGTCGAGCCAGGAGTTGAGTAGGGGTCCGCCGTAGACTTCGACTCCTACCTGGTTCCAGGTCAGGGTGCGGATGGATGACTTAGGCTTGACTTTGAACCCCGGTGAGTCGGTGTGGGCACCGAGCACACGGTAGCCGGTATGGGATTGGGTACCAGCCCAGGCGATGATCGCTCCGTCGCGCACCACAAAGTGTTTGCCGGTTGCTGCGGAGCTATCCCAGGTTGCTTCTTCATCAAGCGGGGTGAAGCCGGCGGTGCCTAGGCGGCGGGCGGCTTCTGCGGCGGCCTGGAAGGAGGTGGGTGAGGCGGTAATAAAGGCCGCCAGGTCATCGATGTTGGTGCGG
>NZ_JBLXXS010000026.1:0-12705 GCF_048513555.1 Rothia sp. P5766 | reverse complement strand
GGTGTAACGAGGCTTATTCATAAGGGGGTCCACCCCCAACCCCCACCAACTAGACAACGGCCCCACCAGACAGTAAACATGAGGATAAATCGCCAAAAATATTCTCAAGCCACACCAGGAAAGACCGTTGCAACACCGGCCTACAACCGGCCTCACCGCCACGCAATTCGCCACACTCATCACAGCCCACACCAGCCACCTCACCTGGATCAAACCAGCCGAGAAACCTCGCAGACTCACCCTGACCCAGGCCCTAAAAATCACGCTCATCAGCTACCGACACAACCTCACCCAAGAGACTCTCGCCCACCTCTTTGAGGTCTCACAACCAACCATTTCAAGGACCATCAGCACCATCGAAAGAGCCTTAGAGAAAGTCCTTACCCCTGTGACCCGACCTTCTGAAAGAGAGCCTGAAAGTACCTGGCTCCCTCGTGGTAGATGGCACCCTCATCCCCACCTGGAACTGGTTTTCACAAGGTAAAATAAACTTCTCAGGTAAGCACAAACGAGCAGGCTTCAACCACCAAGTCATCTGCCCCCTCGACGGCAAACTCCTGGCCATCACAGACCCGCTACCGGGTGCCAGACATGATGCCTATGCCTTCAAAGCTCACGGGTTAGATCAACTGCTAGATGTTTCGACTCTGGCTGATAAGGGTTATGTTGGCTTGAACTTAGCTACCCCTACCAAACGCAGGCCGGGGCAGCGGCTTAGTCGGGAGCAGAAGGAGAATAACCGGGTGCTCAATCGGTTGCGGTCGGTGGTGGAGCGGGTGATTGCTCAGGTAAAAAGCTGGCGGGTTCTGCATACTGGGTTCAGGCGGCCGTTGAGCTCGTATGGGCAGGTGTTTTCGGTGGTGCGGGGGTTGCTGTTTTTGGTGGCTGGTGGGACCTTATGAATAACCCTCAACGGTCTGGCCCTCCAGCAGTATTTCCCTACAATAGAACCTAAACTCACGCATACGTACACCTAGCCCACCACAGGAGCCGCCTCACCATGCGCACTCACCTTGAACGTCCTCTCCAGCAGGAAATTTGCGCCCATCTGGCGGCTCACGGCTGGCAGCACTCCCCCACCTCAGACGGCTACGACCCCGCAAGCGCGCTCTACCCACAGGACCTTTTCACCTGGCTAGAGATAAGCGACCCCTTAGCCTACCGCTCCCTGGTAAACCCAGATGAACCCGCGTCCGCGCAGGCTGCTGCACAGGAACGCATCATCACCGCCCTCACCAAAAAACTCAGCCTGCCAGAAGAAAACGGGGGCGGAACCCTCAACACCCTCCGCAAAGGCTTCCGTGTGCTCGGTGCCCGCCGCGACTTCAAGCTCCTAGCACCCCCGCCCCAAGACAACCGCAACCCAGAAGTCGCCAAGCTCTACCAGGCCAATATCCTGCGCGTTGTAGAAGAAGTCCGCTACGACCCCCACAACCAGCTCAGCCGCATCGACCTCGTCCTCTTTGTTAACGGGCTCCCCGTAGCCACCATCGAAATCAAGTCCGAGTACGCCCAAACCCTAGCGCACGCCACCCGGCAATATCGCGAAGACCGCGACCCCAAAACCTCACATCTCTTACAAGAACACCGTGGCGCCCTGGTCCACTTCGCCCTCACCCAAGACGAAATCGCCATGACCACCCGTCTGGCCGGAAAATCCACCGTCTTTCTCCCCTTCAACCGAGGGCACAAAGGCGGCGCAGGCAACCCGCCGGTAGAAGGCGACCTGGCAACCAGTTACTTCTGGCGTGAAATCCTAGATCGCGACACCTGGCTGACAATCCTCACCAAGTTCATCTACACCAACCACCAAAAAGTCAAAGACCCGCTCACCGGTCGAACCCTCACCAAAGCCTCAACCCGTTTCCCCCGCTACCACCAGTGGCGAGCCGTCACCAGGCTCATTGCCGCCGCACGGGACGAAGGCGCAGGCAACAAGTACCTGGTCCAGCACTCAGCAGGCTCCGGCAAAACTGACTCCATGGCCTGGCTGGCCCACCAGCTCTCTAACCTGCACTCAGCCACCGGCGAGCGCGTTTTCGACTCCATCATCGTGATTGCCGACCGGCAGGTACTGGACAGGCAGCTACAAGATGCCATTGACCAGCTGGTCACCATTCCCGGTATCTTTATGCCCGTTACACGCGGTAATGGGGAATCCAAATCTAAGCAACTGGTCGAAGCGCTGACCAGCGGCACTCCCATTATTGGTGTGACCCTGCAAACCTTCCCCTTTGCTATGGAAGAAATGACCAAGGAAGGTAGCCAACTAGCGGGGCGCCGCTTTGCCGTTATTGCGGATGAGGCTCATTCCTCCCAATCGGGTGAGGCCACCGATTCTATTAAGAAAATGCTCAACACGGAGGTTTCTGTTGAGTTTGAAGAGGGCGATTCGGAGGCTGACCAGGAGGCCATGACCCGCATGGCTCAGCGTGTGGTGGGGTCCGGTGAACAGGTTTCCTTCTTTGCCTTTACTGCAACGCCCAAAGAGAAGACGCTTGAGGTGTTTGGTCGCCGCCCGGCTGACGGTGGCGCGCACGTGCCCTTTGACCTCTACTCCATGAAGCAGGCCATTGAAGAGGGCTTCATTCTTGATGTTCTTCAGAACTACACCACCTACGATATGGCCGCGCGTATCGCCCAGCGCAACGAGTCCACCGGGGCCGACGACGAAATTGATATTCGCAAGGGCACCCGCGCACTCATTGACTTTGTAGATCTGCACCCCACCAATGTGGCCTCTAAGGTTGCTGTGATTCTGGAACACTACCAGGGCACGGTGCAGAAGGAGCTCGGCGGCAAGGCTAAAGCAATGGTTGTTACCAGCTCCCGGGTAGCCGCCGTCAAGTATCAGCGTGCCTTCCAAAAAGCTATTGCAGAGAAAAAGCTACCGCTCAAAACCCTGGTCGCTTTCTCCGGCGAACTACCAGACCCAGACATTCGCCCTCTCAACAATGATGCTCCCGTGCCCACCGTAACCGAGGCCAGCATGAACCCGGAGCTACGCGGGCAAGACCTGGCGACCTTCTTCAACCAGCCCGACCAGAACATCCTGGTGGTCGCCAACAAGTACCAGACCGGCTTTGACCAGCCGCTCCTGGTTGCCATGTACGTGGATAAAAAGCTCTCCGGCATTACCGCCGTGCAAACTCTCTCCCGGCTCAACCGCCGAGCCGAAGGCAAGCAGAACACCTATGTCCTGGACTTTGTGAACGACCCCAAACAGATTCTTGAAGCCTTCGCAACCTATTACGAGGACGCCACCATTGAGACTGAATCCGACCTCAGCCTGATTGATAGCCAGATCGATAAACTAGAGGCCACCGGTATCTATACCACGGCTGATGTTGAGCAGTTCTGGCTAAAGTGGTGCAAGCCCGGTGCCCGCCAGGCCTCCTATGACTCTCTGTTGGCCGTGCCGGTAGACCGTTTCAAGCGGCGCTGGTTCAACGCCCAGCAGGATGCCAGATCCCCCGGTAGCAGTGCTGATGCCGCCGCTGAACTTGAGGTTCTTTTGGAGTTCCGGGCTACCCTGCAACAGTATGTGAAGTCTTACGCTTTCTTCTCGCAGATTTTCAATTTCGGGAACCCCTACTACGAGAAGCTATCGGCTTTTGCGGATTTGCTCGCCCGCCGTCTGCGCGGCTTCACCCTGGATGCAGTCTCCCCCGACGTTCTCGATATCGACGATATTGTGCTCACCCACTACAAACTCGAAAAGATGAAAGAGAACCAGAACCTGGGGCTTTCATCAGTCCCCAAGGTAGGGCTACGAGGTATGACCGAGGCCGGTCTAGCCACCATCAAGGAACGGGAATCAAAAGCTAGGTCAGCCTTGATTGACCTGGTCAATGAGTACTTTAAGGGCTTGAGCCTCTCGGACGAGTACCAGGTTGCTTTCGCCACGACCTTTGTAGCTGAGGCATCCAGGGACGAGGGCCTGCGCCAGAGCGCCGCCGCTAACACCAAGGACGATTTCGCCCATTCTAAGATGGCCCGCAACGGCCTAGCCACCATGCTCTGGTCCTATGGCTCCGACACCAACGAGCTGCTGGACTTTGTGCGTAAAATGCCGGCTGATAAGTTCATGAGCCTCATGTTGGATCTGGGTCTCTACGAGCGCCTGCGCGACCAGGCAACCGGCCAGGACGACGGGGCTCAGCTCACCGTGGTCTAAGCCCCGGTAGCCCCTGCTGAGCACTTAGAGCAGTTGCTCCGCCAGTTCCACGTCTACCACCAGGTCGGTGATAGCCCCGGTGGTCAGTGCCCCACGCAGGGCGGCGGCTCGGTGTTTGCCGGCGGCGGCGCAGACCCTGCGCCCAATTTTTGCCAGCTCGGCCGGGGTCGGGCCGCTTGCCCGCCGGTTGACGTCAAGGTCGGCCCAGGTGCCGTCCTGACGCACCATGACGGTACACACGTCCCCCACAATCCCCTGTGCCCGCAGGTCCGCTAATTGCTGGGTGTCAAAGTAACGGCCGGCGTAGACGTGGGAGGGAATGGCCCCACCAAAGGCGCCCACCCCAAAAAGTGCCACATCCGCCTTACGTTGAACGGCCAGCACGCCGCGAATACTGCGCTCGCGCCACATGGCGGCCTTGGTGTCGGCAAAATCAAAGAAGGCCGGGACCGGGAAGTGAACCATCTGCGCCCCGTAGGCCGCTGAAACCTGCCCCAAAATGGCGCCGGAATAGGGGATGCCGGTGTGGCTGGCGTTACCTGCCCCGTTGAGCTGGACAACGGTCACGCCCTCTAGATGACGTTTGGGTAGGTACTGGGCTACCTCCGTGACGGTAGAACCCCAGGCCACCCCCAGGGTGGTGCCCGCAACCATGAGAGAGTCCACCAGCTGGGCGGTAGCGATAGCCACTCGGCGCATCCTGACCTGTTCGGTGGCGTGATCGGGTGGGCGCACCACCTGCACCCGCACCCGGTAGAGGTCCGCTAGGCGTCGTTCTAGCGGGTGCCCCCGGTGGGGCTGTTCCTTGATGTGGATGGTCACCACCCCGGTGTCACGGGCGGCTTTAAGCAGACGGGACACCGTGGGCCGGGACATCCCGAGGTGGCTGGCTATAGCCGCCATGGTCTGCTGTTCGCCGTAGTAAAGCTGGGCTGCTTCAACCAGCAGATTTTCACTTTTGTTCACCATCTTTTTATTCTAAATGAAATTTTGTTCAGCTTGCTGGCTTCTGGGCAACTGTGGGCGCTCAAATGGTCTTAGACACTTTTACCGGCACCATCGTCAAAGGAAAACCTCATGACAGCCACCTTCACCACCCAATCCCAGCTCAGCGCTCAGTCCCGTAGCCAGGCTCTCGACGCCATGACCGATGAGGCCGGGGTCGATATCCTCGTCATTGGCGGGGGTGTGACCGGCGCAGGTATCGCCCTGGACGCAGCAACCCGCGGGCTTCGCACCGCCATTGTCGAAGCTGGCGACTGGGCTGCTGGAACCAGCGCCTGGTCCTCCAAACTGGTTCACGGTGGCCTGCGCTACCTCTACAACCTAGACTTCAAGCTGGTAGCCGAAGCTCTCAAAGAGCGCGGCCTGCTCCTGGAGCGCACCGCCCCCCACCTGGTCAAGGCTCAACCCTTCCTCTGGCCCCTTAAAATGCCGGTAGTGGAACGAGCATACTCGGCTGTGGGCATCGGCATGTACGACACCATGGCCTTCCTAGGGGCCGGTGGCCACCGCGCTGTACCGGCCCAGCGTCACTTCAGCAAGGAAGGAACCAAGAGGGTTTTCCCCGGCATCAAGGACTCAGCCTTTAGCGGCGCTATCCAGTTCTACGATGCCCGGGTTGATGATGCCCGCCTGGTCATCGACCTGGTTCGCACCGCCGCAGGCTACGGCGCTCTGGCCGCTTCCCGCACACAGGTAACTGCCATTGAGAAAGACGCCTCGGGCCGTGTTACCGGTGCCCAGATTGTTGACCTAGAGACCGGCCAGGAAAAGACCGTGCGTGCAGGCCACATTATTAACGCCACCGGCGTGTGGACCGAAGAAACCGAATCTATGGCCACCTCAAACAAGGGCTTGGAAGTCCTAGCCTCTAAGGGCGTTCACATTATTGTTCCCCGTGAGCGCATCAAGGCCAGTAGCGGCATCTTCACCAAGACCGAGAAGTCTGTACTGTTTATCATTCCCTGGCAGCGCTACTGGATTATCGGCACCACCGACACCCCCTACACCGAGGACCGCGAGCGCCCCGTGGCAACCAAGGCCGATATCCGCTATGTGCTAGATCAAGCCAACAAGCTGATTGCAGATGAGCTGACCGAGGACGACATCATCAGCACCTACGCGGGCCTGCGCCCCCTGCTACAGCCGGTTGCCAAGAAGGGCGAGGCGGCCGCTTCTACCAAGGTCTCCCGTGAGCACACCGTCATGGAAATTGCCCCCGGCATGAGCGCAATCGCCGGTGGTAAGCTGACCACCTACCGGGTCATGGCTCAGGATGCGGTGGACTTTGCTCTAGGGCGTCGTGCCAAGAACCTGCCATCGGTGACCGAAAACATTAAGCTGGTCGGTGCCGAGGGCTATGAGGCTCTTGCCTCCCGGTCAGAGGCTTTGGCAGGCGAGAACGGTTGGGGTGCCGACCGCGTAGAGCACCTGCTGGAGCGCTATGGATCTGAGCTAGCAGATATTATTGCCCTCATTGAGGAAGATTCGTCCTGGGGCACTCCCCTGGCTGAAGCCCCCCAGTTCCTGCGGGCCGATGTGCTCCAGGCGGTGCGGGCCGAAGGTGCCCTGCACCTTGAGGACGTCCTGGTCCGCCGTATCCGCCTGGATCTGGAGGCAAAGGACCGGGGCCTGTCAGCCGCCGATGAAATTATCGAGATTATGGCGCAGGAGCTGGGCTGGGACGAGCAGACCTGCCAGCAGGAGAAAAAGCTCTATGGTGAGCGGGTCCAGGCTATTGCCGCCGCCCAGCAACTGACCACAGATTCTGAGGCAGCCGCAGAAGTTCTGGGGGCGACCCCGGTGGCTCCTCGCCAAGCGGTTGAACAAGCTCACTAGCTTTTGGCTTGAGCTAAACCACCTATTTATATCCAATCATGGGTGCAGCCCTCCGGGGTTGCACCCACCACAATGACGTGAAAGAGGTCAATGATGAGCTCATTACTGGTAGCTGGCGCTGAGGCCACTGTCCAGGCTACTGCCCAGGCCAGCGCCCTGGTGACCGCAGAGGGTAACGCCACCTTGTTAGGCGCCTTCTTTTCGGAGATTTTAGGAACCGCCACCCTCATTTTGATGGGCGCTGGAGTCTGCGCGGCGGTCACCCTACCCAAGTCGGCGGCCAAGAACACAGACTGGCTGACTATTGCCTTTGGTTGGGGTTTTGCTGTCTTTGCGGCGGTCTACATTGGGGCGCCTTCTGGGGCCCACCTAAACCCGGCGGTCACTCTGGGCCAACTCGTGGCGGGTAATGATTTTGCCCCCGGAATCGCTCCGTCCATGAGCGCGCTCCTTGTTTATGTGGCTGGCCAAATGATTGGTGCTTTCCTGGGTGCCTGGGGTGCTTACCTGGTCTACAAGAAGCACTTTGATGAGGCTGAGCCGGGAACCACCCGGGGGATTTTCTGCACTGCACCTGCCATCCGTTCCTACGGCTGGAACCTGCTAACCGAAGCCGTCGGCACCTTTGTCTTGGTGGGTTTCGTAGTGGCCTCCGGTCGCACTCCCTCGGGTCTGGGGCCTTTGGCTGTTGCCCTGATCGTTGTGGCTATTGGCCTGTCCCTGGGTACCCCCACCGGCTACGCTATCAACCCCGCCCGTGATTTAGCCCCCCGTATAGCCCATGCCCTGATGCCTATCAAGGCTAAGGACTCTAGCGACTGGGCCTACTCCTGGGTTCCTGTTGTTGGCCCCCTCCTTGGCGCTAGCCTAGCGGCCCTGATTATCCCCGCCATCCTGGCTCTCTAAAACCACCCCTATACACCCGGTAAGCCCAAAGAGGGGTTTACCCTCACAGAAAAGGTTGGACTATGTCACAGCTTCCAGAACGCAAGAAATACATCCTTTCCATCGACCAGGGAACTACCAGCTCCCGCGCCATTCTTTTCACCAAGAAGGGCGAAATTAAGAGCGTCGGTCAGCACGAGCACGAACAGATCTTCCCCAAGGCCGGCTGGGTAGAGCACAACCCCATGGAAATCTGGGAGAACGTCCGCAAAGCCGTGGGCGAGGCCATGAGCAAAGCTGAGGTCAACCATCACGAAATCGCTGCGGTAGGCATCACTAACCAGCGCGAGACCGCTGTGGTCTGGGATAAGACCACCGGTAAGCCGGTCTATAACGCTATTGTCTGGCAGGACACCCGCACCCAGAAAATCTGTGATGAACTCGGTGGTGAAGCTGGCCCCGGCAAGTACCACGACATCGTGGGCCTGAATCTGGCCACCTATTTCTCCGGCCCCAAGATCAAATGGATCCTTGACAACGTCGAAGGTGCCCGCCAAAAGGCTGAGGCAGGAGACCTGCTTTTTGGTAATACCGACACCTGGGTTCTCTGGAACCTAACGGGCGGTGTGGATGGTGGCGTGCACGTCACCGATGTCACCAATGCTTCACGCACCCTGCTCATGAACATCCGCACCCTAGAGTGGGACGAATCCATCGCAGCGGATATGGGTATCCCTCTGAGCATGCTCCCTGAGATTAAGTCATCCTCGGAAATTTACGGCTACGGCCGGGCCCAGGGCTTGCTCAACGGCACCCCCATCTCCGGTATTCTTGGTGACCAGCAGGCGGCCACCTTTGGCCAGGCTTGCTTTGAGAAAGGCATGGCTAAGAATACTTATGGAACCGGCAACTTCATGCTCATGAACACTGGCAACGAGCCTGTTATCTCTGAGAATGGCTTGCTGACCACTGTGGCCTATAAGCTGGGGGACGCCGCACCTGTCTATGCCTTGGAGGGTTCTGTAGCGGTCTCCGGTTCACTGATCCAGTGGTTGCGCGATAACCTCAAGATGATTGATGATGCCGCCGAGTCAGAGAAGCTGGCTACCAGCGTTGAGAACTCCGGCGGTGCCTACGTTGTGCCTGCTTTCTCCGGTCTTTTTGCCCCCCACTGGCGCTCAGATGCCCGTGGTGTGATTGTGGGCTTGACCCGTTACGTCAATCGGGCACATATTGTGCGTGCGGCCCTGGAGGCTACCGCCTTCCAGACCCGCGAAGTCCTGGACGCTATGAACGCCGATGCCCAGGCTGCGGGCTCCAAGGTTTCGCTGGAAGAACTGCGTGTGGACGGCGGTATGACAGCCAATGAATTCCTCATGCAGTTCCAGGCTGACCTGCTGGGTGTGCCTGTTATTCGCCCCAAGGTCATTGAAACCACTGCCCTCGGTGCGGCCTATGCCGCAGGTATTGCGGTGGGCTTTTGGGAGGGCGAACAGGACGTCATTGATAACTGGGCCGAAGATAAGCGCTGGACCCCGCAGATGGACCAGGCAGAAGTGGACCGCCAGTACCGCCTGTGGAAGAAAGCCGTCTCTAAGACCCTAGAGTGGGTAGATGAGGATGTAGAAGAGAGCTAAGAAACCGCCAGATTCCTCAACCCATTTATTTTTTTGAAGGAAGTACCTCTGCCCGCCACATATGCTGTGTGGCGGGCAGAGCTTTTAAGAATACGAGTATGACAAGATAGTTCTATGACCTACCATGCCCATACTCTGACTCCGCTGGGTCTGATGATTCTAGCCTCCGATGGTCAGGCCCTTACCGGTGCCTGGTTCATGGGTCAGGCTCACTTCCCGGCAGAAGATCAGCTGGGGCAGGAGGTTGAGATCAGTGATTGCCACTTGCTCACCAGGGCGCAGGCCCAGCTCCTTGACTACTTGGAGGGGGGCCTCACTGATTTTGATCTTCCGCTGGCTCCTGATGGCACTGACTTTCAGCTGGCGGTCTGGCAGGCTCTGAGGGATATCCCCTACGGCTACACCACTAGCTACGGTGCTATCTCTAAAATCGTGGGCCCTGGTGCTCCCGCTCAGGCCGTCGGCCAGGCGGTAAGCCGTAACCCGATTTCTATCTTTATCCCCTGTCACCGGGTGCTGTCTGCCGACGGCAAACTGACCGGGTATGCTGGCGGTTTAGAACGCAAGCAGTTCCTCCTGTCCCTGGAAGCCCCTAGCGCCCAGGAAGAGGGGCGACTCTTCTAAGGCCCCTTGGCAGGGTAAATGACCGGCACACTCAATGGTAAGGGGCTCTGTGAGCTGAGGTTCTGCCATGAGAGCCGCCCGGCGCATAGCACCCAGCACCTGCACCCTGTACCTGCACCCAGGTCAAGCTATCTTCCGTTACCGGGCAGAAAAGAGCCCGCCCTCCTGGTCGGTGGGCGGGCTCTCTAGGCTCTAGGGCTTACGCTCATTAGGCTGCAGGCATGACCAGGGACAGGACATAAACCCAGATGCAGAGGATGAGTAGGAGGGCTAGGGAGAACTTGATGGCTGCGTTGGTGATCTTTGACTCTTGACCGGACATGTTCACGGATGCGGCCGCAATAGCAATCGACTGCGGTGATACAGCCTTGGCTGCTACGCCACCGGCAGTATTAGCGGCTACCAGCAGGCTGGGTGCGGCACCAATCTGAGTGGCAGTGGTGGCCTGAAGCCCAGCAAAGAGAGTGTTGTTATTGACCACAGAACCGGTAACAAATACGCCGATCCAGCCGATGACGGGTGAGAGCAGCGGGAAGATTGAACCGGCAGCGGCCAGAGCTAGCGCCAGGGCTGAGGACATGCCGCCAAAATTCATAACGTTTGCAACGGCCATGACCAGGCAGATCAAGAGGATGGGCTGCCAGAGCTGCTTCCAGGCTCCACCGAGCTCTTCAAAGGCCGCAGGCCAGGAGATGTTGGAGAGAGCGATAGTAATCAGCGCTGCGATCAAGATAGCTGTGCCGGAAGCGCCCAGGAGGTTCCAGCTCCATACCGCCTTCATGGGGGTTTCTTGGGCCACGATGGGAGCGACTTGGGCGATCTGACCGTGGAGGGCAGGCATCTGAAGCGGGATAGTGGTGAAGTTCAGTGCGCCAGCTGCAGCATCAGCGGTCTTGGCCTTGACCAGCCCCTTGATGAGCGGGGTTGACCAGAGCAGAATCATCATCGAAAGAATGATGAAGGGGCTCCATGCCTTGACGATGCCAGAGAAGGTAAACCCGGTTGGGTTTTTCCCCAGTTCTTCAAGGCTCGGTGCGCCGGGTTCGCGGTAGATGTGGGCAGGTTGCCATTTCATCATGACCAGCGCCAGGACGACAAGGCCCAGCAGGTAGGGAATGATGTCAACGAGTTCAGGGCCCAGAAGCACCAGAACACCAGCCTGACTTGCAGAAACAAGCAGGCCAAGGCCCAGGGCTACCAGACCGGTTTCTTTAAGGCCCCGCAAGCCATCCAGCACCATCACCAGCAGGAGAGGAATGAAGATGGTAATTACTTGAAGCACCCAGACCATCATGCCGTTCAGGTCAGCCTGCGGAACACCGGATACGGTGGAGCCGGTCAGAACCGGAATACCGATAGCTCCGTAGGCACCGGAAGCTACATTGGAGAGCAAGGCAACAAGACATGCCTTGACGGGGTCAAAGCCCAGGGTCACGAGCAGGGCTGCGCAGATAGCGATGGGGATGCCGAATCCGGCGGCGCCTTCTAAGAAGCCCCCAAAGCAGAAAGCGATCAGGAGGACCTGGATGCGCTGGTCAGCAGAGATAGCGGAGACTGAGCTACGAATGATTTCGAAGTTACCGGCGCGAACGGTAATGCGGTAGAGCCAGACTGCCATCAGAACGATCCATCCGATGGGCCACATGCCGGAGAGGAAGCCGTAACCGATAGCGGAGATGGAGGCCGCAAAAGGCATACCGAAAACTAGTACGGCCAGCGCCACAGCCGATGCCAGAGAGATCAGGGCCGCGTGAAGGCCCTTGAGCTTGAAGACGGTGAGTCCCAGTAGGAAAGCGAGAATAGGGACGGATGCTAGGAGTGCTGAGAGTGCTTGATTGTTCAGTGGGTCATAGACCTGCTGCCACATGTGTATGGTTCCTTAGGTACGGGGCCTAGCCCCATGGTTGGTTTTGTGTGCTTTTTGCACGATTCCTCTTCTAAATTACCACTTAATCAAACATAAAAATTACATAAACAATGTGTGGGCTCACAGCCGTCTTAGGGTCAATAAACACGAAAGTCTATGACTGAGCTCTATCCCCGAGCAGACATGACGCTGTTCGTTTATTGCCCCTTGTCAGAGCTGCTTTGGGGTCTTTATGTCACAGCAGAGGTAAGGTTTTTTCCCTTTACACCCTAAGTCAGTGGACTTGCTTACATTTTTTCGCCCAGGCCTACCCCTCTATGTTTCAGTAGCCCGCCAATGTTGCCTCAGCCACTCCTGGCTGGTTTTCAGGCAGCAGAAGTCCCTGCCCAAGGTCTATCAGTCCGATGCATTGCTGAACAGACAGGAGCAACCTGGTCAATTGCTGAGTGGCACGTTCAGGATCACGAAAAACCTGATAGTTAAAATCTTTTAGAGGGGCAAATATATTTGCCCCTCTAAAAGACTTTATTATTACCACCATATACTAAGTTTGAACTCCAGCCCTTCTTCAGCCAGGATCTCCGCTAGTCTGATATATTCGCGGTCAATTTTTGCCCGAACTTTTTGTGATGAAAATGTAACATGACCGTTTTCATCTTCCTTAAATTCTTTTT
>NZ_JBLXXS010000025.1:0-13147 GCF_048513555.1 Rothia sp. P5766 | reverse complement strand
GCACGCCGAGCGAAGCGTCCTGCAAGAATCAAGGGTCGAAGAAACCACCGATCAAATCATCGTCCGTTTCACACCGCACGTCGCACCCACCCAACAGCAAGCCATCGCCCGCGAAGAAGTCGAACAAAGCCCGTTGGCAGACACTCTCCAGGCAGAAAATACCCGCGAGATTATTGACGGTACAGCCGTTATCCACCTCAGCCACGACCTGGACACCCACGAACAAAAAGCACTGATCCAAGAACTCGAAAGTCGCCCCGACGTCCTTTCCGCCGAACCCAACCTGCGCGTCAAAAACATAGCCGCCGCCCACCCCGGCAACCCACCCAGAGACCCTTACTGGGACCAACAATGGAATATGCGCGAAGCCAAGGTACCGGCGGCCTGGAACCTGGCGACAGGCAAGGGGATTATCATCGGCATAGCCGATGAAGGCACCCGCTACCACCCCGACCTCACCCCGCAAGAAATCCCCGGCTACGACTTCGTCAGCCGGGACTATTCAAAAGACGGTGACGGCTGGGACCCGGACCCCACCGACCCCGGCGACTGGTACCCCGGCTCTTACTCCCTCTGGCACGGAATCCACGTCGCCGGAATCGCCGCCGCAAAAACCAGCAACGGCATAGGCGTAGCCGGTGTAGCCCCCGACGCCAAAATCCAGCACACCAGAGTCATGGGCCAATACGGGCGCAGCTACATCTCCGACTACGCCGCCGGGCTCATGTGGAGCGCGGGTGTGCCGGTCAAGGGCGCACCGCCCAACCCCACCCCCGCAGACGTCGTGAACTTCTCCGAAGCCATCAACATGGGTACCTGCCCCCAGATCCTCCAAGACGCTATCAGCCGCGCCGCCGCCCGCCAGGTCCCCATCGTTATCTCAGCCGGCAACAGCGCAATCAATGCAGCAGGGGCAACCCCGGCTAACTGCTCAGGCGGCATCGTCGTGGGCGCAACCGGCAAAGGCAAAATCATGGCCGGCTACTCCAACTGGGGCCACCGCCTCGACATCCTTGCCCCCGGCGGTGCCTCAAATGGGAGCGTTATCTCCACCTACAACAGCGGCCCCACCGACCCAGGTGACCCCTCCTACGGCTACCTGAGCGGAACTTCCATGGCCGCACCCCACGTCAGCGGAACCATCGCCCTCATGAAAGAGCGCAACCCCTCACTGACCATCGAACAGATCCGGTCAATCCTCAGAACCAAGAACGGCGGCTGGATCAAGGGCTACCCCTTCCTCAACACCGTAGCCGCAGTAGAAGCCGCCGGGAGCGGCTACAGCCTCATCGGCGCTATTGGCGCCCACTACTACGCCACCGGTGGCCAAGCAGTCTACGGAAAACCCACCGGCAACGAATTCCCCACCAGGCTCGGTGGAGCCGTCCAAAACTTCGCCCGCAGCCGCACTATCTACTGGACCGAGGCTACCGGCGCCCACACCATTTTCTGGCCAGGAGCCATCGGCGCGCGCTTCCGCCAGGCCCACTACGAATGGGGCTACGGCTACCCCACTATCGACGAAGAACCCATCGGCCACGGTGCAAAACAACACTTCCGCAACGGTAACTCCTACACCGCCGTCTTCTGGTCACCCCAAACAGGGGCCCACAGCATGAACCACAGAGGCGGGCTCTACTACAAATGGGTCGAATCAGGTCATGTCTACGGGTACGGCTTTCCCACTATCGACGAAACTGCCTTCGGTGACGGCGCCAAACTCTACTTCCGTAACGGCAACACCTACACAGCAACCTACTGGTCCCCCTACACCGGCTCCCACGCCCTCAACCACAGGGGGGCAATCTTCGCACTCTGGGTAGCAAAGGGACACATCGACAGCTACGGGTTCCCCGCCACCGACGAACTCGCCCTGCCCGGCGGAGCCGTCACCTACTTCCGCCACCGCAAGGGCACGGAAACCGCAATCTTCTGGTCACCCCAAACCGGGGCTCACAGCCTCAACTCCACAGGTGCCATCTACTATCACTGGCTCCACAATGGCTACACCACCGGGTACGGCTTCCCACTCGAGAATGAGGGCCCGGCTGTCAACGGGGTCGTGAGCGTCAAGTTCAGCGGCGGAAAAACAATCAACTGGTCTGCCAAACGCGGTATCTGGGAATCCTAATACCTAGCGCCCACCCTAGAGTGGACGAGTGCGCCGGTAGCAGCGGTCAGGACGCTTAGAATAGGTTCATGATTTTCAAAGGCGTCGGCGATACCCGCCCCTACCCCGACCACGGCCTCACCCAGCGCAGCTGGGGCTCTATAGCGCCCTCCCAGGTGCGCCTTGACCGCCTCATCACCACCCAAAAGAACCTCAACCTCGAAACCCTTCTGGCCGAAGACTCCACCTTCTATGGTGATCTCTTCCCCCATGTAGTGCGCTACCAGGGTGAGCTCTATCTGGAAGACGGCGTACACCGTGCCCTGCGTACGGCGCTCCAACGCCGCGCGGTCATGTACGCCCGCGTCCTGGATCTTGACGGGTTCGCACCGGGGCTACTGGCTAATGCTGACAGCTAATCATTCCCTGCGGGCGGGGCGGGTTTAGAGCAGGGCCCAGTTGGGGGGTGCCCCGCTAGCACCCCTTAAAGGCCAGCCCCGAGCCAGCTAGCAGGCACCCCAACTGCGGGTTTAAGTCAGGCCGTGAACCCGCTTGCTTGCGCCCTGGCTGTAGCGCACCAGCAAACATGAGCGCAGACAAAAGGGCCACCTCCCATAAAAGGAGGTGACCCCTACCCAGAGAAAAATTTTTAGGAAGCCTCTACCAGATGCACATCGGGGGAGCCGTCCAAACGGATAGGCCGCCCCAGCTCATCAAAACGAGCACCCAAGCCAAGCTGAATAAAACGAATCGTATGCTCAATATGGCGCTCGCGGGCATCGTTGCTGGCCGCATCCTCAGTACGGTCAGCCGTAGAGGACAGCGACCCATGAACAAGCTGAGCCAGCTCCTGAATATCGTTATCCGGCAGGTAGCCACGCTCAATAGCGCTCGAGAGGATACCGGCAAGCACCATCTGCAATTCGCGCACATGGGCACCTAGCTTAGCGAAAGCGTCAGGAGAAAGTACCGATCGCATGGCTGGCCCCGGGGGCATGTGCCGCCGGGAAAGGTCTTCAATCTGCAGTCGCACATAGACGGCAAGCTGGTCGATGGGGTTCTCAAAGCCAGCAAGAGCCTCACGCAAGTCAGTTAAGAAACGCTCGGTCTCATCGAGGGCATAGGCGATCAGAAGCTCACCCATATCGGCAAAATAGTTATAGACAGCCGTGCGCCCAATACCTGCGTTCTTAGCAACATGGGTCATGGTGAGCCCTGGCAGGCCCCGCTCATAGAGCAGGCGGCCGAAGGAGTCGAGGATGGCGCGTTTAGTGTTCTCGCGCTGGGCGGCATTCGTTGCGGCTGAAATTCTGGGCATACTGACACCTTACTCTAAAATGTCACCAAAACCTATCAGGGGCGACCGGCGGCTCAAAAACGTCAGAAAAACAGTCGGCCATGACCTCAACCTCCACCCCACAGGATGCCCCCCCCAAAAAAGACCGGGTCAGGGCACCGGGGTGAGCTAGGCTCGCAGGCTCACTCTCAGCAGCCTCATGCAGGGCGGGTGCCACCACCTTTAGTGTAAAATACTGATGGCCCAGGTGGCAGGTGGGCACACTCGAACTCAACTCAAGATAATCCAGGGGAAAACTGTGTCTACACCCGCACCCGGCGATACCGGCTACGCCCGCCCAACCCGCACCTACTACGACCTGCTCCTGGCGGCAACCTGCGTGGTCTTTATCCTCTCCAACATTGGGGCAACCAAGGGTGTGACCTTTGGCCCCATCATTACCGACGGCGGCTTCTTCCTTTTTCCCCTGGCCTATGTGCTGGGTGATGTCATCAGTGAGGTTTACGGCTTCAGGCTGGCCCGCCGCGCCATCGTTACCAGTTTTGTGGCTGCCGCTGTAGCTGCGGCCTCCTTCTGGATCCTCATTGCGCTACCGGTTGCAGATTTCTACGAGAATCAGAGCGCTCTTGAAAGTGTGCTGGGGCCTGTTCCTCAGATTCTGGCCGGTTCCCTGCTGGGCTTCCTGGTGGGGCAGACCCTTAACTCCTGGGTGCTGGTCAAGCTCAAAGCGGCAACCGGCGGTAGGCACCTCTGGGGCCGGCTCATGGGTTCCACCCTGGTTGGCGAACTGGCAGATACCCTCATTTTCTGTGCTATTGCGGCACCCATTATTGGAATTACAAGTTTTGGCGACTTTATGAACTACGTGGTGGTCGGCTACATCTACAAGTGCGCTATTGAGTTCGTCCTGCTCCCTGTCACCTACCCGGTCATTGCCTGGTTCAAGCGTCACGAGCCCACCTACGGGGTGCAGGCTTAGGGGTACTCTAAGACCCGGTATAAGACCAGTCTGGCGCTGTGAAATCAATGGTGCCCAGGGGGAGGCAGCAGAGCAGAAGTTCCTCCCCGTATAACTCTTCTCTGCGGGCTATTTCCTCGATAGCTCTGCCCCTATCTGCATAGGCGGCGACCGGTGAGGGGCTGGAATATGCTGTGGGGCTAAATGGGCCACCCTGAATGAGTACCCACAGAAGGGAGCCTGGAGCAGGCATCTCGATTGCATCCGAAACAGCAATTTTTTCCCAGGAAATCTTACGTTCTGGGTGGCGGTGAAAAAGCTTTAGGGCAGTGGCTTCATCGGCAACAACTCCCACGATCGGATTGTAGTTAGAAGTGAAGTCCCCAATAAAGACCAGTTGGACGCTCACGTCTGCCCCTTGAAAAGGGCCCCTGCCAAAAAGGGGCAGAATCGGTGGTGGTTTTCCATCCTCACAGGCCACCATTCTGACTAGCTGCTTCAGCAGTCTAAACATGCTTAGACTCCGCAATTAAGGGTTATCGTAGGTGGGTATAGACGTGCATAGTAGGTCTTTCCCTGATGCACGATTGTCCCTGCGGTAGTACCAGCCCCCACTGTACTGTTTTTATTCTTGCAGGGAAACGCCACATTTTGTTGGTAGAGAGTGCGTTCTTGCCTATTTGAGCTGGAGGTGGTGCTGCCCGCCTTTAACCACCAAATAGCGGATTTATAACGCAAATCGGTATCGCGGCCAATACTTTCTACAATGACACTAGAAGTTGTTCTGGTGATATTAGAGAGTCGAAAATGGGGGGGCGGGGAAGCCCGGGCAAGAGGCAGGCGTGAAACCCATAGTAAAGCAGTAAAAGTTGCAAAAAGTTGTTTATGGTATGTGAATTTCACGGGGTACTCCTTTGAGTGGCTTGGTCAACCGTCTTTGGATGAACTTGGGGATCAAAAGGATTATTTAGTTCTTAACGTACTGATTCGCTCTGTACGCGGCAAGAGTTATTGATGATATCGATTCAATAATTTTTTCAATGGGGGTGTGCATCCATCAGGAAGGGGTATTTCATATGTGAGTAACTGTGTTGGTTGTTCTGATAAGAGTTACAGGTTGCTTAACTTTCAATAGTTGCTGTCCAGTCTGTCTGGTCGGCTAATAACCTCTACTTCTGTAGATGCTCAATATAATTACATGGCTAGTCACTCGGTTCTCATCGCCCAAGAGCTTGCACTAACAACCAAGAGGGTGAGCTGCATCTCATTGCATAATGGTCTTTCAGTAAGGCACGTTTTTGCAGGGGAAACCTGTGTAAACTTGCGGTTCATTACATACACCACATACTGACAAGAAGGGGAGGGATAACCGTGGCACATTCTCACGCAGACCAAGCCTCAAACGGCCAACTCAGCCGCTCACTCTCACACGGCCAACTGACCATGATCGCCCTGGGCCTGGCCGTAGGTACAGGCCTCTTTCTAGGCTCCGGCCCAGCCATAGCTATCGCTGGGCCCGCCGTCATCATCTCCTACGCTATCGGCTCGCTCATAGCCGCTATCATCGGCGCCTGCGCCGGAGAAATGGCGGTGCGTTACCCCGTGCGCGGTGGCTTCGGTACCATCGCCGGTAAATTCCTGGGCCCCTACGCCGGCTACCTAACTCGCTGGGCCTACTGGATGACCACCGTCACCCTGGCCGGCGCGGAAGTCGTTGCCGTAGGCAAATACATGGCCTACTGGTACCCCCAAGCCCCCCTCTGGATCTGGGTGCTCATCGCCGGTGGCGCTATCTTTGCCCTCAACCTGACCAGCGTCAAATCCTTTGGTGTCGTGGAATTCTTCCTCTCCTCCATCAAAGTCACTGCCGTGATCCTCTTCATCATCTTTGGCCTAGCCCTGGTCTTCTTTGGACTACCAGGCCAAGAGGCCGTAGGCACCGCCAACCTGACCAATGATGGCGGCTTCATCCCCAACGGCCCGGCCTCCATCTGGCTAGCCCTGGCCATAGTCATGTTCTCCTTCGGCGGTATTGAACTGATCTCCATCTCCGCGGCAGAAGCCAAAGACCCGGTCCGCTCAGTCCGCTCATCAGCTAAGGCCATGATGTGGCGACTAGCCACTTTCTACGTGCTCTCCCTCCTGGTGATCGTGGCAATCATCCCCTGGCGGAACGCATCTGAGCTCGGCAAAGAAATTGAGGGCTCCCCCTTTGTAACCGTCTTTAGCGAACTAGGTATCCCCTATGTTGGTGGTATCACCAACTTCATCCTGCTCACCGCAGCGCTTTCTGGTGCTAATGCAGCCCTCTACGCTGCCACCCGGCTACTGCACTCCCTGGGGCACGAAGGCATGGCCCCACGAGTTCTAGCCCGAACCAGCGGCCAGGGCAGCCCCGTTCTAGCCCTCACAGCCTCATCCGCTGGGGCCGTGGTAGCTATGATTATGGCGATTTCCGGTGTCGGTAACATCTTCGGTTACATGATGGCCCTGGTGACCGTCAGCGTTCTCGTTGTATGGTCTATGATCTTGCTCTCCTACATTGCCTATAAGAAGAGCGAAAAAGACCCAGCCCCCTTCCAGGTCTTTGGTGGGGCCGCCACCGCAGCCCTGGGACTCACCGGTATCGTCGCCACCTTCATCGCCATGTTCTTTGTCGATAAATCCATGCTGACCTCCGTCCTGGTGGGCCTCTCCTTCTTCGCCCTTGTCACCCTCACCTACTTTGCCGGGGTCAAGAAGAACGTCCGCTCCTCAGACGATGCCTTTGAGGATGCACGGGCCGTTACTACCCAGCTGCCGGTGACCGAGAAACGCCCCTAGTTCCCTCCATAGTCACATAAGATATGAGGACGCTGGTTCTAGCCCCGACCCCAGGTTGGGAGCTAGAACCAGCGTTCTGCCGTAGAATCACATCAATAGACACACAAGCTCTAACAGGGATAGGTCCATTTACTGTGGCACAGCAAGCCGACGCGGGTAAGACACACAACCTCAAACGTTCACTAACTCACCACCAAATGACCATGATTGTGCTGGGCTCTGCCCTGGGCACCGGTCTTTTTCTGGGATCCAGTGGAGCTATCAGCCTGGCCGGGCCCGCCGTTATCCTGGCCTACGCCATCGGCTCACTGGTGGCCGCCATCATCGCCGCCGCCACCGGTGAAATGGCGGTGCGTTACCCCGTGCGTGGCGGCTTCGGCTCCATTGCTGGGCGCTACCTGGGCTCTTACGCGGGCTACCTAACCCGTTGGGCCTACTGGACGGTTACCGCCGTCATTACCGGTATTGAGCTGGTCGCTGTGGGCACCTACCTCCAGTACTGGTGGCCCGCCCTGCCCCTGTGGGCGGGGGTCGCCTTCTTCGGGCTGGTCATTATCGCCCTGAATGTGCGCAGCGTGCGCTACTTTGGCACCATGGAGTTTTTCCTCTCCTCCATCAAGGTCATTGCCCTGCTCCTCTTCGTCCTGATAGGTCTAGCCCTCATCTTTGTCGGCGCCCCTAACCACCCCGCAACTGGTATAGCTAACCTGACCAATGACGGCGGGTTTATGCCTACTGGCTTCCACGGTATATGGCTATCCCTGGCAGTTGTGATGTTCTCTTTCGGCGGCATCGAGATGCTCTCTATCTCCGCGGCAGAGGCCAAAGACCCGGTTCGCTCGGTGCGGGCCTCCACCAAGGCCAATATCTGGCGGCTTTCCACCATCTATGTAATCTCACTTTTTATCGTGGTATCGATTATCCCCTGGCAATCAGCGGCCCAACTGGACGGTTCGGTAGAAGCCTCACCCTTTGTGCTGGTCTTCTCCGAAATCGGGGTACCCGCAATTGCCAGTATCACTAACTTCGTGATTCTAGTGGCCGCGCTCTCTGCCGCTAACGCCAACCTCTACGCGGGAACCCGCCTGCTTCACTCACTGGCCACTGAAAAGATGGCGCCCCGCCAGCTGGCCCGAGTGAGCGCCCAGGGTATTCCCGTTCCCGCAATGTGGGCCTCAACCTCCGGGGTGCTCCTGGCAATCCTGCTTGCGGTCTTCCAGCCGGGGCAGGCCTTTGGCCTGATGATGACGCTGACCATGGTCTGCGCCCTGACCGTATGGGTACTGATTCTTCTGGCCTACATTGCCTTCAAAGGCGTTGAGGGTAACTCCTCAGCCTTCCGCATGTGGGGCGGCAGGGTCACTGCCGGGGCCGGTATCTTGCTCCTGCTCGCCATCTGGGCGGCCCTCTTTGCCCGCACCGGAAACGCAGCACCTGCAAGCATCGGTGTTACCTATTTCTTCATCCTGACCATGGTTTACTTTGGCGTGGTTAAGCGCGTTCACACCGGCTTTGAAGATGCCTTTGCCGAAGCGGATGCCGCCGTGGCAGCAAATTCCCAGGACTAAGAACGCCCAGAGACTAACCGGTTGCTGTCGGATGCCCCACTGATGCTCACCGGTTCCCTAAGAAGATAGGTGACTCCTCAAGGCAGTGACCGGTAGCGGGGCAGGTTTTTTACCGTGACCTGGGTACAGTAAAAGGTATGAGCACTACCTACACTTTTGAGATTCCGCTCCGCTGGGGAGACATGGATGCCTACGGGCACGTCAACAATGTGACTATCGTGCAGATCCTTGAGGAAGCCCGTGTGGCTCTCTTGGGGTGCCCGCCCTCATCGGGGCAAGCGGGAAATCATCAACCGGTGCTACCGCTCTTTGCTGACTTACCCGAGGGTACCCAGGCCCTGGTAGCTGAGAACCACATCAAGTACCGCAGCCCCCTGGCTTACCGGGGCATGCCCGTGACCGCCAAGGTACACGTCAGTAAGGTCAGCCCGGCCTCCTTTACCCTGGCCTACGAGCTTTACGACCCTCTAGAGGGCACCCACTGCGTTTCTGCCACCACTACTTTAGCTTTCTACAGCACAGCCACCGGCTCACTCATGCGGCTGAGCGCCGAACAGCGCCAAAAGCTGACGGCCTGACCGGGTGCCTCCAACCGGGCATATCCGCGCATAAAATGAGGGGGAATGCGCCCAAGGCTGTATAAAATCTACTGCCTTGGGTACATTCCCCTTACACTCGCTTGCTCTGGAACCTAGCGGGCGGCCAGCAGAGCGGCTAGAGACTCAAAGGAACCCTTCCAGGAGTCCAGGGTCTGCTGGTGCACGCCCTGGGGGAGGGGCCCCTGGGTGAGCTTGAGGATAGTTCCTTGGCCCACGCCGTCCTCGGTCACAGCGGTACCCGCCTCAAACTCAAGACGCAGACCGATGAGAGTATCGCTGGGTTGACCCTGGGGAGTCGGTAGAGCTTCGCGGTACTCCAGCAGATGCGGCTCCTGCATAGTAATAAAACGCATGTACATAGGAGCCTGGAAAGTCTTCTGCTGGCGGTGGCGCATGACGAACTGCTTACGCCCGCCAATGACCGGCTCCAGGGTCAGGGTGCTGGGAATAATTTTCCAGTCCTTGGGGCCAAACCAGCGCACAAACAGAGCCGGATTGGTGAAGGCCTCGTAGAGCTGTTCGGGGCTGGCGGCAAACTCGTGCCGGTAGGTAATGGTTTCCTCAGGTGTGAGGTCTTCGAGCGTGAAATCCTGCATGGTTAGCCCTCCTGCTTGGCCTTGGTCTCTGTGGCATTGTGTTCGTCAGCTTGCGCGGCAAGAGCGGCCTGTGCCGCGCGGCGGGCCTCGGCCTCTGCCTTGGCTTTCATATTGGCTTCCCAACGGGCCTGAGCCGCGGCAGCTTTCTTAGCCTCTCGCTCAGCCCTAAGCGCCCGCGCGGCCTCCTGCTCTACCTGCTGGGCCACTTTCTTGGCGTAATACTTCCCCAGGAAGTCGTCCCGGTACTCAAAGTAGGTGCCGTCGTCAATGGCCTGGCGGGCATCATCAACCATCTTGACGATAAACCGCTCGTTGTGAATGGAAGCTAGCGTGGCTGAAAGACGCTCGTCAGCCTTAAAGAGGTGGTGCAGGTAGGCCCTGGCGTAGTGGGTGCAGGTGTAGCAGTCACAGCCCTCAAAGATGGGGTTGAAGTCCATCTTGAAGCGGGCATTGGTCAGGTTAAAGCGACCATTGGGGGTGTAGACGGCGGCGTTGCGGGCAACGCGGGTGGGTGAGACACAGTCGAAGGTATCTACCCCGTTCTCGATACCCACAAAAATATCGTCCGGTTCTGAGATACCTAGCAGGTGGCGGGGCTTATTTTCGGGAAGTTCCTCGGTGCACCAGCGCACAATGGTGCCCAGGTTTTCTTTTTCCAGGGCACCGCCCAAGCCGAAACCGTCAAAGGGCATGGCCCCCAAATCGCGACAGGCCTTGCGGCGTAGATCCTCGTATTGGGCGCCCTGAATGACCCCAAAGAGAGCCTGGTAGGGCTTGCCCACCCGCTCAGCGGTCAGTCGCTGGTGCTCAGCAATACAGCGCAGAGCCCACAGCCGTGTGCGTTCCAGGGCCTCTTCCTGGTAGGCACGAGAATTGTAAAGCGTGGTCAACTCGTCGAAAGCGAACATAATATCAGCACCAATCTTGTGCTGAACCTGCATGGATACCTCGGGGGTAAAACGGTGCATATCCCCGTTGATGTGGGACTTGAAGTTAACTCCGTCATCGTCCACATGGGCCATACGTTCTTTGCCGGCGGCTACGTCGTCATCACCGATGGGCCGCCCATCGGCACCCACAGCACCGGCGACCGTGCCCATATCGATGACTTTCTTAAAGCCAGAGCCCAAGCTCATGACCTGAAAACCGCCGGAGTCGGTTAAAGTAGGGCCGTCCCAGTTCATGAACTTGCCCAGACCGCCTGCGGCGTCGAGCACATCGGGGCCGGGCTGGAGATAGAGATGGTAGGCATTAGCCAGCAGGGCCTGGGAGCCGAGCTCTTTCATGGCTTCGGGCAAGACTGCTTTGACGGTTGCCTTGGTGCCCACGGGCGTAAAGGCGGGGGTGGCAATGTCGCCGTGAGGCGTGTGAATGATGCCGGTGCGCCCCTGGAAGTCCCCACCGTTTGCGGTGCGGTGGGCAGCGGAGGGAGCGGCTGTTTCGGTCAGGCGGTTACCCAGCTCAAAGGAGAAGCCGGGATCAGAAAATTCGGTATTGAGCACAAGCCCTAGTCTACTAGAGCCTTTCCACAGCCTGGAGTGGGCGGTCTTGCGCCCGGTTAAGAAAGCCAGTCCAAAAAGTCATGAGACCAGCCTAGCCAATGGGCTCATCGGATCGGAAACCCTCCTGCCTCTTGCACCCCCGGGGCAGAGCAGTATGGACCAACCGCTAGTTCTTGTTATTAAGCCACCAGATGCTACCTGAAAGAGCCGTAGCAAAAGCGGTCCAGCCCGCGTAGGGGGCCAGAAGGGCACCAGCAGATTTACTGATCCGGGCAGTCCGCCGCACCAGATCAGCAGAACTAAGGGCCAAGACACCTGCGTGCGCAGTTGCTAAACCTAAACGGTGCGACCGGAAGAATGTATAGCTCCAGGAAGCATTGAGCGCCAGATTGGTTGCCAAGGCTGCTGAGTAGCGCCCTGCCTCTTCAGTGTTACCGTCTTGCTTTAAACGGGCCAGGGTGTAGCCACTGGTCCCAGCTATGCAGGCGTAGAGCGATGTCCAGGCAAGCGGAAAAACCCAGTTGGGCGGGTTCCAGGCTGGTTTAGTGAGGTCCTTGTAGTAGCTACTGTCGGGGTCTGAGGCTAGCGAACCAGCAACCGCACAGGCACAGGTAGCTGAAGTTGTCAGAAGGTAGGGTGAAAGCCGAGCCATGGGCTACTCCTTTGAATCTAGTCTGAGGCAAAAACTCTTTGTGCTGCTTCTAGGATAGTCCAGGCCTGAATCTGGGTGGACAGATCCACCGGCTGACCGGGCTTGAGAAGATCGGAGATATGGCGTTCAACATGGGGGGAGAAAAGCGCAACGGCCTGCCCACGAATCTCGTTGGGGTCAATGCCCGGCTCGCTCATGGGCAGATCGGGGTCAAACTCGCGCCGGCCGTCCCACAAGACCTCAGCGGTTGCCAGAACAAGCCCCCGCGCTGTGGCGCGGGTAGCCTCGGGCAGGGCGCTATGCAGAGCCACATCGGCTAGGTAGCGCACGAGGATCCCGGTAAAGAGTCCGCCGTCACCACCACCCTGGGTGCGGAGTAGGCGCAGGCTCTCGGTGCTGGAAACCTCAAAATCAAGGCCGAAAGTACGGTCAACAGAGTCAACCAGCTCGGCGATATGGGTGACCGGGTCAAGAACTAGCCGGTCTGTAGCCCCGGCATCGAGTAAGGCCAGATAAGCGCCCAAAACCGGGCCCTGGTTGTAGGTGTAGAGACCTCGCTCAACCGAGGAGATGCCTGCCTGTTCACCGCTACCGGTAACTTTGACACCGTCCAGGTAAAGACCGCTTTCGGGGTCCAAAAGGTGAGCTTGCAACCAGTTCAGCAAATCTGCGGCTTCCTTGTACCGGTGAGCGCGGGCAAAGGCCAGCGCTATAGGAGCGGTAGCAGGGGTGTTCTTAAAGTCGTGATCCTTAGACCAAAAAGCCCCACCGCCCACCTCAGCGGTGCAGGCTGAGGTCAGCTCCCGGTAGAGGCGTTGACCAGCGTCCTGAGCAGCGCTGTCACCGTTGCCCTCCACCGCCAGAGCTAGCCGGTTGAGACGCTCACAGGCCAAGGTCAGCCAGGCCATGTCATCGTAGAAGTCATTGGGGTAGGAGCCGTAGTTGCGTACCTGGATACCGCGTAGAAGAGCCCGGGCCTGTTTGAGAGCCTCCTGGGCTTCGTCTCCTTGCCCCGCGGCCTGCTGGCGGAAACCGGTATCTA
>NZ_JBLXXS010000024.1:0-15090 GCF_048513555.1 Rothia sp. P5766 | reverse complement strand
AACTAGTTTTAACCTGCTATCAAACCGGCCACTTCAGGGCGCCAGTGCAATGCTATGAATGACCTTGAACAATCGTCTCGGGGGTAATGACATCCATAACCGCTGTGATAGTGCGTTCCTGCGCTACCGCCTCGACATTGGTCTCAGGGGGCAAACCCTCACCGCCGCTGCCCTGAACCAAGGAATGGGTCAGGGCGCCAATCTGCGCGGACTGCTCTTCGGCCAAGCCCGCTAAGACCTCGCCACCACCGTGATGCTCGCTGAGGCTCTCAATGATATGTACCAACATTTCACGAAATTTAGGGTTCGACAGCTCACCGGCTGAACCCAGCATACGGTCAATGTTTTCCGCTTCAGCCAGGACCCGCCGCCCCTCCTCGGTAATACCTAAGAGGTAGCTCCGGCGGTCGATCGTGTTACGTGTACGAAAGACGTGCCCGTGGGCTTCGAGCCGGGCCAAGGTCTTTCCCATAGTCTGCGCCTGAACGCCGACCAGGGAGGCAACCTTAACCTGGGAGATCATGCCTTCCCGTGCAATCACATCGAGAGCCGTGACACCGGCATGAGTAAGACCTAAGGATTTAAGCTGAGCATTCCAGCTATATTCCAGCATGCGTGCAGCTGTTGAGAGGAGTCTATTAATAGACCAATTACGAATTTCTGGCATGCCAACAGTATAGACACGTTTAGCTGATGCTAAACCGGGCGCATTACAAGCGTTTCAAGTTAACGAGGAGCTCTAGCCAGCCTCTCAAGACCGCGACCTTCCAACCTATTTAGGGCACCGACCTACTTGGTAAGCTGGTTTTCGACCCACATATTCTTCACGGGATATCATTACGATTTCCCCATTGTTTTCACTATCTGAAAGGCAGATACCATGGCACGTCTCGAGCCAGGAGCTACCGCCCCTGATTTTACGCTCCCCGCCGCCGGTGGCTCAACAGTCTCGCTAGCAGACTTCACCGGTCGCAAAGTAATCCTCTACTTCTACCCCAAGGCTTCTACTCCCGGTTGTACCACCCAGGCCTGCGACTTCCGAGACAGCCTTGAGTCACTGAGCGCACATGGCTACCAGGTTCTGGGGGTATCTCCCGACGGTATCGCTGCACTCGATAAATTCACCGCCACCCAGGACCTACCCTTCCCCCTGCTCTCCGACGAGAACCACGCTGTTGCCGAAGCCTACGGCGCTTGGGGAGAGAAAAAGAATTACGGGAAAACCTATGTAGGCCTCATTCGCTCAACCCTCGTTATTGATGAAGCCGGCAAAGTCGCTTTTGCCCAGTACAACGTCCGGGCCAAGGGGCATGTTGCAAAGCTCCGCCGCGATCTGGGAATTGATAGCTAGCTCACCCACCATCAATTAGGAAAAAGCTCACTTGGTGCTGTATGATTTTCTGTGTTGTGCTTACAGCACCACCTGCGCGAGTGGTGAAATTGGCAGACACGCAGGATTTAGGTTCCTGTGCCTTACGGCGTGAGGGTTCAAGTCCCTCCTCGCGCACTCTATATCAATAACCCGTTTCGCCCGGTTCATTCCCGGTTGAGCGGGTTTTTTGATTATGTTCCCCCCAAAGGGAGTCAACAGTAACCCCTCAGCCCCAAGACCCGATAGCGGCCCTGGGCGGGGTCCAGCCATGTCATCAAGAGGTAATAGCAATGGCAGCAGAGACAGTAACTCGCCGGGAGGCTCTAGGCATTGGCGCTGCGCTCAGCGCTGGTTTTGCACTCAGTGCCTGCTCTACCTCAGCACCCCGCCAACCCGTCGCCACACCGAGGGGCGCAACAGCTTCTAGCGGTAGCGGTAAAGTATTCCGTTTTGCACAGGCTGCGCAGATACAGTCCTTAGACCCTACCGCTACTACCCGCATTGAAAGCCACCGCATCAGCGCCCAGATTCTTGACCCCTTGGTAGGGGCAGACGTCAACACGGGCGAGCCTGTCCCAGGCTTGGCTTCGCAATGGGATATCAGCGACGACGGGCTCACCTACACTTTCACCTTAGACAAGGATCTAATTTTTAGTGATGGTAGCCCCCTAAATGCACAAAGTATCTCCCAGAACTTTGACCGCTGGAAGACTCTGGCCGCAGCTCCCTTGACGCAGCTCAACCAGGCCTACGCCCACCTCTTAGCAGAAACCCCCCGCGCCAGTGGGCGACCAGCCCCAGCTCTGGTCAGTGCCTGGTCGGCTGAAACTGACACCCGTTTTACAGTTACCCTCTCACGTCACTCCGCTAGTTTCCTCAAAGCCCTCACTCAGCCCGCATGTGGGATTATGAAGCCTGACCAGTTTGCCAACAATACGGCAGCGGTTGAATCGCCCATCGGTAGCGGCGCTTTCACTCTTAAAAGCTGGGATGGAGCCACGGCTGTTCTCGAACGCTCTGAGAACTATAGAGGGACAGCACCCGAGATTGACCGCCTGGAATTTGTGACTATTCCCGGTGCCGAGAAACGCTATTACAACCTTGTTGAAGGCCGGATTGACGCCTATGACCAGGTAGCCCTCAAAGACTATGTCCCTCTGGCCCTTGATGGGTACGCGGTGCAATCTCGTGACCCCTATGCCGTTGCTTATATCGGCATCAATCTAGCCCACCCAGCTTTCGATGACCTCAGAGTGCGTCAGGCTCTAGCCTGCGCTATTGACCGGGCCGCCCTCATTAGCGCCTACTACCCCCAGGGAACCAAGGCAGCCTCCGATTTTATCCCCGCACTTTTTCAGATGAAGAACCCCGAAGCCGGGGAGGTCTATAACTACTCAGCGACGAAGGCAAAAGAGTTACTGCGAACCTCAACCTACGCTAACCAGAGCATCGACTTCTACTACCCTGTCAATGTTTCGCTGGCCTCATTACCCTCACCAGAGGGCATTTACTCTCTTATTGCAACCAACCTCATCAGTGCGGGCTTCAACCTTGTGCCCAAACCCTACCAGTGGACCGACCAAGGAAGTGACGATATCCCTGCCAAACACCCCAATTACGGGCTAGAACTGGCAGGTTTTATCGGCGCCTACCGCGACCCCACTGCTTTCCTGGGGCAGGTTCTTGCGCCCGCATCAAGAGCACCAGCTGAGATCAGCATGAACCCAGGGGGATCGACTTCTACCCCAAGTACAGGGGAACCAGCTACCGACGACCCTTCCAAAGCCGCATCAAGCTACACCAGCATCATGCAAGCCATTGACGAGGCAGACAGCATCACCGATATCTCTGCCTGGCGCGATGCCTACCGCAAACTCAACGCGCAGGTCTCTGAGCTCCTGCCCGCTATCCCCCTGGCCTACCCGGTATCCGGTGTCACTCAGGGCGCACGGGTCACAAGCTACACCGTCACTGCTACCTGCCTCGATGTGTTCTCAACGGTGGATGTAGAGAATTGACACCAGCCATAGAGATTAGGGCGCAACCCCGTCACAGTGTTAGGTAGGTCGCCCTATCTGTACTAGGCTAATAAGGAACCTGGGGTGAAACCCCACACACAAGGCGCCCCAGCTCGGCGCCAAGTCTGAGTACAGCGACGGAGTGTCAAACAGTGGCTAATGAAGTACAAACCGACGTCCTTTTAGTCGGCGGCGGTATCATGAGCGCAACCCTGGGTGTCCTACTCAAAGAAGTAGAACCCAGCTGGAACATCACCCTGTTAGAGCGCCTTGATGAGGCTGGACAGGAATCGTCAAACCCCTGGAACAACGCAGGCACCGGCCACTCGGCCCTCTGCGAGCTCAACTACGCACCGGCAGGGCCGGACGGTACCGTTGACCCAGCAAAAGCTCTGGGCATCAACGAACAGTTCCAGATTTCCCGCCAGCTGTGGGCATCGCTGGTTGAAGAAGGAAAACTCAAGGACGCTTCCTTCATCAACCCCGTACCCCACATGTCTCTGGTCTTCGGTCAGGAACATTCCAACTACCTGGCCAAGCGCTTTGAAGCCTTCGAAGGGCAGAAGCTCTTCGAGCGCATGCAGTTCTCCACCGATATCGACAAGATTCGTGAGTGGGCTCCCCTGGCCGTTGAGGGCCGCGACCCCAGCCAGCCCCTTGCCGCCACCTGGTCACCGGAGGGCACCGATGTCGATTTCGGCAACCTCACCCAGCAGATGCTCGACTACCTGGTAGACCAGGGTGTATCGGTACAGTACGGCCAGCAGGTCACCGATCTCAACCAGCAAAGCGACAGTAGCTGGGTGGTCACAGCCAAGAACCTCAAGGAAAAGGGGCAGCAAGAAACCATCCGTGCACGCTTCGTTTTCCTGGGTGCCGGCGGTGGTGCCCTCAGCCTCCTCCAAAAATCTGGCATTAAAGAGGGCAAGGGCTTCGGCGGTTTCCCCGTCTCGGGCCTTTTCATGCGCAACACCAGCCAGGAAACCGCCCTGCGCCACAATGCTAAGGTCTACGGCCAGGCATCAGTGGGCGCTCCTCCCATGTCTGTTCCCCACCTTGATACCCGCTATGTCAAGGGCAAGCGATCCCTGCTCTTTGGGCCCTACGCGGGTTTCAAAACCAACTTCCTCAAGCACGGTTCCCTGCTTGACCTGCCGCTCTCGCTCCGCCCCGATAACCTTGTCCCCATGGTGCGGGCCGGGCTGGATAACATGGACCTCACCAAGTACCTGATCGGTGAGCTGCTTAAGAATCGTGCTAAGCACCTTGAGTCTCTGCGCGAATACTACCCCACCGCAGTCGATGACGAGTGGGAGCTCATCACCGCCGGTCAGCGCGTTCAGGTTATCAAGAAAGACCCCAAGAAGGGCGGCGTCCTACAGTTCGGTACCGAGCTCATTGCATCGGGCGACGGCAGCCTAGCGGCTCTACTCGGCGCTTCACCGGGGGCCTCCACAGCCGCACCTATCATGCTGAACCTGCTAGCCCGTTGCTTCCCCCAGCAGCTTAGCCAATGGGAGCCACGCATTCGAGAGCTAGTTCCCGGCTACGGTGTCAAGCTCAACGACAACCACCAGCTAGCCGATGAGCTCTTTGCCTACACCTCTAAGGTTTTGGGTATAGACAACTAGTATGGCAGGCTGACTCTAAGGCCCCGGGCTCAAAAGCCCGGGGCACAACTCTTTCTACCTGAAGTAAGCAGCATTTTGCCGCTCACAAGCCCCTGATAGGATATCTACTGATTAACATCTCAAGTCATCGAAGGAAACTTATCTATGGGCCGTGCAGCCACGACCGTCAAACGCTCACGCACAGAACCAACCCACCAAGCAAGGCCCAAGCCCTCTAAGCTCACCGAGGTCAGTGGGTCCAGCTGGAAATACATCTTTAAAAGGGCTCTCAGCGAGTTTAGCCACGACGGGTGCACCGATCTAGCGGCGGCCCTGACCTATTTCACGGTGCTCTCTATATTCCCAGCCTTGCTGGCCATCGTTTCCTTGCTGGGTGTCTTTGGGCAGGGGGAACAAACGGCAAAGACCATTTTGGGCTTCTTGCAAGATTATGCTCCTCAGGAAATGCTCACGATTCTTGAGGACCCCATCACCCAGCTGACCAGCTCCAGTGCAGCCGGTCTGGCCCTGGTCACCGGTATTGTCGGTGCGCTGTGGACCGCTTCAGGCTATACCGGAGCATTTGGCCGTGCTATGAATAAAATCTATGGAGTTCTTGAGGGTCGCCCTATCTGGAAGCTACGACCTATTAACCTCATGGTTACGACCGTTTTAGTGCTCATCGTAGTATCCATGATGTTGGTCTTCCTCTCATCTGGGGACGTTTTGTTGATGATCCAATCCGCAGTTCCCGACTTTGAGTTGGGCGGATTCATCGGAATCTGGATGTGGCTACGTTACCCAATCATGCTGGCCCTAGCAGTTGTCCTGATCAGCCTGCTCTACTTTGCTACTCCTAACGTCAGGCAGCCCAAATTAACCTTCCTGACCCCTGGCGCTGTTTTTGCCCTGGTCTTTATGGCATTGGCCGGTACCGGCTTTAGCTTCTATGTTTCAAATTTTGGCAAATATAATGCCACCTACGGTCTGATCGGTGGCGTTATCGTCATGCTCCTATTTATATGGATCATGAACAATGTGCTCTTACTCGGTGCTCAGATTGATGCAGAGATCCAACGTAGCCGTGAGCTTCAAGCAGGCATCAAGGCAGAAGATAACCTGCGCTTACCACCCAGAGACGACACTATGGCTATCAAGATTCAGCAGAAGCAAGAAGAATTGATTGAGGAAGGCCGAAAAATCCGTCTCTCCCATAGCGGGGTCGATTTTGAGAAGATGGCCCAAGAAAAAGAGAAGGAGTAAAGCCCACCTACAAGGTTGCCCCGGCGCTGTCAGTCAGTGACCGGGGTTTTCTTCACCCTATATGCACCGTACGATGAGCCTATGACCACCGACCAGCTACCTTTAGTTGTTGATTCTATCCCACCTACGCCGCAGGACAGCGGGCAACCACCCCGACCCTTGGAGGGGGCCCATGTGCTTCTGGTTCACGGGTTCGCCTCTACACCGATGGTTAACTGGCGCCATACCCGTTGGGTCAGCCAGCTTCAGGCCCAGGGTGCTACAGTCCACACGGTGACTCTGCCCTACCACCGGCTCCCAGGATCAGCTGAGGAAACATCTGGTGCTGTCAGCTACCAACTACCAGCCACACAGCGACTGCTTAGCGCAATAGCTGAATCGCTGGCCACTTACCTTGCTACTCTCAGCGGTGAGGTGCACCTGGTAGGTTATTCCATCGGTGCCCGTATCTGCTGGACTCTCGCTTCGCTCTACCCCGATGCCGTTAGCTCCCTGGTTGCAGGGGCCATGCCGCTTACCAACCATCTGCCGCTCATTAACCGGGCACTACGCACCGGTGGCAGGCTCCCAGATGGTTTTGCCGATATCCTGGCAGGTTCGCCAGTGCCAGAACCCCAGCTTCAGGCCTTCGCGGCTCTACCCATAGAAAGCTTTTCCTCCAGCCCGATGCCTGCATGCCCCGTTCTCTTTTTCCGGGGTACTCAAGACACCGTAGCCCGTGATTCATTCAAAGCCTACAAGCTCCTTGCCCCAGATAAAGCTATCTGGTTAGAGTACCCCAGGCGCGACCATATCAATATTCTGACCAGTGGTAAGCTCAGAGCCACCGCCATAGAGTTCATGGTTCGTCACAGGCCGACACCAGCTAGCTAGGTGAGCCAACACACGGTAGCGTAGAAACCGCGAGCGCCCCACAAACCGGGTTAGCTCCACGACTTATCTTCTGATGAAAAGGAACAAGATGCAGCAGGTTAAAGCCCTTATCTCCCGTGCCAAGAACCAGCCGGTTGAAGTGGTGACCATCAATGTACCCGATCCCCTTGCCGGTGAGGCCCTGGTCAGGGTTCTCACCTGCGGTGTCTGCCAGACTGACCACCACTATGTTCAGGGTGGGGTAGGTGATGATTACCCCTATCTGTTGGGCCATGAGTCAGCGGGTATTGTTGAGGCTGTAGGTGAGGGCGTCACCAATGTGGCTCCCGGCGACCTGGTAATCCTGAACTGGCGTGCTGTGTGCGGTGAATGCCGCGCCTGCCAAAAAGGTAAGCCCCAGTATTGTTTCGCAACCCATAATGCCACCCAGAAGATGAGTCTGGAGGATGGCACCGAGCTGACCCCGGCGCTGGGCATCGGTTCTTTTGCCGAGAAGACTCTGGTTGCCGCCGGTCAGTGCACCAAGATTACTGAGGACCTGACTGAGGACCAGTACGCCGCTATTGGCCTGCTGGGTTGCGGTGTTACCGCCGGTTTGGGTGCCGTGCTCAATACAGGTGAGCTGGAACGTGGTGAAACCGTGGCCGTTATCGGGTGCGGTGGTGTGGGTACTGCCGCTCTTGCCGGTGCCAAGCTGGGCGGTGCCACCACCATCATTGCTGTTGATATTGATGAGCAGAAACTGGCTCGTGCCAAGGAACACGGTGCTACCCACACAGTGAACTCATCGGAGCAGGACCCGGTAGAGGCTATCCGCCAGCTAACCGGCGGTTTTGGTGCAGATCTGGTGGTTGACGCTGTCGGTATTGAGGCAACTTTCAAGCAGGCTTTTGAAGCCCGTGATTTAGCAGGCCGGGTTGTTCTGGTGGGTGTCCCTGCACCGGGCACCACCTGGGAGGCACCCCTGGATGAGGTCTTTGGTCGCGGTGGTTCCATTAAGAGCGCCTGGTATGGAGACACCCTGCCCTCTCGTGATTTTCCGCTCTTTGTGCGCCACTACCTACTGGGCAACCTGAACCTTGACGGTTTTGTTTCTGAACGCATCAGCTTGGAGCAGGTCAATGAGGCTTTTGAAACCAT
This sequence comes from Rothia sp. P5766, assembly GCF_048513555.1. Classification (NCBI taxonomy): domain Bacteria; kingdom Bacillati; phylum Actinomycetota; class Actinomycetes; order Micrococcales; family Micrococcaceae; genus Rothia; species Rothia sp. P5766. The sequence goes on along the minus strand of NZ_JBLXXS010000024.1, from coordinate 6,814 downwards.
GAAGACCGGACAGGTGCTCCGCTCGGTAGTTGAACTCTAAGGAGGGTAAAAATGACTGAAGGTATTGAACGGCTAGTAACCTCTGGGACTTTCTCGCTCGACGGAGGTAGCTGGGAGGTTGATAACAATGTCTGGCTGGTCGGTAACGATAAGTCCCTGATTCTGATTGACCCGGCCCATGACGTGGATGCTATCTCTACCCGCCTAGCGGGACGGCGGGTTGAAAAGATTCTGCTGACCCACGCCCACGATGATCATATCCGCTCTGCCCGTGAAGCCGCTGACCGGTTCGGTGCCCCGGTCTATCTAAACCCCGCTGATCGCCCGCTCTGGGAGATGGTCTACCCCTCCTGGGACTTTGATGCTGAGCTAGCTGACGGTGACCGGATTACTATCGGGGACACTGAGCTGACAGTTCTAGCAACCCCTGGGCACTCCCCCGGGTCCGTTTGCTTCTACGCGCCTACCCTCAGCTGGGAAAACAGCGAGGGAGTGGTATTCTCGGGGGACACCCTCTTTCAGGGGGGTCCCGGTGCGACTGGGCGTTCCTTTTCCAGCTTTGAGACCATCATCGAGTCCATCAAGGAAAAGCTCCTCACCCTGCCTGAGTCCACAGCGGTTCTGACCGGGCACGGTGACTCCACCGGTATCGGCCTAGAAGCCCCTGAGCTCGATACCTGGATGAAGCGAGGCCACTAGACCAGGCTAACCCGCTCATTCACTACGGGCTGGGCCGGTACTGCCAAAAAGATGTAGCGGCCCAGCCTGTTCTCAAGCTCCTTTAAGGCAGCAGAGCCAGGTGCTCTTCGTAGGAGCGTCTCCACAGGAAACCGTACAGGTGGCCCAAGCAGAAGAAGGTAGCCGCAGCCACCAGCGGGATAATGAGCGAGACCTGGTAGCTGTAGCTTCCGCTGAGGTCAGCCGCCCACACAAAACCAAGAGCAATGCCGCCTAAAGAACTCGCCTGGAGCGTAGACAGTGCCAAATCCAGATTTTTTCGGGCAGAGAGACTGGCCGCAACCGAGTCCATGGTTACCAGGCACATACCGTAGGCCATACCCATGAAGATGAGGGGTGGAATCATGCCGGATGTTGACCCCGGCAAGGAAAGTATCATTGCGGTCATCATCAAGAAAATGCCGCTAATCAGCCAGGCCACCCAGCCGAACATGGGGAGCCGCTCAAACAGTACGAAGAGTGCCGCGCCGACAGCGCAGAGCCCAAGAAGGGCAATGAGGAAGCCCGCTGCACCTAGCTGGTCCGTGCTCATCGTAAAAGAAACGATGGAGGCCTGGGTCGCGCCCAAAGAAATACCCAAGCAAATCGTACCCAGCTGGGGAATCCAAAGTAGTGACCTGCTGACACCGCGTAGCGGCTTACGCCGTTCGGTCGCGCTGGTGTCACGGGTTTCCACCGGCAGGTTCTCGGGCCGCCAGAGCAACATGATGAGCCCCAGAACATCAATCAGGATCACCGCAAAAAGGGTGGATTGAGCGGTAAAAAGTACGGTAGTCATGCCCGCAATTGCCGCACCGGCGGGAATAGCGGTGACATCGAGCATGGTTTCCAAGGAGATCGAGGCATTGAGTTTGCGCCGATCCTTGGTGCTCAGATACTCAGCGCTCCAGTAGCTTCGCATCATGGCTCCCAGGGGAACAGTGGTTACACCCACCACTGCGCAGGCCACCAGAAAGCGGGTAATTGATCCGTTACTTGTGCCCGAAAACCGGAGCGACTCAGTCGTCAACCACATCAGGGCCACCATGTTCAAAGCGGTTACGGCGAAGAAGATGCGACGCTGGCCCCACCGTTCAGAGATGGAACGGTAGACCGGTATCATCAGGGCAGAACTCAGGCCCACAGTACCTGCCGCGTATCCGCCTAGGGTGGCCTCACCGTTCTGCACCGCCAGCATCATCATAATTGCCAGCATGACCATAGCCGCAGGCAGACGCATCAGCAAAGAGAAAACTAGGAAACGCCACCCGTGGGCTAGCAAAATACCCTGGAACCTGCTCCTGGCATAGCGGGCCGACACGACAAGCCTGCGGGCCCCCTCAGCAATCGTGATGGGGATACTAGCGGTGGTCGCAGGAACCTGAGATTGCGCACCACGGTATCGCGGTGCCGCTGTCCTGTAGGTAAAGGTTTTTTTGGTTTTACGTTGGGGCTGGCTCATACTGCTCCTGTTTCTTTCACCAGGCTAGAACCCTGGGGGGAAGTCTGCAAGAGGATGTGCCGGTTAATCCGGTTTTTCATCTCAGCAACGTGGGAGATGAGCCCGATGACCCGTCCACGTTCTCTGAGTGAGTCGATGGTGGACATGACCTCTTCTAGGGTTTCATCGTCCAGAGAGCCGAAGCCTTCGTCAATAAAGAGGGTGTCAATTTCGATGCCACCGTTGGCCTGCTGGACCACATCAGCCAGTCCCAGAGCTAGGGCCAGGGATGCCATAAAGCTTTCTCCCCCGGACAGGCTGGCCGGTTGGCGGTGGGCATTGTGCCAGGAGTCAAAGACCAATAAGCCCAGACCTGATTTTCCGCGTCCTTGAGCACGGTCGCTGTGTTCTAGCCGGTAGCGCCCGTGGGTCATCTTTTCCAGGTGTTCACTGGCGGCCAGAGCGACCTCGGAAAGCTGATAGGCAAGCACATAGGTGGTCAGCGTCATCCGCAGGTGGTTATCGCTCCCGGGGGTGGCATTGGCCGTAGCCGCGAGTTCCTGCCGCAGGTGGGCGGTCTCGATCAGTTCCTGGCTGCGAGTCAGTGCGGCCGTGAGCTCTTGCTGTACCTGGATGATTTCATCCTCTGCCCCCCAAATGCGGGCGGAGTGGGCGATGAGCTCATCCTTTTCGCGGCTGAGGGTTTCTAGGCGGGAGGTAAGAACCGCAAGGTCTTGCGGATCGGGCGCGGTTTCGCCCCGGCTAGCGCGTTCAGCAATGCTCAGCAGGGCTGGGCTCTCAAGACGGGCACGGGTAGCAAGCACCCGTTCCTGGTAGTGACGGATCTCTTGCTCAAGCTTCTGGGCTTGTGCTGGTGCAAGATGCGCAGCTCGCACTTGGGCTTGATCACTCCAGCCTGACTGGCTTAGGGCTTGGGCTGTTTCAGCCTGAGCAAGCCGGTGAACCTCAGCCTGCCTGCTCTGTTCCAGGCGGGAGTTACCGAGCTGGGTCAGGCAGGTATTGAGGCTGGTTAGAGCATGGGCGCGGTCAGCAAAGCTCATCTTCTGGGTCTGAGGTTTCAGCCCGGCTTCAAGTTCGGCCAGTGTTCGGGCTCGTTCTTGGATTGTGGCCTTGTGCTCAGCAACCAGGCGCTGCGCTGCCACCAGCTGGGCCCTCAGCTTTTCTTCGTGGGTCTTGCCCTCTTGGAGTAGCTGGTCTAACTCATCGCGACGTGTTTGGGCTTTCTGGGCTCGGGTCAGCGCGTCCTGAGCTTGAGCTATGAGATTTTGGGCGGTTTCGGGTTCAGGTGCGCCTGACCGGGTGAGCTGGTCCAGAGATTCCCGGGCAGCTGAAAGCTCGCCCAGGGCTCGAGAAGCCTCGGTTTCGGCGGCAGTTCTCTGGGCACGAGCCTTCTGCAGGGCTTCTTCGCTAACCGCTGCACCTGCTTCTAGTCCGGTAGCCGGTGCAGGGTGTTGGCGTGAACCGCAGACTGAACATGGCTGACCGGCAACCAGAGCTTCGGCTAGAATCAGCGCGGCATTCTCAAAACGGCGGCGGTGAAGTTCATCGGCCTGGTGCTCTGCCCGCACCCGTTTCGATTCAGTCTCAGTAGCTGCTTGCTCTGCCTGCTCAACCCGTTGACGCGCACGGACCAATGCCCTTGCCTTTTGTTGCGCCTCTTGGGCACCGGCGTAGTCCATGCCTGCTTTTTCGAGCTCAACCGGTGCATTTTCAAGGCCTTTGTATTCTTCTTCAAGGTCTTGAATCTTCTTGCGATGGGCGGTCAGGTCCTGCTCTGCCTCACACACTTTGCTTTCCAGCGGAGCACCTTGAGCTTGGGCCTGTTTCTGCTCGGCTGCCAGGTCTATCAGCCTCTGCTCATCGCGGTCCAGTGCTTGAAGATCCTTGGCATATTCAGCCAGGTCATGGCTTATTTGCTCGTAATGCTCTACGTCCTGCTGGTCCTTGAGAAGGTCCAATACCTTCTCCACGGTCGCAAGCTCACGCGCCCTTTGGTCAAGATTTCCCTGTAATTTTGAGGCTAATTCCTGCCCCCGGAAACTTAGCGCGGTGACGCGCTGCCGGGTGCTTTCACAGGATGCTAGCGCTCTTTCCTCCGCAGTGAGGAAAGGCAATACAAGGGTCGCCTTGCGGTGGGATTCCAGCAGACTACTCTGCTGGGTAACAGTTTCTCTGGCACTTTCCAGCTTGTCTAGGACCAGGGTCAGCTGGCTATATTCCTGCCAGTGCTGGTTGAGCTGAATCATCTGGGCGCGCTGGTCATTTACCCTGGTGAGTTCTTCAGCTACTTGACCTGTGCGTTCTAGGAGCTGGCTATGCAGCTGACCCAGCTCAGCAGCAAGTTCTTCAAGGTAACCCGGTGCGCTTGCCGGGTTATCTGCAGAAAGTGTGGTGCTCTCACTATCGGAGTCTGCCAGCAGGCCTTCAAGACCCAGTAGGGCATAACTTTCCTCTAAGCGAGCGCCGTGCTCAGCCCGTTGACCGCGGCCAACCAGTACCTCAAGTTCATGGCTAGCTTGCTCCGCACGGTGACCAGCTTCCTTAGCCTGCTCCGTCAAAAGGTTCTGGATAGCCTCAAATTCATAGGTCCCGAAGAGCTTCTTGAGGAGCTGTTCACGCTCACCGGACGATGCCAGCAAAAACCGCTGAAACTGGCCCTGAGGTAGAAGCATGACCTGATTGAACTGCTGGGCGTTCAAACCCAGTACCGAAAGCATAAAGTCGCCGGCGTCCTTATGGCGGGTAATAGTGGGGTCGCTCTCCCATTCGCCGGTGGCCGCATCGTATTTTTCAATCAGGGTCTTTGCCTGCTCGGTAATGGTTCCCTCACCACGTTTTTTGGGTCGCTCATAGGCAGGGTTGCGTTCGATACGGTAGCGGGTGCCCCCGATAGTACATTCCAGGGTCACGCGCGGCTGTACCGCAGGCTCAGCGAAACGAGATTTAAGGTCGGTGCGCCCTGAGGACGTAGTGCCGTAGAGAGCAAAGCAGATGGCATCGAGAATGGATGACTTGCCCGAGCCTGTAGGGCCGTTGAGCAGGAAGATGCCTTCGCGGTTGAGGTCATCAAAATCAATGGCCACGGTGCCGGGGAAGGGGCCGTAGGCTTTGAGCTCTAAGCGGTGGATTCTCATTCTGCCCCTCCTTGAATTCGTGCTGTTTCCATGACTTCAGCCAGGTAGGCGCTCTCGTCATCTGTCAGTTGCCGCCCGCGCACGTGCTCGTAGAAAGAACCGCAAATCTCTTGGGGGCTGTGCTTGCTTTGAGCCGCCCGGTAGCTGTGTTTTTGGCGCGCCTGTACTCCTTGAGGGTCAAAGTAGAGTTCCTGCACATGCTCATAGTGCGCTTTGAGCTCTTCCAAGGCTTGAGCTGGACGTTCGGGGTCGGTCAGGGTGATGCTGACAAATGCCTGACCGTACTCAACGATATTCTGGGGAGAAAGCACCTCTTCGAGAGTTCCCCGTAAGGTTTTGAGTACCAGTTTGGTCTTCCACTGGTAGTCGGTGACGCTCAGGTGACCACCCGGCTCAATATCAAGAATCCAGGCGCCTTTGCGGTGGTTCTGTTCGCTAAAGGAATAAGCCAAGAGCGACCCAGAATAGCGCACGGTATCGGTTACTTTCTGCTTCCCGTGCAAATGCCCCAGAGCAGTATAGGTGGCTGATGAGAAGAGGCGGGCAGGTACCTGTTCCACACCACCTACCGAGATATCCCGTTCAGATTCAGAAGGTTCAGCCCCACCAGCAAAACAGTGGGCCAAGACAATGCTGGCATCTACGTGGCGGGGTGCCCTGTCCTGCTCGATACGGCGCATAGCCTCAGCGAGAACGCCGGCGTGGGTAGGCTCGGTGCCCCAGCGAGCGGCGATGGGGCGCGGTTCCAGATAGGGAACCCCGTAGAAAGCTACCGACACTCCCCCGGCTTCAATGAGGGTGGGGGTTCCCACCTGAGTTTGTGAGGTCACCAGGTGCACTCCTGCGGCACTCAGTAGCGAAGAGCCAAAACCCAACCGGATGGCTGAATCATGGTTGCCACTAATAGCAAGAACCCGGGTACCAGCTTGAGTAAGGCGCGTGAGGGTGCGGTCAAAAAGCTCTACAGTTTCGGTGCGAGGCTGAGCCTGATCATAGACATCTCCGCTAATGAGAACCACATCCAGTGCTTGTTCCTGAACCAGCTCTACCAGCTCATCCATGAGCTGTTCGGTTACGGTGTGCAGGGAGGTACCGTGGAAGCTACGGCCCAGATGCCAGTCGGAGGTGTGCAAAATTCGCATGCTCCCTAGTCTAATGGGCCTACAGTCAGCCCCGCTTTAGAATAGAGAGCATGACTTCAGTTTTTCCTGCCCCTGATGCGCTCTCACCTGCTTACCGCGCGGCCCTACGGGGTTCACTGTTTGGCACCGCACTGGGTGATGCACTGGGCTACCGCGTAGAAACCCTCAGTCGCACCGAGATGCTTGAGCGGTGGTCACTAGCAGGCGAAACCGACTTATTAGAAGCTCTGGCAGGCGGTGACCTGGCGGTATCCGATGATACCCAGCTCACCCTGGCTACCCTGGACGGATTAACCGAAGTATTGGAATGGAACAATGAGGGTCAGGCCGCCGATGAGCTGGCCTGTATCTGGCTGTCC
>NZ_JBLXXS010000023.1:0-16741 GCF_048513555.1 Rothia sp. P5766 | reverse complement strand
GCACCATCAACCGGTGACCATTCGGTCGCAGTTTTCTTTCCTTGCGCGCTCGGAAACTGCGCCCTGATCTACTAAACTCCTCGGCTAAGTTAGGGTAGCCTAAGAAATACAGAATGAGAACAGGCTGGACTTGTGACCAGCTCAATCTAAAGACAGGCTAAGGAAGGGGCGCCGCAATGGGCAGGGGCATTAACGGGGCAATTTTGAAACTCCTACGGGCAGAAGACCTCCCCTGCACCGTCACTAAAACCTGGATGCACAGCCCTACCATGAAAGCCTTACGAATATCCTCCCCAGAGTTCCTCAGAACCTACACCCCGGCTGAAGGGGAATACCTGCGCTGCTGGTTCCCAGACCCAGACCACCCCGCCAAAGAAGTCATGCGGGGCTACACCATGATCGACATCGACCCCAAAGCCGGCGAATTCACCCTCCTCTTTCTTCTACACCAACCCGCCGGCCCAGCCAGCCGGTGGGCAGAAACTGCCGTTGCCGGTGACCGTTTTGAAGCCTCCTACTACGGCTCAAGCCCCTTCTCCCTCCCCCCAAACAAGCCTGAAGGCTTCATCTTTGTGGCAGACGCAGCAGGCATACCCTACGTCAATGCTCTGGCAGACCAGCTGGCAGACAGCTTCCCACTCAAAGTCTGGTTGCTAGACTGGCAACCCAGCCACCACCAAATCCCGCTACGCCACCATCAGAACATCACGATTGAGTGGATCCAACCCAGCGCTGAAACCTTGCTAGAGAAAGCTCAAAGCACAGACTGGAAGGGCTGGTACCCCCACCTAGTCTGCGAAGCAAAAGTCTTGTTACCCACCCGTCGCTACCTACTCAAAGAAGCTAAAATACCCAAAGACTTTATGTACGTGCACGCCTACTGGGTACAGGGTAAGGAAATGGGCAAGAGCAGAGAGCTCTCAGACTCGTAAAATCCTTGGAGCGCCAATGGAGGCAGGGGATAGCAGAAAGCCAGGGGACTGATATCACGGGCAAGAGTTCTTTGCATCTCTGCAAAAAGGAGTAAAGTGGCGGGTGTACTGAGCATTTACACCTGAGAGGCACACCCATGATGTCCGTTCTTGGCCGCGACGAAAGTATCCGCTATGTAGCACTGGGCGACTCTCTGAGCGAAGGCGTAGGCGACGATGCCCCCGACCGCCCCAACGGTGTACGCGGCTGGACCGACCGGGTGGCTGAACAGTTTATGCTGGCTGACCCCCAGGCTCTCTACGCTAACCTGGCAATCAGGGGCCGCCTGCTCGTGCCCATCATTGAAGAGCAGCTAGAACCCGCCCTTGAGCTTAAACCTAACCTGGTCAGCCTGATTGGGGGCGGCAACGATTCACTCCGCCCAGGCTTCGATGTTGACGCCCTCATCCAACATTATGATGCGGCCTTCAAAACCCTGCGCGACGAAAATATTGAGGTCTTTACCATGACCGGTTTTGACCCCGGACCCAAGGGCTTCTTTAGCGGCAACCGGGCCCGTGTGGCGCTCTTCAACGAGCTCTTGCGTGAAGTCGCAGAGGACCGGGGCGTGGCTATCGTCGATTACTGGCGTATGCGCGAGCTGAGAGATCTGAGGTACTGGGCACCGGACCGCCTCCATATGAACCCTGCTGGCCATACTCTGGTTGCCCGCCGGGCACTGGAAACCCTGAGCGCTGAGAATATCCGTATTGGTGACCCCGTCGTACCCGAATCAATGCCTCAGACCCGCGCCCAGGAGGCGCTGGCGAATGCAAAGTGGGCCCGTGAATTTGTGGTGCCCTGGATCGGCCGCCGTCTGCGCGGAACAAGTTCCGGCGACAACATCGCACCCAAATACCCCGAATGGACCCGCTTTGATGCGCTCCCCGAAGAGGGGTAGAAGGTAGATTAACAGCTCCTTTAAAGGATTAAAAGAGTTAAGAAGTTAACGTCACACTCAAGATTACACACGTGTAATTTAGCTCCCTGCCCTTGTGAGAGCGCGAGTTTTAAAACGCGCATAAAGAACCTGAGAGTGCCGATTAAAGCCTGAAATGACTTGCGAAAAGTTAAATAAACGGTAGAATTGACGGAAGGTTCAAGCGCAAATTTGGGCCCGAGGATTAAGCTTGCGAAGACCGGAGCAGGTAGCCCAGCACCGGCTGTCGCAAGCTTTTTATTGGGGTCTGAGCTTGCGTGGTTTCCCGTAATTACCTAGACTTTAAGGCTGTTCGTAGTGGTGGCAACACCTCTCGTTCGCCTAAGCTTCACCGTTTTTCCCGCGGCGGGGATTCACTTCGGCCTCTCACCCGAAGATGAGTCTCAAACACTCTAGCCTTGGAGAATAACCCGGTGCTCTACCTATTAGGTGACGGGACGCCCATTGCTGATTATCGGCTTCGGCTGGTAAGCGCCAACTGCGTACCGTCATTTCGTCAACATTTGGAGGAGAAAACTATGGCAGCTGTCTGCCAGGTGACCGGAGCTGTTCCCGGCTTTGGACACAGCATTTCGCACTCGCATCGCCGCAACAAGCGTCGTTTCGATCCGAACGTGCAGAAGAAGAAGTACTACGTACCCTCACTTCGTCGCAACGTAACCCTGAACGTCTCTGCAAAGGGCATCAAGGTGATCGACGCACGTGGTATCGACGCAGTAGTTGCTGACATTCTTGCACGCGGAGAGAAGATCTAAACATGGCATCAAAGGCTAAGGACGTTCGTCCTATCATCAAACTTAAGTCCACTGCGGGCACCGGCTTTACTTACGTTACCCGTAAGAACCGCCGTAACAACCCCGATCGTATGGTTCTCAAGAAGTACGATCCCGTTGTCCGTAAGCACGTTGACTTCCGAGAGGAGCGCTAAACAATGGCTAAGAAGTCCAAGATTGCTCGCAACGAGCAGCGCAAGGTCATCGTTGCACGCTACGCTGAAAAGCGTCTGGAACTGAAGAAGACCCTGGTTGACGAAAACGCAACCCCCGAAGAGCGCGAAGCAGCCCGCCTGGGTCTCCAGAAGCTACCCCGCAACGCTTCACCCGTTCGTCTTCGTAACCGCGACCAGATCGATGGCCGCCCCCGTGGCACCTTCCAGAAGTTCGGCATTTCGCGTGTCCGCTTCCGCGAGATGGCACACCGTGGCGAGCTACCCGGTGTTACCAAGTCAAGCTGGTAATCTGTAGCTGATACGGTTAGCCTTGTGAAAGGGCTAACCCAAGCCACTCACTTTTTGTAAAGTCTCAGGAGGAGCATTCCATGGCTAAGAACCGTAGCGAACTCGTAGCAGAGGTAGCAGAGAAGGCCGGCACCAGCCAGGCTGCAGTGAACGGCGTCCTTGACGCACTGTTCCAGGTCTTTGAAGCATCTGTTGCTAAGGGCGAGAAAATCACCATCCCCGGCTGGATGGCCATTGAGCGCACTGACCGTGCAGCTCGTACCGGTCGCAACCCCCAGACCGGCGAAACCATTCAGATTCCTGCTGGTCACGGCGTCAAGCTGACCGCTGGTTCAAAGTTGAAGGCAGCAGTCTCCTCCAAGAAGTAAATTCTTGAGCAGACTTTGAAAAGGGCCACCCCGAGTACGGGGTGGCCCTTTTGCTTTCTCAAACTATAATCAGGACCAAGCCGAGGGGCCTGAGACCACTAGCCTGTGAGATAATAAGCCTGTAACCCCGGGCGTTCCTAGGATCGCAGATAAATTTTTCTCCGGGGTAGGCCACCGCAGAAGATTGGGACCAAAGCTTTAATCTTCTGACCTACAGCACGAGGGAGGGGAGAAACTATGCGCCAGCGTCAGCTCATACGCGCCTGGTTCGTTGCCTGCGCAGCCACTGGCTTCGGCGCAAGCTCTCACCTGCTTGCCGGCGGGCACCTGCCCAACCCCCTGATTCTTGCTCTGGCTACCTCCCTGGCTGCTCTCCTGACGCTAGGGGCTACACGGGTCAAACTCAGTCAGTTCAGTTTGGCTACTGGTGTACTAGCCGGACAGGGCCTACTTCACGGGCTATACAGCCACAGCCAGTCGGCTACCCTGACGGCCGGCAGTCAAGTACATACGAGCCACATCCACGGCGCGCAACTGCAGGTCAGCGCCCTTCATGCCGAGCCTCAGAGCCTAGCCATGTGGTTTGGGCACCTCTGTGCTGCTCTAGCCACCTACGCTGTGCTGGCCTATGGTGAGCAGATGTACTCCCTGCTCAGGGCTCTGCTCAAAGCGGCACAGAGATTTTTCACCCCTTTCCATCTGCGCGGCTTCTTGCCCGCCAAACACCACATCCCCGGTTTTCAGCGCCCAGGCTCAATAAGGGGCGCTACCCTGGGCACCTGCCGGCTGACGCGCGGCCCGCCCGCCCTTGCTATGCACCCCTAACAACTTATGTATCGATGCGATAGCAAGGAACAATAATGACCAAGGCTCATACAGCCTCAACAACAGCTCGTGCTTTCTTAGCGGTAGCCACTTTGGCAGGCACCAGCCTGCTGGGAATAAGCGCCGCGACGGCCCATGACGAGCTTATCTCCACGAACCCTGCGGACGGCTCTAGCCTGTCCCAAGCTCCCCGCCAGCTAGAACTCACCTTTAGCGGCAACATCATGCAGATGGACGGTGCCAACCAGGTACGTGTGACCAACGCAGCCGGGGAAGACGTTACCCAGGGTGACCCTCAGGTTAAGGGAACAAGCGTAACCCAGGGCCTGACAGCAGGTGATGAGGACGAGACCTACACCGTTGCCTGGCGTGTGGTCTCATCCGACGGTCACCCGATCCAGGGAACCCTCACCTACGATGTGGGTCAGGGCGCAAGCACAGATGCTGGGTCAACCGTCACTGCTACCAATCCCAGTAGCTCAGCGGCATCTAACGCCGCTGCATCTGACCCTGTAGCCTCAGCAACAGAGGGGCTCTCGACCCCCATGAAAATTGTTCTTGCTGTGGTTGCGGCAGCCGCACTTGGTACTGCCCTGACCGTCGTACTCGCTAAAACTAAGCGCAAGTAAACCCACCAACTTTTAAACAAAGAAGATTTCACTATGTCATCACATAAGATTTACCGCCCTGCTGCCCTGGCAGCTGTCGCCCTGCTCGCTCTGACCGCCTGCGGCTCATCAGACCAGACCGCTGCCACCGGTAGCGCCACCGCTACTGCAAGCTCATCTGCCGCCAGTGCCGCTCCCAGCGCCACCAGCCAAACCGGCCTGGTCGCAGAAGAAAGCTGGATCAAAGCCAATACCAGCGATATGACCGGTGCCTTTGCCCGCATCACCAATACCGGCGACCAGCCCATCACTATCACCGGTGCCCGGAGCAGCGCTGCGGGTATGGTGGAGCTTCACACCACCGTCATCGACTCTGCTACCGGAACCAGCACCATGAAGAAAGTAGAGGGTGGCTTCACCATTGAACCCGGCGCAACCCTGGAACTGGCACCCGGTAGCGACCACATCATGCTCATGGGCATGAAGTGCTCACTGGTTGCCGGTGCAAGTGACACCATCACACTGGAAACCTCAGCTGGTGAATACAGCTTTGACGCCGAGGTCCGTGACTACAGTGGAGCTAAGGAAGAATACGCTCCCGGTCAGGCAACAAGCCCTGCTGCTGAAACCATGGGCGACTCCACCGACCACTCCATGCACTCCATGCACTCCATGGACACCTCCGGCACCGCTAGCGCAGAAGCAACCCTGCCACAGTGCGCCTAACCCAACCCTAGCTAGCTCACGCTAGCTACTGACCTGCCCCGGTTCCGCACCGCGTTACCGGGGCAGGTACCACCAAAGGAAAACACCATGAGTAGCTCATTTAATGAGGACTTAGAACGGGCCCTGGGCGGCGCAGATAAGGCACCGGACGACGCCAGCTACAAGACAAGCCAAGACTCACCAGAACCCCGGGGCATCGACCGTCGACTAGCTCTAACCGGGGCCCTGGGCGCGGGAACGGGTGTTGCCGCTACCCTTGCCAGCCAGTACGCAGGTGCCCAGCAGACAGAGAACCAGGCCGAAACTACAGCGCCGCTTCAGAGCGCACAGGTTCCCTTTTATGGGCCCCGACAGGCTGGCATCGACACGCCAGCCCCCAGCTACGCCTCTTTTATCGCTATTGACCTCAACAGCGGACTAGACCGCGAGGGTGTGCGCCGTTTACTGCGGATTCTTACCGCTGATGCGGCCCGCCTGACCGGGGGGATCGCACCCCTGACCGATCAGGAACCAGAGCTAGCTCTGGTTCCTGCCAACCTGACGGTCACTTTCGGCTTTGGCGAACGTATCTTTGACATCGTTGCCCCAGAAAAGAAACCGGACTGGCTCAAACCCCTGCCCGTTTTTGAGCAGATTGATCAGCTCCAAGACCGCTGGAAGGACGGTGATTTACTGCTCCAACTGTGCAGTGACGACCGTTTTACCCTAGCCCATGCCCAGCGCGTCCTGCTCAAGAACATTCGTACTTTCGGGTCGGTACGCTGGGTTCAGGAGGGCTTCCGCCGCGCCTACGGCAGCCAAAACCAAGGCCAGACCATGCGCAACCTCTTTGGGCAGGTGGACGGCACCATCAATCCATCCGCCCAGGACGGCTCTATGGACTCCTTTGTCTGGGGTAAGCACGAGGAACTGAGCCCCTGGGAAGAGGGCGGGGCCTCCCTGGTGATTCGACGTATTCACATGAACCTGGATACCTGGGACCAGGCGGATCGTCCTGCCCGCGAGGACGCTATCGGGCGCAACCTCACCAACGGCGCGCCCCTAACCGGCACCCAGGAACGTGACCCCGCTGACCTGTCGGCAACTAACGACATGGGCTTCACCGTCATTGCGCCCTACGCCCACATTCGCAGGGCTGCGCCCCAAAAACGGGTGGAACAGATACTCCGCCGGGGCTACAACTACGACGAGCCAGTCCAGAACGCCTCAGGCTTCTCTGAGCACCACCAAGCAGAGGGCGGGGTCAGCTCATCGGGCCTCATCTTCTGCTCTTACCAGGCTAACCCCCTGACCCAGTTCCTTCCCATTCAGCAACGGCTGGCTGAACTGGATATGCTCAACACCTGGACCGTTCCGATCGGGTCTGCGGTCTTTGCCCTGCCCGCCGGGTGCTCCGAAGGCGGGTTTATCGGCGAGAGCCTTTTCCGCTAAACCACCCCCCAGGCAGACTTAGCTTGAGAGAGAAGGCAGGACACACACCATGACAGCGCAAAAGACAGGCAAGGAATCGCGGGGATCCGACAGCTCACCGACCACAGGCCGGATTCGACCGGCAGGCACAGGGGAGGGGCTTGCCGGAAACTTGATTTGGGCTTTCCCCGTTGTAGCCCTCGTGGCCCTGGTGATTAGCATGGCGGTGACCGGTATTAACACCGGCACCGACCTGGCCGATGCCGGCCCGGTAGTGCGCTGGGGCCTACCCGTAGCTGAGACAGTTCAAAACTTTGCTATGGCCACGACCATGGGCGCCCTGCTGTTTGCTCTGGGGCTGGTTCCTCGGTTCCTCGACTCTGCGCGGGGGCGGGTCAACGTCAACATGGCCCATGCATCTACTGCCCGCCAGCGTGAAAAGAACCTGCACCGTCCAGAGCACCCGGCCTTCATCGCGATCATGAACCTGGCCTCAGCGGCCTCGGTTACCTGGACCCTGACCGCTATCGCGGTACTGATTTTTAGCTATGCCGATATCTCGGGCCGTGCCCCCTCAGGGAGTACAGACTACACCTCCGAGCTGATCAGCTTCATGACCACCATCGACTCGGGTAAAGAAAAGGCCACCATGATTGTGGTTGCGGCAGTCGTCGCTACCCTGGTTTTTGCTGTGCGGTCCCTGACCGGCCTACTCCTAACCTTTGGCCTTTCCCTGATAGGAATTGTCACCATGGCCCTGGGCGGTCACTCTTCTGGCGGTGATGACCACATGGGAGCTGTGAACTCTCTGGGACTGCACCTACTCGGCGTGGTGCTCTGGTGCGGCGGGCTCATCACCCTGGCCTACATCTGCCGCACAATTTCAGCAAAGGACGCCGGTAGCGGCACCCTGGTAGAAACCAAACGCGGGCAAGAAACCGCCACCTCACGCAGGGCACCACTGGCCCTTGCTGTTCTACGCCGTTATTCAACTCTTGCGCTCTTTGGCTTTATTCTGGTTTTACTCTCCGGTATGGTGAACGCCCTGGTACGGCTCAACCACCTAGGTGAACTTTTCACTACCACCTACGGTGCCTTGGTACTGGCCAAGCTCACCCTGACCCTGGCATTGGGTGCCTTGGGTGCTATCCACCGCCTGCGCCTAATACCCCAGATGCAGGCAGGAAACCTGGGGGCGGCACGCGGCATCTGGTCAGCCATCCTGTGCGAGCTGGTACTCATGGGCATCACCAGCGGTCTAGCCGTTTCCCTCTCACGTACCCCGCCACCTGCCCCAGAAACCCTGCCCACCGGTGCGGAACCGGTCCGCATCATCACCCTCTACGACATGCCCCCCGAACCCCATGTAGCCGAGTGGTTCACCCAGTGGCGCTTTGACTGGTTCTGGGTCGCTTTCATCTGTTGCGCAGGTTTTTCCTACCTATGGGCACTGCTCAAAGTTCGCCGTGTGGGCGGTAAATGGCCCATCGGGCGTACCCTATCCTGGTTCTTCGGGCTTTTTATCCTGCTCTACATCACCTCTGGTGCCCTGACGGTCTACGCCCGTGTACTTTTCTCAGCACACATGGTTGAGCACATGTTCCTGACCATGGTCTGCCCTATCTTCCTTGTGCTCGGAGCCCCCATTACCCTGCTCCTGCGCGCTCTAGAGCCACGGCAGGACGGCACCCGCGGCCCCCGCGAATGGATCCTGCGCCTGGTTCACTCTGGCTGGTCAAAGGTCATCACCCACCCCATCTTCGCGGCGGTGAATTTTGCTGGCTCCATTGTGGTTGTCTACTTTACCCCGCTCTTCGGGGTCATGCTCCGCTACCACGTAGGCCACGAATTTATGCTGATTCACTTCCTGATTACCGGCTACATCTTTAGCCTGGTGCTCATCGGGATCGACCCCATCCCCTACCGCCCAGCCCACCTCATGCGACTTCTGCTGATCATCGCGACCCTGGGTTACCACGCCTTTGTAGGGATTGCCATCATGCAGATGGATACCCTCCTTCAAGCCTCCTGGTTCGGGAACCTAGGGCGGCCCTGGGGTCTATCGGCTATCGAGGACCAACAGCTAGGTGGCTCACTCATGTGGGCAATTGGCGAAATACCAACCATGGTGATTGCCGTATCGGTGGCTGTCCAATGGTCAATGAACGACAAGAAAGTCCAACGCCGTGTGGACCGTCAAGCCGACCGCGACGGCAACGCGGAGCTCAATGCCTACAACGACATGCTAGCCAAGCTCGCTGATGAGGACTCCCGCGAGCATTAGGCAGAAAAAGTGGGGCAGATCTTCAACAAGACCTGCCCCACGCCAATATGAGCTGGTGATAGCTCATCAAACCTAGGATGCCTTGCCCCAGGGCTTGGCGCTCTGCTCATCACTTTCAGCGCGGTGAGCAGGAGAAATAACAGAAACAGCCCCATCGAACTGCGGGGTGACCTGCTCCAAGCGGGCAGAAATTCTGGCAATTTTTTGGTATAGAGCAGATGCGGGGCAAGAGTCGGTCTGTTGAGTCATGGGGAGCCTCCAAACAGCAGGGACAGGTGGGAAGAGCTACCGGCGGTAGAGAGTGGGAAGACCAACCGCAGGTCTGCTTTACCCTCACTATAGCCAGTAGGTATGCAGGTGACATGTGGGTTCTCTGTCAAAAGCCTGAACGTCCCACCATATATGGGGACAAGGTGCTTCTACCGACCAGGGGTTACTCCCCAGTATCCTCCGTACGCCTGGGTTCTGTCCCCACTATTTGTCCCCAAAAAATCTGGCTATTTTATACCGTTCTCTGGGCCACCCGTATGCACCCGAAAACCAATCAGCGACAGAGTCAGCGCCACAGCCAGCGAAATAAGCACCTCTAGCCTGTGCGCCTCCGTAACCCCCATATAAATTAGCAGGGCCACCAGGGCCGAAATCAGCAGGTAGTTGACCCAGGGCCAGCCGGGGGAGTACAGAGCACTTTGCTCACTCCGGGCAGGGAGCAAACGGCGGCTCCGCAGGTGGGAGACAGCCACAATCAACCACACAAAAATGCCTACCCCACCGGTTGAATTCACCAGCAGCGCAAAGACCTGATCCGGCATGAAATAGTTGAGCAGAACCGAGGCCAACCCAATGAGAGAAGAGAGCACAATAGCGTTCTGCGGGGCCCTGGTGCTCGATACCTGGGAGAAGGTTGCCGGAGCATCGCCCTGTTCCGCCAAAGCAAAGACCATGCGGGACGCCGCATACAGGCTAGCGTTCAAACAAGACAACAAGGCAGTCAACATCACAACATTCATGACCAAACCAGCCCAGGGAATACCCAGCACCTCAAACATGGTCACGAAAGGCGAAACACCACCTGTCACAGCCGTCCACGGAATCACCAGCAGGGTAACCGCCACAGACCCCACATAGAAGAAGAGGACCCGGAACATCACCGAACGCACAGCCTTAGTCACCGCAACCGCTGGGTTACTCGACTCCCCAGCCGCCACCGTGGCAATCTCAGCCCCAAACATCGAAAAAATAACCGCCAGCAGGGCCGCAAACACGGCACCCCCACCGTGAGGGAAGAACCCACCAGAAGCCGAGTAATTACCCCAAGAAGCTGTGGAACTGGGAATAATCCCCAGCAGGGCAAGAACCCCCACCACAATAATGACGGCGATAGCTCCCACCTTAATGGACGAAAACCAGAACTCAGCCTCACCGTAAGAACGCACCGACAGCAGATTCAACCCCATAAAAGCCAGCACAAACACCAGCGCAAGCAACCATTGGGGCAAAGCAGGCAGCCACGCCGTCACAATCTGAGCCGCCGCCGTAGCCTCAATCGCCACCGTCACCGACCAAAACCACCAGTACAGCCAACCCACAGAAAAACCAGCCCACGGGCCAATAAAACGTCGCGCATACACTGAAAACGACCCCGTCTCAGGAGTCCGGGCCGACATCTCACCCAGCATCCGCATGACCAAAACCAGCACACCACCAGCCAAAAGATAGGTCAAAATAACCGCCGGACCAGCAGTCACAATGGCCGTACTCGAAGCCACCAACAAACCAGCCCCAATCGCCCCGCCCAGGGCAATCATCGACAGGTGACGCGGCCGCAAGGACCTCGCCAGCTTCTGAGAAGCCGGGGGTAAAGAACCAGCTTGATGCGGAGAGCTCACATGAACCTTCTTTAGCGTAAAAGCGCACCAACCGGCACGCACCCCAAACATAACCATCGGCATACGGAAAAACTTCCCCCGTGGTCAGGCCCCACCAACGGTAGCAACCGCAGACAATCCTAGCTGTTACGCAACTATTACGCACAGTTGAGTTCTATAACCGGCTCCCACTACACAGAGCGCAACAAATAACCGCCACCCAGCTCCTTGGATAGGCTGGTACAGAACAAACCGAACGCCCTCAGGGCACACACGAAAGGTACACCCATGGCAGATCATGCAGCCGCACGCCAGAGCAAAGTCCGTGCCTCAGAACTTGTCGGTAGAGGCTGGCTCAACACCGGTGACCAAGAACTCTCTCTCGAAAAACTCCGGGGCAAAATCGTCATCCTGGACTTCTGGACCTTCTGCTGCATGAACTGCCTGCACGTACTCGATGAACTACGCCCCCTCGAAGAAAAATACTCCGACGTGCTCGTCACCATTGGCGTCCACTCGCCCAAATTCGAACACGAAGCAGACCCTCAGGCGCTCGCCGCCGCCGTAGACCGCTACGACATCACCCACCCCGTCCTCGATGACCCCAACCTCGAGACCTGGGCCGCCTACACCGCCCGGGCCTGGCCCACCCTGGTCGTCATCGACCCCGAAGGCTACATCATCGCCCACCTCTCCGGCGAAGGCCACGTCCAAGGGCTCACCTGCCTGGTCGAAGAACTCGTCCAAACCCACGACCTGCAGGGCACCCTCCACCGCGGCGACGGACCCTACGTTCCCCGCCCCAAAGCCCAAGGCACCTTCGCCTTCCCCGGCAAAGCCCTGGCCCTGCCCGCCGACCTCGCAGGAGTCGATGGCACCTACCTGGTCACCGACACCGCCCACCACCGGCTCGTCCACCTAGGAGCAGACCTCGAAACCCCCCTGGCCACCTTCGGCGGCACCGAAAAAGGCTACGCAGACGGTAACGCCGCCACCGCCCGCTTCAACGAGCCTCAAGGTCTAGCCCTCGTCCCCGAACACCTGCGCCAAGAACTTGCCGCTGACGTACTTATCGCAGACTCCGTCAATCACCGTATCCGCGGCCTCCAGCTAGCTACCGGAGAAGTCACCACCCTGGCCGGAAGCGGAACCCAACGCCTGATCGATGGCCAAAGCGCTCGCCAAGACCCCAACTACATTGCCACCGGCGCCGACCCCCTCACCGTGGCCCTCTCATCCCCCTGGGACCTGGTCTATTCCCGCGCCGCCAGAGCCTTCCTCATCGCCATGGCCGGAACCCACCAAATCTTTAGCTACAACCCCGAAACCGGCCAACTCGACGTCTTCGCCGGAACCGGTGCCGAAGGCCTCAAAGACGGTGCCGCCGCAGACTCCTGGTTCGCCCAATCCTCCGGCATCATCGAAAGCGCTGACGGCTCCATCTGGGTTGCCGACTCAGAAACCAGCGCCCTACGCCACATCACTTTCAATGGCGCAGAAGCCACCGTCAGCACCGCAATCGGCATCGGCCTCTTCGACTTCGGCTTCGTCGATGGACCCCACCCCCAAGCCCGCTTGCAACACTGCCTGGGCCTGACCGAACTAGCCGACGGCTCCATCGCCATTGCCGACACCTACAACGGCGCAATCCGCCGCTTTGACCCTGCCAGCGGGGAGCTAGGAACCCTGGCACGCGGCCTGGCAGAACCCTCCGACCTGATCGTAGAACAGACCCATGACGGCGGCTCCCGCCTCATCGCAGTAGAAGCCAACGCCCACCAGCTCGTGCGCATCAGCATCCCTGAAGCCATACAACACGTGGACGAAGGCACCGCTCAGGTCACCCGCAAATCTACCCGTCTCACCGGCGGCACCCTCAACCTCACCGCCCGCTTCAGCGCACCCACCGGGCAGAAACTCGACACCCGCTGGGGCGACCCCACCCAGCTCAAGATTTCGTCCACCCCCGAAAATTTCATCCTGGAGGGAGCTGGTACCGCCCAGGGGCTCACCCGCACCCTGCGCCTCAACCCAGAAATTACCGAAGCGGTCCTACACATTACCGCCCGCGCGGCTGCCTGTGATGGGGAACCTGGGGGTGAGATTCCGGATCACGCGGCCTGCCATCTCTACCAGCAGGACTGGGGGCTACCTGTAGTTGTGACCGGCGACCAGGGAGATGAATCAGACCTGGTGCTTGATCTGCGCGGGGTTAACTAGGGGGCTTATTGCCTCTGCTCATACGGTGTTCGTCAACACCCCTAAACGCCAGCCCCGAACCAGTTGGCGAACACGGCATGAGCAAGGCCAGTCACTCGTTCGTCAACACCCCTAAACGCCAGCCCCGAGCTAGTTGGCGAACACGGCATGCTCAAGGCACACATCCCACAGTTAAAACCCATAGAAAACTGTCTGCCCTCCTAGGAGGGCAGACAGTGAGATGAGCTCCGTAAAAGCCAATAAGTTACGTAGCCGGTGTAAAGGTAATGGTCTGGTCAGAAGTAGTTAGCCTTCCTGAAAGCTTGAAAGGAACCTGATCCGTGACCTGCTTAGTCTTACCGGTGTAGAGATCAAGCTGTGTAAACGAAATCTCAGCGATTCCCTTACCCGGACCGAGCTTCCACCTATTGCCATCGAGGCTCACTGCTGGCTCCGGGTACTCCTTAATCGTCCAGGTCACGTTCCCACTGACCCGGCCCGTGAAGTCATACTCAAAAGGGCACCCGGCAGGGTAGAGCGAATTCTGGGTGGCACAGCTATCAAGGTAGGTCCGCACCTGCTGCTGAACTGAGGCTTTAGCCGCATCGGAGGGCTCCAAAGCCACCTTCAGTGTCGGCTCACCCTCGGCTGAGGTGAGTGCCACCCGGTCAGAACTTGCAGAGAACAGAGCTGACTCATAGGTCACGGTGTAAAGCCCTGGAAAGAAAGCACCAAAGTCCTCATCGCCGTCGGCAATAGCTACTTTCACATTATTGAGGGTTGCCGCCTGCACCATGGGAGACTCCACCTTAACCGTGGGTAGCTCTTCCAGATCTATGTTCCAGCTATCGAATACACCCCAGTGGGAGCCCACCTTGTGCAGAGAAAAATCTGTGCTGGCCTCCTGACCGTCCAGAGTATAAGAGGCCCGAACCGTGGCCTTCTGCCCTCCATCGGTAATTTCTAGGGTGGTCAAATCAACATTGTGCAGAGAATCGACTGCCGCCTTAAGCCCCTTGCCGTCGAGCACAGCCGCTCCAGCATCGGGTGCTTCAACCCCCAAGATGCCGAGTGCCTTGGCGCCGTCCCCCTCCCGCAAAGCCGCAAAATAGGCACGAACCTGCCCCTCGGGGCCGTACACCAGCCGGTTAATGAGAGCGAGAGAGCCGAGCGCTAGGAGGATAGCAAGAGCAACCCCCATCACCCAGTAGGCAAGGACACGATCAACAGAAGAACGAAAATGCACCCTTTAAATGTAGCTCACGCCGGGTTGTGCCCGGAGAGGCACGACTATGTCGATAGAGTAGAGCCATGGCAGAACACGTGCACCAAGTACCCGAGAAATACGGCCAAGTAAGGGCTATCTACCACCCTCGTATCCACTCCTACCATCGCAGGCTTATCGCCGGTGTCCCCAGCACCGTCCTTGCCTTAGCCTGCATCTGGTTCATGCTGACTAAACGCCCCACCCCTATCGTGATGGTCATACTGGTGTTTATTGCCCTGGGAGCTATTTGCGCTATCTATTCCGTTTTACGACCCCAGATTATTGTCAAAACCAATAGCCATATCTTGCGGGGCAAACTCGTGGGCTGGGAAACTGTTCCCCTTGCCGACATCGAACATACCGTTCTGGCTGAGCGCCTTACCCCCAAACAAGCATCGGGTAAAGAACTAAAGGGTATCGCTGCTTTACGGTTCAAAGGGGCCCCAGCCCTGTGGGCTCTTAATTCGAAGCAGAAACGGATTTTCCGTCTTGATGGGCGTATCTGGGACGCCAAGACTATGCGCGCCATTGCTACAGCTATCTCACCGCAAACCACTGTATACAAGGTTATTAACGTAACCCAGATGAAAACCCAGCACCCCGGGCTTGTAACCTTCAATGAGCTTCACCCCGGCTGGAAGTCCACGGTACTCGGCGCTATCTCTTTAGCCTTCCTGATTGCCTTGGCGGTGGCGGCTTTCCTACCAGAGGAGACTCTACAGCAGTTCAGTATCCTCTAAATTGGGCAAGGGTCACAGGCTATTTGAGCAGAAGCCGGTCTAGCTGGGTTGATGAGCTAGACCGGCCTTTTCAATCTGATCTACCCCATGAAGGGATGAGGGGACGCGCTTAAGCTTGGCGGGTACCGTCAGGAGTAGAGGAACCGTCTTGGACATGGTTGGGGTAGTCCTGGGTGACTTCGGTAATGATGTCTTCGACAAAGGTGATGACATTGTCACCCCCGGTGACAGGTCCGCCGGCTAGGAGACCGTCCATGCCCAGCGCTAGGGCGCCGGGGGTTCCCTGACCGAACAGTTTGCGGGTCATAAAGCCGGGGTCAATGAGGACCTGGATATGGGGCGCCATGGCAAATGCGCTGACGTCCTTGTCGCTAGCAACTACCGGGTGAAGAGCAATCATTGGGATTTGCTCCTGCCAACCTGCGAGCTTGTTCACCACCTTGTGGCAGTGTCCGCAGCCGGGGGAGACCCAGATGATGATGCGGGCCTGGGCTAGTGCCAGGTCACGGAGGCTGGTTTGCTGGCCGGTGCCGTCTCTAGAAGAGGTGGGATCCTCCGCGGGGTAGTAGAGAGCGGAGTAGGGGATGGGAGTGCGGATATAGTCGTCCTCTGCCTGAGCGGCAGCCGCCGGGGGTGCTTGCTCGAGCTGCTGGCTAGGGGGTGTTTTCAGGCTTTCGGCCCGGTTGATGGACCATAGGGTGAGTGAAGCTAAAAAGGCACCAATGAGCCAGAGCCAACCAGCTGAATCTAGAGCGAGCAGCTGGGTAATAGCAGAGCCACCGGTGTTGAGGGCACCGATGAGCGCACCCGCTGAGGCCAAGAAGAGAGCGGTGTTCCGAATGAGAGTAAAGACTGAGGTGGGGGCGGTTGAGGCGCCACCGAAGCAGTTACAGCTTGCGGTGTTGCCTTGTACCAGGGCACGGGCGATAACTGCCCAGTAGCTTGCGAAGAGTGCAAGGGAAGCTAGGGCGGCAAGGATTTGGAAGGTGCCGGGGAGCACCAGGAGGGCCACCGCGAGGGCCAGCTCAGCCCAGGGAAGTACCCGGGCAACAAGCTTGACGGGGAGGAATCTGTTCAGCTTGAGGTTCACGATCGCGGTGACTGTGCTGGTTGGCTCTTTGACCTTGGCGTAGCCGCTGACGGCCAGGGTCACAATGATGATGAGGGTGCAGAGCACAAGGGGGTTCATAGCCTGCCTTAAGGGAGGAAATCGTTTACTTTTAGCCTACGCGCAGGAGCGCCCCGGTAAAAGGGTGGGGCTCGCCACCTGAGGGCAGTTTAGTGAGCATCATGTTTA
>NZ_JBLXXS010000022.1:0-18039 GCF_048513555.1 Rothia sp. P5766 | reverse complement strand
CTCATTACCCCCTGGAACTTCCCCCTGGCCATGGGCACCCGCAAGGTAGCCCCCGCCATCGCCGCAGGCTGCACCATGGTGCTCAAGCCAGCCCGCCTAACCCCGCTCACCAGCCAATACCTGGCCCAAACCCTCATGGACGCCGGCCTGCCCGCAGGTGTACTCAACGTGGTTTCCTCCAAGTCGGCGGCAGCTATCTCCGAGCCCATCATGAGCGATTCGCGCCTGCGCAAGGTCTCCTTCACCGGCTCCACCCCGGTGGGTAAGCAACTTCTTAAAAAGGCCGCTGAGAACGTCCTACGTACCTCCATGGAACTGGGCGGCAACGCCCCCTTCATCGTCTTTGAGGACGCCGACATCGACCAGGCGGTTGCCGGGGCCATGGCCGCCAAGATGCGCAACATCGGTGAGGCATGCACCGCCGCTAACCGCTTCATCGTCCACGAATCCCTGGCCGAAGAGTTCTCCCAGAAGTTTGCCCAGAAAATGAGCGAACTGGTGGTGGGCAATGGCCTGGATGAGGGCGTGACCTGTGGCCCGCTCATTGAGCAGAAGGCCCAGGACTCCATGGTTGCCCTGGTTGAAGACGCTGTCGCCAAGGGTGCCCGCGTGCTCACCGGCGGTAAGAAGGGGGAGGGCGCCGGCTACTTCTTCCAGCCCACCGTGCTAGTTGATGTGCCCCTGGACGCTCGCGTAGCCCGCGAAGAAATCTTTGGGCCCATCGCCCCCATCTTTACCTTCAGCAAGGAACACGAAGCCTACGCCCTGGCCAACGACACCGAATACGGCCTGGCCTCCTACGTCTTTACCGAAAACATCGACCGCCTCTACCGGGCTTCTGACCACCTAGAGTTCGGCATCATGGGCTTCAACGCCGGTGTCGTCTCTAACGCGGCGGCCCCCTTTGGTGGTGTCAAACAGTCCGGTATGGGCCGTGAAGGCGCGGCAGAAGGCATTGACGAGTACTCCTCCATTCAGTACATCGGCATGCGTAACCCCTACACCAGCTAGCTACCCTGCGCCGCCGGTCCCCACCGGCGGCCACCCAACTTTTCTGTAATTACAAAACTTTTTAAGGAAAACCATGGCTGAGATTACCTACCGCCTGCCCCAAGAAATCAAGCTAAACGGTCCCGTCCCCGGCCCCCGCTCAGCAGAACTGGCCGCCCGCCGCAGCGCCAACGTACCCGGTAGCGTGGCCTCCACCCTGCCTGTCTACACCGCAGACTCAGACGGTGGTGTGATCGTCGATGTGGACGGTAACTCCTTTGCCGACCTGGGCTCCGGTATTGCCGTGACCTCCGTGGGCGCTTCGGCCCCCAAGGTTGTGGCCGCCGTCCAAGAAGCGGTCAGTCACTTCACCCACACCTGCTTCATGGTCACCCCCTATGAGGGCTACGTGGCTGTTGCCGAGAAACTCAATAAGCTCACCCCCGGCGACTTCGACAAGCGTACCGTGCTCTTCAACTCCGGCGCTGAGGCTGTAGAAAATGCCGTCAAGATCGCTCGCGCCGCCACAGGGCGCAACGCCGTAGTGGTCTTTGACCACGCCTACCACGGGCGCACCAACCTGACCATGGCACTGACCGCCAAGGCCGCACCCTACAAGAAGGGCTTTGGCCCCTTTGCGCCCGAGGTCTACCGCGCACCCATGAGTTACCCCTACCGCGATGGCAACGTCGGCGGTAAGGAAGCTGCCGCCAAGGTCATCGACATGATCGAAAAGCAGATTGGCTCCGAGTATGTGGCCGCAATCCTGATTGAACCCGTACAGGGCGAGGGCGGCTTCATCGTACCCGCCGAGGGCTTCCTGCCCGAGCTCGTCACCTGGGCCCGCGAAAAGGGCATCGTCTTTATCGCTGACGAAGTACAGGCTGGCTTCTGCCGCACCGGTAGCTGGTTCGCCTGCGACCACGAAGGTATCGAACCTGACCTGATCACCACAGCTAAGGGTATTGCCGGTGGTATGCCCCTCTCTGCTGTCACCGGCCGCGCCGAACTCTTCGACAAAGTCCAGCCCGGCGGTTTGGGCGGCACCTACGGTGGTAACCCCGTGGCCTGCGCTGCAGCCCTGGCCACTATCGACACCATGGAAGAGTGGGATCTTTCTGCCCGCGCCCGCCACATTGAAGAAATCGCCCGCCAGAAGCTGGCCCCCCTGGTTGAAGAGCTGGACATCGTGGGTGAAATCCGTGGCCGTGGCGCTATGTTCGCCGTGGAGTTCGTGGCAGATTCCGACTCCAAGGAACCCCACGCCACCGCCGCTAAAGAGATTGCCGCCGCCTGCGCTGAGCGCGGTGTACTCATTCTGACCTGTGGCACCTACGGTAACGTGGTGCGCCTGCTGCCGCCGCTGACCATCGGTGATGAACTGCTGGGCCAGGCCCTGGATATCTTCGTTGAAGAAATCCGCAAGGTCGCCGGCTAATACCCAGCGATAGGCAGGGCGGGTGTCCCCGGCAATCGGCTGGCTGGCATGAATCGTCTGCGAGCTGGTTAGTCGGCCTAGGAGCGCCTAGCCGCATCAACCCTAAGAGACACAAAAGGAATATGATCCATGAGTAACTACCGCGTAGAGGACCCCACCACCGGGCAGATCCTCGAAACTTTCCCCACTCTCACCGACCAGCAAGCCATCCAGGCTGTAGAGCGCGCCCACGCCGCCTACCTGACCTGGCGCAAGACCAGCCTGGAGGATCGTGCGGCCATTGTGCGCCGGATCGGTCAGCTCTTTGAAGAGCGCAAGCAGGAGTTAGCAGAAATCATCTGCACCGAAACCGGTAAGTCCCTGCCCGAAGCCCTTGAAGAGGCTGAGTTCTCCGCCGCGATCTTCACCTACTATGCAGATATCGCTCCTGACCAGCTCAAGGACGAGCCAATCCCCTCCCAGACCGAAGGCTCTGAGGCCTACATTCAGCGTCGCCCCCTGGGCGCCCTGCTGGGAATCATGCCCTGGAACTTCCCCTACTACCAGGTGGCCCGCTTTGCCGCGCCCAACCTGATGCTGGGTAACACCATCGTGCTCAAGCACGCCGAAATTTGTGCCCGCTCCGCCCAGGCTATCGAACAGTTGATGCTGGACGCTGGTCTACCAGCTGGCACCTACCTGAACGTCTTTGCTAGCCACCAGCAGATTGAAACCATCATTGAGCACCCCCACATTCAGGGTGTTTCCCTGACCGGCTCAGAGCGCGCCGGATCCATTATTGCCGGCATTGCAGGCCGCAACCTCAAGAAGGCCGTTCTGGAACTGGGCGGATCTGACCCCTACATTGTGCTTGATACCGACGATGTGAAGGCCGCCGCGGCAACCGCCTGGGGCTACCGCATGTACAACGCCGGTCAGGCCTGCAACTCCAATAAGCGCCTGATCGTCATGGAGGACATCTATGACGAGTTCGTAGCTGAACTGGTTGCCTTGGCCCAGGCTATGAAGCCCGGCAAGCCGACCGAAGCTGACGATACGACCTACATGGCCCTCTCCTCACGTTCTGCCGCTGAGGGCCTCAAGAAGCAACTGGATGAGGCCGTGGCCGCCGGTGCCACCCTGCATGCCGGTGGTGAACTACTCGATGACACCAGCGCCTACTTCTCCCCAGCTGTCCTCACCGATGTTCCTGTGGGTTCTGAGGTCTACTACCAGGAACTTTTTGGCCCTGTTGCTACCGTCTATAGGGTCAGCAGTGATGAGGAAGCCCTGGCTCTGGCTAATGATAGCCAGTACGGCCTGGGTGGTGCGGTCTTCTCCCAGGACCGGGAGCGTGCCGAGAAGCTGGCCCGTCAGCTGGATGTGGGCATGGCCAATGTGAACACTCCTGCCGGGGAGGGAGCTGAGATTCCCTTCGGCGGGGTGAAGAACTCCGGTTATGGCCGTGAGCTGGGCCCCTACGGCATGGACGAGTTTGTCAACAAGCGCCTCTACTTCGTGCAGAAGTAAGAGCCATACGGTCAAGCCTGTCTTCACCCTCTGATAGAGAAGGTGAGGGCAGGCTTCACTTATTGGTGTCGGCTGATATAAATTTTTCTACAGCTATTTATTAGATTCACCAGGCAGTAAAAAGTCATGAGTGGGACGATGATGTGGATATTCTTGCCCGCCCCTGGAGGTCAGAAAAATTATTATGAGTATTGAGGACACTAAAGAAATTAAGAAGAGCATGGATGATGCTAGGGCGTTTAGAGCTTCCCTGGATTCTTCTGGTGTTGTAAACATAGGTTTATAGGGTAAAACGGTGGGCAACTGCGGTAGCTGAGATACCACCTATGCCTACCAGTGGGGCCTTCAGGAAGAGCGATGGTATGGGCTTTAGGGAGGTCTTCATGGGGCATAACTTTCTGTTTGGAATCTAGATTTTCTAGATTTAGGGGAGGGTGTTCCCGGCTTGATGTGAAGAAAGTCTAATTAAGTGGTTCTCTGGTAGCGGACCAATTTATGGTGTTCCATACTTTTACTTTCTTATCTCAAGAGATTAGGGGTGCTACCTGCCTGCGGACCCTCTTGCCCGGTGCGTTTCGCTCGCAAGGGCGATTCGCGCCCCGGCCTTGCCGCGGACTCCGTTCGCTCCTGGGTGTTGCGCACCCGCTCACTTCATCGAGCCGGTAAGCGAGGGCGGTTCTAAGCGGATGATCAGAGAAATTTTCTACTCTTGACTTGCCCGTGTCCAAACCAGTATATTTAGAAGCGCAGAACCCCTCTACACAGGTAGAACAAGGGGTTCTAGCTGTTTAAAGGATCTATATCAGGTGTATTTAAAATAATTGGTTTTCTAGCCACATCTCTTACCGATAAGTACTGTTCATACCATCGATGCGCAAAAGAATGTTTGGGTATTTGGGCGATACTGGCGTTTGCACACCAGGCTACGTGGTCTGCCATCTGCATGAACTGTGATGTCTTAGAGTCCAGGTAAATAGGATCTTCGATAATGTTCCGTTCGGAACGAGGTAGGCTACGGTGAGTATCACGATACGAGGTGTCGCTTCCATCGCCATCCATATAGATAATCCCTAGAGAATGTCTAGATGCAAGCTCTTGATCAATCTTTTGGATAAGCCACTTGTAGACTTTCTGACGGTTAACCGCCAGGTTCTCGGGCTTGCCTGTAGTGCCTGGTGGCACCTGCCAAGAAATATAACAGTGTCTCAGGTCATATGGGTGTGTCTTGTGTGTAGTCTAGTGGGAAAGTGATTCTTGGTGACACCACCTGCCCATAAGGAGAAACTCATGGCTCACCCTCCTGCCAACAGCCCCCAAGCATCAACACCCAACGGGCCAGCCCCCGGTATCTCGGGGGATACCACCGTCCACAAGCTCAAGCCCCGCCACGTCACCATGATTACCCTGGGTGGCATCATCGGGGCTTCACTCTTTGTGGGCTCCGGCAACGTTATTCGGTCCGTGGGGCCGGCTGCTATCCTTTCCTACCTCATGGGTGGTCTACTGGTCTTCCTGGCTATGCGGATGCTGGGTGAAATGGCCGCCGCCCGCCCCTCCATCGGCTCCTTCATGGAATACGCCAGGGTGGGCCTAGGCAACTGGGCGGCCTACCTGGTGGGCTGGCTCTACTGGTACTTCTGGGTAGGGGTGTTGGCCTACGAGGCGGTGCTCGGTGGTGAAACCCTGGCCACCTGGTTCCCCGGCCTGCCCGCCTGGGGTGCCTCCCTGGCCCTGCTTGCAATCTTTGTGGGCACCAACCTCATTTCGGTACGTACTTTCGGTGAAGTCGAGTTCTGGCTGGCCTCCATTAAGGTGCTCGCTATTGTGGTCTTCCTGGGGGCAGGCACCCTCTACGCCCTGGGCCTGTGGCCAGATGCCACCCTGAGCGTGAGCAACCTCTGGGCCCACGGCGGGTTCGCCCCGCACGGCTACGGTATCGCCCTCACCGGTGTTGCCCTGGTGATTTTCTCCTACTTTGGCACCGAAATTGCGGTGATGGCCGCCGCTGAATCTGAGGACCCGGCTAAGGGGATTAGGCAGGCTACCTCCACTATTATCTGGCGCATCCTGCTCTTCTTTGTAGGGGCTATTGCGGTGATCTGCATGGTCATTGCCTGGGATGAGCTACCTGAACCCACCAACGTCGCAGCCGCGCCCTTCACCCAGGTCTTTGAACGCCTGGGGATTCCCGCCGCGTCGGTCATCATGCAGTTGGTTATCTTTACCGCCGTGGTGTCGGTCCTGAACTCTGGTCTCTACTCGGCATCGCGTATGGCCGCTGCGCTCGCCCAGCAGGGCTTCGGCCCGGCCCTCCTAGCCCGTAGGTCAAGTAGGGGAGTGCCGGTCTACGCGCTCTTTGCCTCCACCGTGGGTGGTGTGATTGCTTCCTTGGTGAACTTTGTGGCTCCTGACTCCGGTATTTTTGAGTTCATCATGAACTCCGCTGGCCTGGTGGCGCTCTTTGTCTATGTCTTTATTGCCTTGACCCAGTGGAACCTGCGCCGCACAATGACCCCGGAGCAGGTGGCTGACCTTAAACTGAAGGTCTGGCTTTTCCCTTGGTTGAATATCGTCCTGATTGGCGGGGTGCTTTTTGTTCTGGTGGTCATGATGGGTAGTGAATCGGGTCGTACCCAGGTGTACACCTCGCTGATGGTCACTGTTGCCATGCTTGCCCTGTGGCCGCTGGCCCGCAAGAAGGCCCTGAATGACTAACTGCCTGCGCAGGCACGGCAAGTTACCTTGCCCGGGTGCACACCTGGGGTAGCCTAAGGTGAGATGGATCAGGTAATAGAAAGGTGGCCTTGGTGCTTCTCATGCTGGTAGGGGGCCTGCTCATTGGCCTACTCATGGGCGCCCTGGGCGGCGGCGGCGCTATCTTGGCCGTGCCCCTGCTGGTCTACGGGGCTGGAATGGCACCAGCTTCTGCCACCCTGGCATCACTCGTTATCGTCAGCCTGGGTTCTATTACCGGAATCGCCACGCACGCTCGCACCGTTCGGTGGCGGCAGGGCATTACCTTTGGTGCCCTGGGTATAGCCGGTGCCTCTGTGGGGCGGATGCTATCTGTAGGGGTAGACGGCAGCGCCCTGCTCCTGGCCTTCTCCGCACTCCTAGTAGTGGTGGCAAGCCTCATGGTGACCAAGGCCCTCAGGGCCACACCCGCACGCCCCTCCCACCCCGCTCACACCACCCATCTAGCACCCGGTCGGCTCACCCGCCTCATCGGTGCCGCTAGCGGGGTAGGTTTTCTGACTGGCTTCTTTGGTGTGGGCGGAGGTTTTGCTATTGTCCCCGCCCTCACCCTGATTCTGGGGCTGGGAATGGGGGCGGCTGTGGCTACCTCCCTGCTGGTCATCCTCATTAACAGCCTTATCACTCTCGCCCTGAGCGCCAGCCACCTGGCGGCCCTCGACTGGGCGCTACTGCTTCCCCTACTGCTGACCACCGTGGCAGGAGTACTTGCTGGCGGTTGGGTGGGTAAACGTGTCTCCCGCAGGGCTCTCCAGCTTTCCTTCGCAGGCTTCCTCTACCTTATTTCCATATATATCGCTGTCAGTACCCTCACTCAGTTGGCCGCATCAAGGTAAGGACAGCACACGACGGCTATCCCCACCGACCTCCCCGCACAGATTGATGTGCCCCAGCGCGGTCTCTTCCCCTACGCCAAATACCTTGCCGGGGCATTACTAGTATCTGGGGTCTGCTTTAGGCCAGGGAGAGGAACATTTTTTCAAGTTCCTGGGGGCTGAGTTCCGGGTTATCGGACGCTAGGCACTGCTGAAGGCCGCAGGCCACCACCGCAAAGCTGGCCCGGTCTACCGCCTTGGATGCGGCGGCCAGCTGGGTAACAATTTTCTGGCAGTCATCGCCCTCTTGGAGCATGCGAATAACACCGTTGAGCTGGCCCTGGGCACGCTTAAGACGGTTGATGACGGGTTTCATCTCATCGGGATCGAGTTTCACGGCTTCTCTACTTTCGTGTTTGGGTGGTCCCTACAGAAAAATTATACCCCCCGGGGTTTATCGTATTTTGAGAGCTACACCGCTTTTCCCTGGCATACCTACTCACGGCAGGCATACTGCAAAAGCACCGCCCCTCCCACCTAGAACCAGGGGAGAGGGGCGGCTATTTTTAAGGCGGACTACTGGCAGGTGCCACCTATGAGTTGGCGCGGGTCAGTGCAGCGGCCACATCCGCCAGCAGAGCCGGGACGTCGTCCTGATCCATGACGACTTCTATAAAGACCAGCCTGTCACGGGTTTGGTGGGTGAGCTTGGCAGCCTCGACCAGCTCACGGGCGGTAGAGACCTTGAGCATGAGTACATCGTCCTCCTGTGCGCCCAAAGCCGCCGGAATCAGCTGCCAGTTGTAGGTGCGGATATCGTTGTAGGGCTGGGTGGCTCCGTGGATAGCACGCTCCACCGTGTAACCCTTGTTATTAATGAGCACCACCACCGGGTTAATTTTCTGCTCCAGCATGGTACCGATTTCCTGGAAGGTCAGCTGGGCTGAGCCGTCACCAATGAGCAGAACCCCGCGTGCTGAACGGTCAGCTATAGCCGCCCCCAACATAGCCGGTAGGGTGTAGCCAATAGAGCCCCACAGGGGTTGGCCAATAAACATTGAGTTCTCGGGGAAGCGGCGCGAAGCCATACCGAAGAAAGAGGTGCCCTGGTCGGCCACCACAATATTGCCCGGTGAAAGTTTCTGAGACAGCAGAGACCAGAGAACATCCTGGGTGAGCGGCTCATCCCAGGCGATTACTCCCTGGTTTTCTTCCTCGGCCCAGGGCAGGAGCTCCTTGGGCTGGGCTCCCACCTCAAGGGCAACCTCCCGCACCACATCGAGAGCGGCAGCCAGGGTCAGTGGGGCATAGGTGCGCCGACCAATCTTGGCGGTCTGCGCCCCCAAAAAGACAGTATTCTCGGGGAGCTTCTGCGAGAAACCAGCCGTGGTGGTATCGGTAAAAGTGACACCGGCGCAAATCAGGGCCTCGGCCTGCTCCACAGCATCCTTTGCCCGCGCATCAGAAACAAGGCCGGCATAAATGCCCGCAAAGGCAGGCTTGGACTCATCAACCAGGGTCTTACCCCACATGAGGGTGGCGTAGGGTAGGCCGGTGGTGGCAAGGAGCTGGGCCAGCTGTTCCTGCGCCCCCATGCGGTGAACCAGTAGGTCCGCTAGAACGGTGGCCTTTTTACCTGCAAGTGCTGTGGCAAGATCTGCCCGGAAGGACTCTAAAGCACCGGGGGATGAGAGCGCCTGGGGCAGCTCCAGCGGTGCCTGGGGCGGTGCCACCTCAACCCGGGCCACATCGGTAGCTAGCAGAATATAACCGGGCCGCTTTTGAATCATCATCTCGCGCAGGACGCGGTCAATCTCACCGGTCGCGGTGGCGTGTTCCAGGTTAGCCACAGCGCAGGAAACCTCGGAGGCCATGCGGATAAAGTGGGTGAAATCGCCGTCTCCCAGGGTGTGATGCATGGTCAGGTGGGCGGCCTGAGCATCTTTAGAGGGCGCACCCACAATGTGCAGGACGGGCACATGCTCGGCGTAGGAACCCGCCGTGGCGTTGATAGCCGACAGCTCACCCACCCCGTAGGTGGTCACCAGGGCACCAATACCGTTAACACGGGCATAGCCGTCGGCGGCGTAGCCGGCATTGAGCTCGTTAGCGTTGCCCACCCATGCCAGGGTCTTGTGGGCAACCACGTGGTCCAAGAATTGGAGGTTAAAGTCGCCGGGAACACCGAAAATATCGGTAACCCCCAGCTCAACAAGTCGGTCAAGGAGGTAGTCGCTGACGGTGTAGGTCAAAGGTCGGGCCTTTCTCTGGGGGTAACCACATAATGTTGTTAGCATCACGTTTGTCTCTCTCTATGATAGGGCCGGATGCTAGCTTGAATAAACTGCCCCTAGCCCCAGCGTCACAGGGGCGTAAGAAACCTTCTCGCCTGCCGGTGGGCGTAGACTGACCCTATGAAAGAGCAGGATATTCTTGGGCACCCCTACACAGCCGAAAGCCTTGACCTGGGCGCTGATTCCGAAGGCCCGCTGGTGGCCACTCTGGTTCACCGGCCCGCCGATTCTGGCCCCACCCCGTCAGCGGGTGCTGTGCTCTATGTACACGGCTTTGTGGACTACTTCTTCCAGCGGGAACTGGGGGACTGGTGGGCAGCCCGTGGCTACGACTTCTACGCCCTTGACCTACGAAAGTACGGACGTTCCCTGCGCACCGGCCAGACCCCCTTCTACACCGAGGACATCACCGACTACTTTGCAGAACTGGACACCGCCTGGGAACTAATAACCAGCCGTGACGGGCACCAGCAGGTGGTGCTCATGGGGCACTCCACCGGCGGGCTCATCACCAGCCTGTGGGCGGGGCAGACCGCCCCGCCAGAACTTACCGCCCTGATACTCAACTCGCCCTGGTTGGATCACTTTGAAGGGCCGGTTGCCCAGGCCGGTTTGACCGCCCTGGCCGCTACCGCCGCCCGCCTGAACCCGCGCACCGTCCTCAAAAAGCCCGCACCCGACCCCTACGCCCGTTCCCTGCACCACAGCACCGGCGGCACCTGGGACTTCAAGACCGCCTGGAAGACCCTCGACTTCCCTCCCATCTACGCAGGCTGGCTCACCGCTATCCGGCGCGCCCAGGCTAAGCTCCACCGGGGTACCGGCATCACAGCCCCGGTGCTGGTACTGACCTCAGCCCGCTCCGGGCGGCTGAGCGCACCGGGCCAGAAACATGACTTTGACGCGGTACTCTCTGTTCAGCAAATCCGCCGCTGGGCCCTAGAACTGGGCAACGATGTCACCAGTAAAGTCATTGACGGTGCTACTCACGATGTTTTTCTCTCCGCCCAACCCGCCCGCAGTCAAGCTTACGAACTTATGGGCCGGTTTATGCGGCGGCTGGCAGTGGACTAAGAGGGCGCTAGAGCTGTCTAGCCCTCCGCAGGCTGGGTGGGGGCTATGCTCTCTACCTGCCAGCTAGTTGCCGGGCTGGGGTCTTTGCCGCAGGAGGCCGGCCGGGCAGGTAGCTCTACCTCATGGGCGGTAACTAGCCATGCCCGCCCGTCCCGGTGGGTCACGCGTGCGCTCTGGACGGTTCCGTCTGCCGGTGTGTTTACCCGTTCGGGGCTGAGGTCATTGATTCGTGGCTTCTCGCCCTCTTGGACAAGGTAGGAGCGCACTGTAACTTCCGCTACCTGCTCGATAGGGGTGTGGGCTGAGCGTCCCCTTAGGCCCGCTAAAGCAAGCTGCTCAGACCGGATGTCAGAGGCGAGAGTTAAGGCCTGCTCAAAAGTGAGCCGCCCATAGGTGTAGCCACTGGGTAGGGTGAGGGCAACCGGGCCAAAACGGTGGCCTCCGGTGTGGGAGCACTCCCATACCTGCACCCCGGTGCTCTGCTCCTGGAGGAAAGCCGCCAAGGGGCGTCCCAGTAAGGCACAGCACCGGTCGCGCTTAGAATGGGTGCATATCAGCACCAGGGTTTCACGTGAAACAACTAGTCCGGGTATAGTTTCTGGCTTTTCCAGGGGGAGCGTCAGCAGGTCTGCCACATCTGAAACCTCAAAAGTATAAAGCACGGCAGGCTCAAAGCCCCGACCTCCTACCCGGGCAAGGTAGGCCCTGCGGGACTCCCCACTAGCCATAAGTACCTGGCCCTCCCGTCCCGGCTTACGCACCAGAAGCAGGCGGGCCCCCAGTTGCTCCATGCGCGCCGACAGCTCAGTGGAGAGAGGCTGGCCAAATGCTGACCCATCCAGAATATCTCGCCCCCAGCCACCCGGGTGCTCCACAAGAACCCAGGTAGTTACCTGGGCCGCTGTACCGGGAAGAGCCTCATCGCGAGGTAGAGAGCAGGAACCCGCTGGAAGCTCCGCCTGCTTTCTAACTGTAGGAGAAGTAAAAGCCATACCATCCAGTCTAGGGCCGGTAACAGTGCTCTGCCCATGGGGCCTCTGAGGCGCTACCCCTTGGCTTCATGCAATGCTCTTAGCTGCTACAGACCCGGCCCCTGCTTTTATTGAGGTGGCCTGGTGACTACCCTAGAAGACATGACTCAACCCA
Source organism: Rothia sp. P5766 (assembly GCF_048513555.1). Taxonomy (NCBI): domain Bacteria; kingdom Bacillati; phylum Actinomycetota; class Actinomycetes; order Micrococcales; family Micrococcaceae; genus Rothia; species Rothia sp. P5766. Next base: position 6,019 of record NZ_JBLXXS010000022.1, on the reverse strand, counting down.
CCGGCGCCGGAGCGGTGCCCCCACCCGCGGCAGAAGAAGCACAGGCACCCGTTCGACTTGACGCCTGGCTGTGGGCCGTCCGCATCTTTAAGACGCGCTCGCTGGCCTCCAGCGAAGTAAAGGCCGCCCACATTCGGCTTAATGGGGCCCACACCAAGCCCTCCCAAAAGGTGCGCCCCGGAGACACCGTCACCGTGCGTTACCCTGGCTGGGAGCGCACACTGGTGGTACGTAAAACCCTGTCCAAACGGGTCGGCGCACCCGTAGCTGTTACCTGCTACGAGGACATCTCTGCCCCCAAGCCCGCCTACCTGACCAGCGGAACCCTACCCCGGCGCGAACGCGGCGCGGGCAGACCCACTAAAACTGAACGTCGCGCCCTCAATAAGCTGCGCGGCTACGAGAAAGCGTAAGTGCTCACGGCCTCCACTCTCTGCCTGATGCGGTGAGATTCTCAGCACAGCCGCCTACCTGAGTAAGTTCTGTCTGGGCCCTGCTGTGCGGGGTAACGGGCTGGCCGGTGAGCTCATGGAGCGGGTTAAAAGACCAGGCTCCTGCCGCCGGGATAGAGGGCATCTATTGAGCTACCCACCAGGAGAATTGCCGGGCTCAGAAGTTCTAGGAGAAGATGGGCTACACCATCGTGGGAACCCGCCAGTTCTAGCTAGCCCCCGGTGTGCTGGTGCAGGACTTCGCCTACTACCTCCCACTGACAGAAAAACATCCTTCGCAGGTTGGTGTTGTACGATATTCTGTGCCCCCACCCATCTCACATCTTTTGGTGGGGTTGGAGGACACCGTGAAATTTGAGGTTCGCCCACCTCTGCCAGCGGAGGCAAGGGCCTGGGAGCAGCTGCGTATTACCTCCTGGCGAGAAGCCTACGCCGGCGACTTTACCCCCGAGGTCTTTAAGGCTCAGGAGAGCCAGCTAGAAGCCCGTGCCGAGGGCTTTGCCCAGTGGCTCGAATCCACCGCTGGTACCGGTGAGGACGTACAGCCCCAGTTGGGCCAGCGCCGCCGTGCCCTAGTGGCTGTGCGATCAGCGGAAACTGTAGCGGCACCACAGACTAGCCCCGCAGATCTAGGGGGTCTGTTGGGCCTAGCCTTTGCCACCCGCATACCCTATGAGGTGCAGAAACTTGAGATGCTCTACCTGCACCCACAGGCTTTCGGCACCGGTATCGCCCACGCCCTGCTCAGCCGGGTCCTTGACCCCGGTCCCGCCGAGCTAGAAGTACTGACCACTAACGCCCGCGCAATCCGCTTCTACGAAAAAGAGGGATTTGTGCAGGTGCGAACCGATAGGTTTGCCGGACGTAAAACCTACATTATGGCCCGCCCCTAGCTACCCTTGGAACTGCCCAGAGCCTACCTGGTGGAGGGCTCAGCCTAAGAGCTAGGCTAGAAGCTATGCCAAACGCAGCTCAAACCAGACCAGCAGACCGGGGGAGTACCCCCTCCCTGAATCGTCAGATTCTTGCCCTTGCCCTACCTGCCTTCGGCGCACTCATTGCTGAGCCGCTCTTGGTGCTTGCAGACTCAGCTATCGTAGGCCACCTGGGGAGCGCCCAACTTGCGGGCCTGACCTTGGGCTCCACAGTCCTTCAAACCCTGGTGGGCCTCATGGTCTTCCTGGCCTACTCCACCACGCCCGCCGTCGCCCGCGCAGTCGGCGCAGGTGACACCGGGCGCGCCTTTGCCGCTACCCGCAACAGCCTATGGGTAGCCGCTGGCCTGGGAGTATTCTTTGCTCTGCTTCTAGCCCTCCTTGCTCACCCCCTACTCAAAGCCCTGGGCGGTGAGGGTCAGGTACTTACCTACGGCAACGCCTACCTGCTGCCCTCTCTGGCCGGTCTGCCCGGCATGCTCATCGTTCTGGCCGCAACAGGTGCCCTGCGCGGCTTCCAAGACACCAAAACCCCGCTCTACGTCGCCATAGCCGGGGCCGCCCTCAACGTGCTGCTGAGCTGGGTTCTGGTCTATCCTGTGGGCTGGGGCGTGGCCGGTTCAGCGGCCGCAACCGCTCTCACACAATGGGCTATGGCCCTGGTACTCACCGCCTCAGTGCTGGCCCGCACTCGCGGGCAAGAACAGGGCTGGGCACCCGACAGGGCTGGACTGGGGGCCGTCTTTAAGGTCGGTGCCTGGCTGATGGTTCGCGCCGCCTGCATGCGCGTCGCCCTGCTTGCCACCGTCTTCGTGGTCACCGCCCAGGGTGAGAAAAACCTGGCCGCCTACCAGCTCACCATGGCCTTCTTCAACCTACTGGCCTTCGCCCTAGACTCCCTTGCCATTGCCGCCCAAGCCCTCCTGGGTCAAGAGATGGGCACCCAAAACCTGACCACACCCCAGGGCCGTGCCGCCGTCACCCAGCTGAAAAACCGGCTGGTCCGCTGGAGCGTCCTCTTCGGGCTAGTGACCGCCCTAGCCTGCCCCGCCGTAGGGTTCGGTGCGGCCTGGATCTTTAGCTCCGACCCGCAGGTCCAGCACCTCTTTGCCCTCTCCCTGCTGGTACTGGGAGCAGGCCAGCCCCTGGCGGCCTACGTCTTTATTCTGGACGGCGTCCTCATCGGTGCCCAGGATGTGCGCTACCTGGGCCTGGCGGCCTTCTTCACCCTGGCCGCCTACCTGCCGGTGCTGGTGGGCCTCTACCTGTGGTGGGCCGGTAGTTCCTTCCCCGCCGGGGCCACCGCCGCCTACCTGCTCCTCTGGTGCGCCTACGCCCTCTGGTACATGGGCGCTCGCGCCACTACGCTCTGGTGGAGGGCCCGCACCGGCGTCTGGATCCGTTAGCCAGTTTCACCCGGATGCGCGAGCAGCCCGTGCAGTTGGAAAGAAAGCCCGCAGGTTATTGGCCGTCCTGCGTCAGTAGCCCCTCGATAAGACCCTCTACCCGGTGGCCCTGCCCGGTGGTCTGGAGTAAATCAAGGCAGGCATCTAAGGCGGCGGTGGCTGACTCGACCAGCCCCACCCCCTGAAAGAGCTCCCTGGCCCGCTGATAGGCGCTGACAGCGCCCTCAACTCCGCCCCGCTCACGGGCATACTCAGCAACCAGCACGAGCAGACGCGCCGAACGCTCGGGGAAACCCAGCTCAGCATAAGCATCGGCCGCCGCGACCAAGCCCGCCTGAACCTGCTGAGGGTCAGATGTTCCCGCCGCCGCATCCAGCCGCGCAACCAGCTCCTGGGCTAGTAGATAAACCAGGAGGTCAGGGTGCGGTAAGGCACTCATGCCGGTGCCGCTGGGTCGGGCTTCACTGCCCTCCTGAGCAGGAACCAGGGCGCTCTCTACCCGGTCAAGGGCAACTTGGGCAGCAGGCACCACCGCGCCGTAATCCCCCAGAATCTCAGCCACTGGGGCCCACTGGCGTATCGTCTCTACCAGAAGCGCGGGGTGCGCATCACCGGCTACCAGCAGATCAAAAGCCTGGCTCAAGAGGGCGGCAGCTTCAGCTTCACGGCCCACTAGCTTGGTGCAGATAGCGGCCTCAGCCCGTGCCTGCCCCGCCGCCGCAAGCTGACCGGCACCCTCATAGCTAATGGCCTGTTCCAAGTAGGCCTGGGCGGCTCGGTCGTAGCGGCCCTCCGCCAGTAGGCCATCTGTACCCTCACCTGCGGCGGCAGTATCCGGCGACATCAAACCTGCCTGTGCAGAGTCAGTGTAAGAAACAGGCTCACCGGCAGATTCCCCCTTAGGCCCTAAGGGGGCGCTCGCGGCCTGCCCCTCCGGAAGAACCAAGGGGGTGAGAACAGATTTTAGCTCGGCATCTGCCAGCGATTCACTAAAACATGTGTTACCCGCCCGCCGGTCAAAAGCCGCAACCAGGGGTAGGGATTGGGCCAGGGCCCAGTCGTAGAGCTCACCCAGGGTAGCGCGAGACACCTCTGCTGACTGACCTCCCTGGCTCCCGGCAGAAGATGCGGGGGTAAAACCGCTCAAGCCGGTGGGCATCTGTCCCTTCTCCTGGCGGGCCCAGGCCAGACCGGCTACCAGGTAGCGCAAGAAGTTACGGTTATCGCCGGGGTCGCCACCCAGGGCCAGCGCCCGTTTGCCGTGTTTTTTCAACAGAGCAAAGGCGCGCTCTAACTGTTGGCCGCGCGCTAAAATCTCAAACTCTACACCCACATCGTCGGGGTCATAGTGCTGGCTGTTGGCCTGGGCACGCAAAAGCTCCCGCCCGGCCTCCTCGCCCCTGCCCAGGTGAAGCAGGGCCAGGGCAAGCTGGCGGTGGGAGGACGCCGGTTCGCGGTTGCACAAATCTTCGGTCGGGGCACCGAGCGCAACAGCCTGCTCAAACTCCCCGGCGGCCATATGATCCCGCAGATTGCTCCCGTGGCGGCAGGAGCCGCAATCCATCTCGTCCTCACCGTGGGAGAGCCAGCGGGCCTGCCAGGTTTGGGCGGCTTCGTCATCGCCAATATGGGCGGCCCACATGTGTTCGGCACGGTCGGCGGCGCTATCGCCCAGCCCGGCTAGGCGGTAGCGTTTACGCATCTCATCAAGGAGCTGGCGGGCCTGCTCCTTGGAAATCTGCGGGTAGGCGGTCAGGTCGCCGGTGACCCACTTGAACTGCCAAAAGAGGGCCTTGGCGGTTTCGTCGTCAAAGTATTCGGGGTGGGTGTCCCACAGCCGTAAGAGCTTAGAGAAGACCGCAAAAGAGGCGGGGGTTGGCTGGCCAAAGACATAGGCCTCCACCAGGGTTAGGAGGGCCTGCGGTAGAACCTGCTCCGGCCCCTCGTTCTCAAGGGTGCGGGCAATGTACTCTGCGGCGGCGGTGCGCGCGCTCCCATAGGGTAGCGTGCGGGTGTGAGCTATCTTCTGGGTGGCTTCGTGGATGGACCACACGGTGTTTCTCCCTGGTGAAAACTAGGTGTTGGGGCGCAGAGCGGCTTCAAGAAGCTGGGCCAGGCTGTCGCTGAGCAGGGTGGTTTCACTGCCGCGCAGGCCCTCACCCGCCAGCATGAGTGCCGAGAGGTAGAGGGTGTTAATGCCGGGCTCAAAGGAGGGGTGATGCGGCTGGTGCAGTAGCCGCTGGACGTTCTCGTTGGCGTCGTTGAGCACCAGGGTGCGGCTGGGCTCGGTGGATTGACCTGCTAGGGAGCCAAGAAGATCGCCCCACAGCCCATCAGCCTGCTGGGCTTCTTGGGTGAGGTCGCGGCGGCGTTCGGCGTCGGCATCGCGCAGCAGAACTGCCGGTACGCTGGCCGGTTCAAAGACCCGCAGGGTTGCCCCGCAGTCTTGGGGGGATAGTACAGCGCGGGCGAGTTCCAGGGCTGGCATCACGTCAAACTCCCGCTCCATCTCCACAGAGGAAAGGGTTTGGGTCACGTCCTGGCTGGTGAGTTCGGTGACCTGCCAGCCGGGGCGGTCAGCCAGCTTAGCTAGCAGGTCTGAGTCGTAGACGTAGCCGCCGTTGACCACCCATAGGCCTTGGGCGCGGGCCACGGGGGCTATACGGCGGTAGGCCTCGGTGGTGGGAGTGTAGAGAATCTGCCCGGCGGCATCGGTGACCTCGGTGAGGGTGGCAAGCCCCTGGGATGTTTCAAAGGGGAGGGAGCGGGCAACCACATCGAGCATGTCGTCGCTGGCAAGGGCAACAGCGCGTAGGGCTAGGTTGTGGGTCTGCACAAAGCGGTCGCGCAGGGCACTTGGCTCTGCCAGAGCTTGCGTAATCCAGGTTTTGAGCTGGTCCCCGATTGCTTCGCGGGTGAGCAGGAGCACCTCGTCCTCGCGCAACTGTTCGCGGGAGGCGGTGGGGGTCAGCCCCTCAGAATTGACGACCGCCCGCACAAAGAAGGCCCAGTCGGGTAGGAGCGAGTCCTCACGGGAGGCTACCAGCATGTTCTTGACGTAAACCCGGTGGCGGCCAGAACCCGGTGAGACGGCCTGGGGGAGTATGTAGGCGACCCCGCTGGTGCCGGTGGCCGGTACCTCTAGGTCGATCGTGGCAAGTGGGGTGATGCCCAGGGTTTTTTCTGCATAGGTAGCTAGGGCCATGGTGCGTTCATGCTGGTTGGG
>NZ_JBLXXS010000021.1:0-20467 GCF_048513555.1 Rothia sp. P5766 | reverse complement strand
TTGTCCAACTGGAACTGCATAGGTATCGACAACTCTAAGTAATGATTTTGGGAGTCGCGTGTCAGATGTTAGGCTATCAATTTCCTGCCAGTTTCCTGCATCTTCCAGATAGTAAAATAAAGATTTGCTAAGTTTTAGTGAAAAATTTTTTAAAAATTTTGTTAGTGAAGGTAATTGCTGCACTGGGATATCGTTGTTGTGATGTGCAGTTATATTTCTATAGCTTCTAAAAATTGAAAATTCTTTTGATGGGTTATCAACATTAATTTCAAATAAATTTAAACTAAACGCAGTTTCATACTTTCTCTTAGACTCTTTGTTTGTATACCTGGTACCAACTATTTTGTTCTTATGTAGTATTTCGCGCCTATCCTGGAAAAATTTATTAATATAAGGTGAGAATTTGCCTAAATCTTTTTGTGAAACCACGTGATGCGATGCAATTTCAAAAAGCTCTGGGTTTTTCTCAATCACATTAATCATTAATTTTGAAGCATCTTTGCTTACCTGCTTTGGTTTTGAATCCTTGGCATATTTTATTGCATCCAGAATATCCATCTTATCTTCTGGGGAGGCGGTATGCGGATTATATTTAAATAGGTAACTGAATAGTTCTTCCAGCCAATCTATTTGATTGTGGTACCAGACATAATGCTGTAGCTGATCCGTGTCGTAGATGAGTTTATATAACTGTGATGCATTAGTGTTAAATTTGCTGACAAAAAATATTTCGATTTCTCTAAATAATTTAAATGCCGCATTGAAAAGGTCTCTTTTCCAGATATATATTTCCAATATGTCTTGGTCGGAAAAGCTAACCTTTTTATCGTTTGCACGGATATTTTGATAATCAAACAGAGTATCTAACTTTAGGTAATTCTGTGATTCTTGTGGAGGGGTAATCATATTTTATCCTTGTGGTTTTAATGATTGCTGTGGTGCCTGATTTATTTTATGAAAGTTTTTACAAGGTTTCACTAATCCTATTGGTGATTATTTTATTTTCTAATGAGTGAATAATTTTCTCTTGGTCTTCTATATTTAGTGTTGATATAATGAAAATTATAGCAGTATTTAAATTCGCCAAAGTAAGAATGGCAGGCTGAGTCAAGCATTGATTACCTGTCGTTAAGGGCCAGCCTTCTCAATAGTGCGGTTGCGCGGTGGGCTCGCATCTCGGTGAGGGAGCTGTGGGTAGAGACGCTCGGCACCTGCATAGAGGCGTAGAGGTAATAGCCGGCTAGAGAGATAAGGGTAGCCCTGAGGAAGTCTTCACTGGGCCTATTATGAGCAGGCATGATTTCAAGGAGCTGGGACAATGACAGCTCTGGATCGGCGATGAGCGCATCCACAGCAATTAGTGCAAGGTCTACCTGGTTGTTGCCCACTGTTGCCCACGGCCAATCCACTAAGATTGCTCTGCCCTGGGGGCCAATGAGGATGTTATCAGCGCGCAGGTCCGTGTGGACGTAGCTATCTCCCGCTAGTCTGCTCATCAATTCCTGATCAACCAAGGTCGCATACTCCGCCGCATGGCTGTTGGCCCATCTCAGAAGCCCCACGAGCTTGTGGTAAGCAGAGGTCTGGGAGGCATGGATAAGCTTCTCCACCCTGATACCTTCAGCCAGTTTGTGCCACAGAGCAAGCTCATCTAGATCCTCTTCAGCCCTGGGCAGTTCAAGGTGCTTGGCAAGGGGAATCTGCCCGATATCGGTCAGAGACTGAAAGGTGCTAGCCAGTTCATCCAGTTTCCAGGGGTGGGCTGGCTGGTGCCCCTCGATATCTTCAAGCAGCAGAGCCACCCAGTGACTGCCGTCAGTGGCGGAGATTTCTTGGTGCGCTAAAAGCAGTGGAACCGGTGCATAGGCAGGAAAACTACCAGTAACTCGCGCTTCTTGACGGTGCAGATCTGCTGTATCGGGGTGGGTGGATTCATCAACAGCTTTGAGAAAGGCGCGCTTGCCGGAAGAGAAGATGAGGCGGTCAGCGGTGCCCAGGCTGTAACCTCCGCTCTGCGATATAGCTGTTGTGACGGTGTCTCCCACCGTTTGTTCAACCCAGGTGCGGAGCTCCGCTGGAAGGCCCTGCCAACTGGCCCGCTGGTTGCCAGTAGATAGGGCGCTAGCTGTATCAGCCGTCATTTTTGTTTCCTTTTTCTGCGCTAGTTCAGGCCCTGTTAGCAGACCGCACCTTAAGCAAGTCTGTCGACCAGACGCAATCAGGCCTTGTGTACTCAATTTTACATACCGTAAGAGTGTTCACAATGTGAGAGAAAAGGTTTCAAGTATGTATCTTTTCGCTCAAATTCTTGGGGCTAAGGCAACCCATAATTACGAAATATATTCATTTCCTAATACGCTATAAGCCTTGGTTTGCCTGCCTCTATAGTGGAGTTTTGAGCCAATTTCCAAGGCGATAGAGGGTAAACCGATCGACTCATTAGCCGGCGCCTTGTTGTATCTTTACACGCAAGAGCGTATATATTTACACAGATGTAACTCTGTCTCAGAAGACTAGTGAAGCACCCCTCGGCACCCCCTACCAGGGCAGAAGGGAAGGGTGCGAGAACAGTCCCATCCGGCACCCCGGTGGTGAACTGTCCACCTGCGCTCCACCGAATCAGCGAGGAGACCACCGACCAGTCAGGCTGCCACTGTCCTAGCAGAACCGAAGAGACTCTCGTGAGACTCAGGCGGGAATGTCTATCCAGCGGCGGCACCCGAACAACGTAAGTAGGAATGGCCCCCATGAGTCACACCCCGATCGGCGGTGCAGCACACGCTGCAGAGAACCTTACCCAGGAGTTAACCCTGGATCACGCGCCCTCACCCTTTACCACTTTTGCCTCTATTCCAGAGGCTCGGGGGCTCTATCACCCCGAGAACGAAAAAGACGCCTGCGGCCTGGCAATGATTGCAACTCTGCGCGGTGAACCTGGTCATGACATTGTCGACTACGCGCTGACCGCCCTGCGCCGTCTTGAACACCGAGGCGCTGTGGGCGCTGACGAGGGTACCGGTGACGGTGCAGGTATCCTGCTCCAGATCCCCGACACTTTCCTCCGCCAGGCAGTGGACTTTGAACTTCCTGCACTCGGCAAGTACGCCGTAGGTACAGCTTTCCTGCCCACCGGTGGTAACAAAGCCACCGAGCTCATGGAGGGACTCACCCAGATTGCAGAACGTGAGGGCTTGCGTGTATTGGGCTGGCGCGAGGTGCCAGTACGGGCAGAGATTGTAGGTAAGGCCGCCCGTGAGGTCATGCCCCACTTTGTGCAGATGTTCATTGCCGAAGCTAGCGGTGAAGATCTGGATGCCGTCAATGCCCCCTTCACCGGGCATATCCCCATTATCGACCTGGATGAAGACGCCGAACGTCGCCAGCTTGACCAGAAAGCCTTCCGCGTCCGTAAGCGTGCCCAGCACAAGCTGGGTGTCTACTTCCCGTCATTTTCATCGCGCACCATTGTCTATAAGGGCATGCTGACTACTGCTCAGCTTGAGCCTTTCTACCCGGATCTTTCTGACCCGCGTTTTGCCACCAAGCTGGCTATTGTTCACTCGCGTTTTTCGACCAACACCTTCCCCTCGTGGCCGCTTGCTCAGCCTTTCCGCACTATTGCCCATAACGGTGAGATTAACACGGTCAAGGGTAACCGCAACTGGATGCGTGCGCGCCAGTCACAGCTCAAGTCCCCGGTCCTGGGCCGCAACCCCGAAGAACTCTTCCCCATTTGTTCTGCTGGCGCATCTGATTCCCAGAGCTTTGATGAGGTCGCAGAGCTATTGATGCTGGCTGGCCGTTCAGCCGCCCAGGTACTCATGATGATGGTGCCCGAAGCCTGGGAAAACCACGAGACCATGGATGAGGACCGCCGTGCTTTCTACCGCTACCATTCATCGCTCATGGAACCCTGGGACGGCCCAGCGGCTATCGCCTTCACTGACGGCGATAACGTGGGTTCGGTACTTGACCGCAACGGTCTGCGACCGGGCCGCTACTGGGTGACCGATGAGGGCCTGGTTATTTTGGCTTCTGAGGTCGGCGTAGTTGATATACCCGAAGAGAAGATTATCGAAAAGGGGCGAGTCTCACCGGGCAAGATGTTCTACGTGGACACCAAGGCTGGCCGACTGGTTCCCGACGAAGAGGTTAAGGCAACTATTGCTGCGGAACAGCCCTGGAAGCAGTGGGCTGATGAGAATATCGTTAACCTCTCGGATTTGCCCGAGCGTGAGCATATTCGTGCCTCCCGCAAATCTATCCTTAAGCGTCAGCAGACTTTTGGTTACACCGAAGAGGAACTGCGAAAGATCCTTGCCCCCATGGCTAAGACCGGGACAGAACCCATCTACGCAATGGGTACCGACACCCCTATCGCGGTACTTTCTAGCCGTCATCGCCTGCTCTTTGACTACTTTGTCCAGTCCTTTGCCCAGGTAACTAACCCGCCCTTGGACTCAATCCGCGAAGAGCTGGTAACCAGTCTTAAGACCTCAATCGGTGCAGACGGTAACCTGCTCCGTAAGGGAAGGGTCAAGATTCAGCATGTGGGCCTGGACTTCCCTGTTATTAACAACGATGAGCTCGATAAAATCGCCCATATTGAGGACGAAGACGGTATGCCCGCCGCCCTCAAAGTGGCTGGCCTGTACCCTGCCCACGGTGGGGAAGAGGCTCTGCGAGCCCGCCTGGCTGAGATCTGTGAGAAGGTTTCAGCGGCTGTTGAGCGCGGCGTTCAGTTCCTGATTCTTTCGGACCGTAACTCCAACGGGGCCTGGGCACCCATTCCTTCCCTGCTGCTCACCAGTGCGGTTCACCACCACCTGCTCCGTAGCGCTACCCGTACCAAGGTCGCCCTGATCGTAGAAGCCGGTGATGTGCGCGAAGTCCACCACGTAGCCACCCTGATCGGCTACGGCGCATCGGCTGTCAACCCCTACCTGGCCATGGAATCGGTTGAAGAGCTAGTAGCCCAGGGAGAGATTACCGGGGTTACCGAATCTGAAGCTGTCTACAACCTGATTAAGGCACTGGGTAAGGGGCTGCAGAAGATTATGTCCAAGATGGGCATCTCAACGGTTGCCTCCTACTGTGGCGCGCAGACCTTTGAAGCTCTGGGCCTATCCCAGACCCTGGTTGACCAGTTCTTTACCGGTACCCATTCACAGATGGACGGTGTAGGCCTGGATGTGATTGAAGCCGAAACCCGTAAGCGCCACAGCGATGCCTACCCTGATGACGGCGTATCGGTGCCCCACCGCGCACTCGAAACCGGTGGCGAATACGACTGGCGCCGTGACGGCCCGCCCCACCTCTTCAACCCGGAAACCATTTTCCGTCTACAGCACTCCACCAAGACCCGCCGCTACGATATCTTCAAGTCCTACACCCAGCGGGTGGATGACCAGGCTAAAGACCTGATGACTCTTCGCGGCCTCTTGAGCTTCACCCAAGACCGTCAACCGGTACCGATTGAAGAAGTTGAGCCTGTCTCAGAGATCGTCAAGCGCTTCTCCACCGGTGCAATGTCCTACGGATCAATCTCCCGTGAAGCCCACGAGACGCTGGCTATTGCCATGAATAAGCTGGGCGCTAAGTCCAACACCGGTGAAGGCGGCGAGGACGTTGAGCGTCTGCTTGACCCCGAGCGTCGCTCAGCTATCAAGCAGGTCGCATCGGGCCGGTTCGGCGTGACCTCTCTCTACCTGACCAAGGCTGATGACATCCAGATCAAGATGGCTCAGGGCGCTAAGCCCGGCGAAGGAGGCCAGCTTATGGCCGCTAAGGTCTACCCCTGGGTGGCCGCGACCCGCCACTCCACCCCGGGTGTCACCCTGATTTCACCCCCGCCGCACCACGATATCTACTCCATTGAGGATCTAGCCCAGCTCATCTACGACTGCAAGCGCGCCAATCCGAGCGCTCGCGTCCACGTCAAGCTGGTATCAGAGATCGGTATCGGTACCGTGGCCGCAGGCGTGACTAAGGCTAAGGCCGACGTTGTGCTGATTTCAGGCCATGACGGCGGGACCGGTGCGGCTCCGCTCAACTCTCTCAAGCACGCAGGTGCCCCCTGGGAACTGGGTTTGGCCGAAACGCAGCAAACCCTCATGATCAACGGCCTACGTGACCGCGTGGTCGTTCAGGCAGATGGCCAGCTCAAGACCGGCCGCGATGTCATCATTGCCGCCTTGCTGGGCGCAGAGGAATACGGTTTTGCTACCGCGCCCCTGGTCGTTGAGGGCTGCATCATGATGCGCAAGTGCCACCTGGACACCTGCCCGGTGGGTATCGCAACCCAGAACCCCGACCTGCGCGCCCGCTTTACTGGCAAGGCCGAGCACCTTATCAACTTCTTCGAGTTCATTGCTCAGGAGGTTCGTGAGTACCTGGCAGCCCTGGGCTTCCGTTCACTGGACGAAGCTATTGGCCACGCCGAGGTCCTTGACACTTCAGGTGCCATCGCCCATTGGAAGGCCGAAGGTCTTGACCTGAGCAAGCTACTGGCCTCAACAGCCGTCGAATACCAGGGGCAGGGAATCCGCCACCTGCGCGACCAGGACCACGAACTCGATGCCCATATCGATAACCGCTTTATCGAAGCCTCTGCCGCAACGTTCGAGAGCCGTCAGAAGGTCACCATTGACTCAGCCGTGGTCAACACGGACCGATCCGTAGGAACCATGCTAGGGCACAAGGTCACCAAGACTTTCGGTATCGACCTGCTCGAACCCGACTCCATCACCCTCAATCTCAAGGGCCAGGCCGGACAGTCTCTGGGCGCATTCCTTCCCCAAGGCGTGACCATCCGACTGACCGGTGACTCTAATGACTACGTCGGTAAGGGCCTCTCCGGGGGCCGTATCGTGCTCAGCCCGGACCCCGCCGCACCCCTTGTTGCTGAAGAAAATGTCCTAGCGGGTAACGTCATTGGCTATGGCGCTACCAGCGGCCAAATGTTTATCCGCGGTATCGTGGGCGAACGCTTTCTGGTTCGTAACTCCGGTGCAACAGCGGTGGTTGAAGGTATCGGTGACCACGGATGTGAATACATGACCGGTGGAACCACCCTGATACTGGGCTCAACCGGCCGTAACTTCGGTGCGGGTATGAGCGGTGGCGTTGCCTACGTCCTAGACCTGGATATGACCCGGGTCAATAAGCAGGCACGGGAATCAGGTGAACTCACCTTCCTTGAGCCCTCAGCCCAGGACCGCGACCTCATTACCGACTTGCTGACCCGCCACCGCCAAGAAACAAATTCAAGGTTGGCGGCCACCCTGCTGGCCGATATTGAGGGCACCTGCGCCCGCATTACCAAGGTATTGCCCCGCGACTTCGCCGCAGTACAGGACATCCGTGCCGAGGCTAGCGCTCGCGGCCAAGACGCCGAATCCATGAAGGTTTGGAACAAGATTTTGGAGGTGACCGCTTGTGGCTGATCCCCGCGGTTTTCTAAAGGTAACCAGTCGTCAGGACCGCCCTAAGCGCCCGGTGCCAGTGCGTATTTTGGACTGGAATGAAGTCCAGGTTCAGCAGAACTCGGCTGTGCTCAAAACCCAGGCCTCCCGATGCATGGATTGTGGTGTTCCTTTCTGCCACCTTGGGTGCCCCCTAGGCAACCTGATTCCTGAGTGGAATGACCTGACCTGGCGCGAGCAGACCGAGAAGGCTGTTGAACGCCTTCACGCGACTAATAACTTCCCGGAGTTTACCGGTCGTGTTTGCCCAGCTCCCTGTGAGACCTCGTGCGTGCTGGGTATCAACCAGCCCGCCGTGACTATCAAGCAGATTGAATACTCGATCGCAGAGCAGGCATTTGAGGGCGGCTACATTGAGCCGATTATGCCCGACCGCATGATTGATAAGACTGTTGCTGTGGTGGGTTCTGGCCCTGCCGGTCTTGCCGCTGCCCAGCAGCTTACCCAGGCTGGTTTTACGGTTGCTGTCTTTGAGCGTGACGACAAAATTGGTGGCCTCTTGCGCTACGGCATCCCGGACTTTAAGCTGGAAAAGCAGATTCTTGACCGCCGTATCGCGGTTATGGAGGCCGAGGGCACCCGTTTCCGCACCGGCGTTGAAATTGGTCAGGACATCTCCTGGGACGACCTCAAACGCCGCTACGATGCTGTTATCGTGGCAACCGGAGCAACAGCCCCCCGTGCTCTGCCTATTCCCGGTGCGGATCTTGAGGGCGTTCATTTTGCCATGCCCTACCTGACCCAGGCAAACCGGGTGGTAGCTGGTGACCTAGAAGCGCCCAGTATCGACGCCGCTGGTAAGAATGTTATTGTTCTGGGCGGTGGCGACACCGGTAGCGACTGTATCGGTACCGCTGTACGCCAAGGCGCTGCCTCTATCACTAACCTGGCGATTGGTCTCCAGCCACCTACAGACCGCCCCGAAGATGAACCCTGGCCCATGTTCCCCAAGGTCTTTGAAGTCTCCTCGTCACACGAAGAAGGTGGTGAACGCAACTACCTTGTCTCGACCCTTGAATTTGTGGGGGAGAACGGTAAGCTCACAGGCTTGAAGGTTGCCGATACACAGTACCAGCCCGACGGCCGTCGCCTGCCCAAGGCCGGGACCGAGCGTATCATTCCAGCCGACCTGGTCTTCTTGGCTCTGGGCTTCACAGGCCAGGAGAGCGACACCATTACTGCCCAGGTGGGTGCTGAACTTGATTCGCGTACCAATGTTGCCCGCGACGAGAATTACATGACCGATGTTCCCGGTGTATTCTCCTGCGGTGATGCCGGCCGAGGCCAGTCACTGGTGGTCTGGGCTATCGCGGAGGGGCGTGCCTGCGCTGCGGCAGTGGAGAAGTTCCTGACCGGATCTACCCAGCTCCCGGCTCCGGTTGCACCCAGCGATCGCGCAATTAACCTTTCGGTCTAACAGGCACAGAGTTTTCACGTAAAAAGGCCCTGGCCCCTAGAAAGTAGGGGCCGGGCCTTTCATCTTTATAAAAGAACTAGGACAGCGCGGTTTTGAGTGCTGTTACAAGCGGTTCTATTTGCTCTGGGCTGGAGTAGTCTACCGTTTTAGCGGTGAAGCTATCGAGCATTTGCTGGTTAGCCAGCGATTTGCGGGGGATAGCGGCAATGGCAGAGCGGATCCCAGCAAGTGCGGCTTTGTGTTTGAGCGATAACCTGGTGTGGTCCAAGCCCCCGCGAACGTGGCAGGTGCTGATAGCGTGGCTGACCAGGGTTTCTTTAATATTCTTGGACAGCATTGCATCGAGCTTTTCTTGGCTCCCGCCCTCTAATCCGCTAAAGGAAACGGTAAAGAGGGCTAGGGGCCGCTGAGCGAGTAAGCCAGCGTGCTTCTTGAGAGCACTTGCATCGGTGAGAAATCCGCCGTAGTCACTCAGACCCGCAACAACTGCATCAGACTTTTCAATGGCAGCTTCAGTGAGGTCTTCGACGGGCAGGAGCTCACAGCGGTAGCCGCCTCCGAGCTGTTCGCTAATCCAGTGAGCGTATCGTTCGGTGTGCCCGTACTGACTGGCGTAGGTAATAAGGACAGTTGTCATGGTGCGGGTTTCCCCTTCAGCTCCTGTGGTGCTTGGTTTTAGCCCTTGCTATCGTTCAGGTAGGTCTTGACCTGCTCTACCAGGGGATCGATCCACTCACGGTTGGTGTAGTCTCCACCGCCGTTATCAAAGGATTCAATCATCTGGCGGTTAAATTCGTTTTGGTGAGGCTTGAGTCTTAGGGCGGTACGTACACCGGCTAGGACAGTCTTGTGGGTCGTAGACATGTTCTTAAGGTCTAGACCGCCGCGGAAATGGTAGGCGGGGTGGCCTTCAGCTACGTCGGCCTTGTAACTCTTCATGATTTTGTCATCAAGGTAGGAGCGGGGGTAGACCTCGGTGCCGTTGAAAGAGACGGTGAAGAAGAGACGGCGGGGTACCTTGAGCATTGCTTCACGGCGTTTGCGGAGTGTGGGGGCGCCGGTGAGAAAGCCTCCCAGGTAGCTAGCGCCAACAATCAGGATATCTGCTTGTTCAATGAGTTCATCGGTTGCTTCGGCAATGGGGGAGAGTAGCACGGTTGGTGCAGATTCTAGGGCTTCCAAATCTTCAGCAATCCAGCGGCAGTACCGTTGGGTATGGCCGTAGGTTGAACCGAAAAGGATAAGAACAGTAGGGCTGGGCATAGGGACCTCTCACTTATGGGTGCCGTATCGCGAGTATGAAACAGTGTTCAGGGTACGCCCTCATTTTAGCCCGCACAAGGGCAATGTAACCCTTAGCCCTAAAATATTGGAATACTGACTGAATATGTGTGTTTTTGTGGGAATTGGGTGGGGGAAGGGCTAAAAAGTGGTGGAGGACTCCATAAAAACCTCACAAAACAAAGTATACTAGGTGGTAGACACGTTGGTTTCAGACTATCGCTCTGTGAATGCCTTGGTAGTTAGTGAGCGGGTAACCGCGCACTTGCAGAAGCCACGTCATCAGGTTCTCAGACCCCTACAAACCTAAGGTTGATTGATGAGACGCGCAAAGATTGTTTGCACCATCGGCCCTGCAATTTCAGCTCCCGAGAAGATTGCCGCGGCTATCGAAGCGGGCATGAACGTCGCCCGACTAAACATGAGCCACGGTGACCACCAAGTTCACACTGACTCATACGCAACTATCCGCGAGCAGGCCGAAAAGCTTGGTCAAAACGTGGCAATTCTTGCCGACCTTCAGGGCCCCAAGATTCGTTTGGAAACTTTCAAAAACGGTTCAGAACTTCTTGAGCCCGGCGATACTTTCAAGATTACTACCCTAGATGTTGAAGGTAGCAAGGAGATCTGCGGTACTACCTTCAAGGGCCTACCCGGAGATGTTAAGCCCGGCGATACCCTCTTGATTGATGATGGCAAAATCCGTCTTGAAGCCATCGAGGTTAACGAAACCACTGTAACAACCCGGGTGGTTGTCGGGGGCCCGGTATCCAACAACAAGGGTATTAACCTTCCAGGTGTTGCTGTTTCTATCCCCGCTCTGACCGAGAAAGACGAACGCGACCTGCGTTTCGCCCTCAAACTCGGCGTAGACATTATCGCTCTTTCCTTCGTGCGCTCTGGTGATGACATCAAGCGCGTACACGAAATCATGGAAGAAGAAGGCCGAAAGATCGCGGTTATCGCTAAGGTTGAGAAGCCCCAGGCTGTCGAAAACCTGCAGGACATCGTTGATAAGTTTGACGGTATCATGGTTGCCCGTGGTGACCTCGGCGTTGAGTTCCCCCTCGAAGAAGTGCCCCTGGTGCAGAAACGCGCGATTGAGTTAGCTCGTCGCTGGGCAAAGCCCGTTATTGTGGCTACCCAGGTTCTTGAAACTATGATTCAGAACCCCACTCCCACCCGTGCAGAAGCCTCTGACTGCGCCAACGCTATCCTCGATGGTGCCGACGCTGTGATGCTTTCCGGTGAGACTTCTGTGGGTAAGTACCCTATCATCACCATTCAGACCATGGCCCGTATCATCAAAGCAACCGAAGAGCGTGGTCTCTTCCGTGTTCCTGAGCTTGGTACTTCACCTAAGACTCGCGGTGGCGCTATCACCCGCGCAGCTGTCAACATTGCTGACCAGCTCGACGTCAAATACATGGCAACCTTCACCCAGTCCGGTGACACTGCTCGCCGTCTGGCCCGCCTGCGTCCTGCTAAGCCCGTTCTGGCGCTTACCCCTGAGCCCTCAGTTCGTGCTTTCCTCTCACTTCTGTGGGGTGTTGAAGCGGCAGTGGCACCGACTGCCCGTGACACCGATGAAATGACTGCTGTTGTGGACCGCTTCATGCTGGCTAACGGCCTTGCAGAGCCCAACGACCTGATCGTTATGGCCGCCGGTTCGCCTCCCGGGGTTGCCGGTTCAACCAACAGCGTTAAGGTCCACCGCGTGGGCGATCTGGACGATGCCGGGGCGATTCTTCCCGAGGCTCGTGAAACGGTTGGCCCTTTCCACGACTAATAAGCCTTGAAATAACCTAAAGAAGCTCCGCCTGCCCTTCTAGGGTGGGCGTAGCTTGCTAATAACCGTCCTGGCGCTCAGCGCCTGGTGGTGGCGACCGGTAGATGCTCAAGCACAGCCTGTGGTGCCCGTATTGTTAGCTCAGAAGGGGGGGGCGTGCCAGATGGCGCGCCGCAACCGGGTATAGGCCTATCTCGGTGACTCAGGATTAAGCGCATTAGTCTTGAATTAAACCACCGCAGGAACCACAAGAATAAAACTAGGTGATTTTGTCTCCCCACCGATCCACCTCTTGGCTTATATGTGGAGGGGCGGATTTTCTCTGGGCGGGTATCAGCCAACCTCCAGACGATAAAGACTTCCCCTGGTCAAGAAGCTTTTCTGCATATTGGTATATAACTTCATGGGAGAGCCAGCGACCTGCCCGTGTGGCCCTAAAAAGCCCCCGACCGGGCTGTCTACCAGGGGCGGGGGCATTTTCTAATGCTTGCCACGGTGTTAAGTATGGGGGGCTGTGTCAATAAAAAACCCCTCTCCTGTCAACAGGAGAGGGATTTATAACGCTTTGACTAGGCGTTTTATGGTGCCCAAGGTGGGACTCGAACCCACACTCCGAAGAACCGCATTTTGAGTGCGGCGCGTCTGCCAATTCCGCCACTTGGGCAAGCGGTTAAAGCTCTTCTACCTTACATGTTTCGGCACAAATATGCCAATCCTTGAGTCAAGAGGTGGGCAGCCTCGTGCGGTGACCTGAATTCGGTGTCTTGCTCTCTGGAATCTGTGCGATTCAGAAGGCTATGGGAGGGGTATTATAGGTAAGAAAGGGTCGGCCCGCTTTACCTCGTTTTACGGGGTAAACGGGCGGTTTGCATGTGAATATCAAGGCACCGTAAACCCCCACACAAGCAGAAACCATAAAAGGAGCGGGAGATGTCGGAGCAGACTATCCAAGAGCCTGAGACCTACGAAGAAAGGCCGCAACGAACAGTTGTTGTTGCTGAAGATGAAGCCTTAATACGCCTCGATATCGTTGAGATTCTTAAAGACCAGGGCTATCAGGTAATAGCCGAGACCGATAACGGTAAGAAAGCGGTTGAACTTGCTGAGGAACACCGACCAGACCTCGTCCTGATGGACGTCAAGATGCCCATTATGGACGGTATCGCCGCAGCAGAACTCATTAATGAGAAGCAACTAGCACCCGTTGTTTTGCTGACTGCCTTTAGCCAGAAAGAGTTAGTGGACAGGGCGACGGAGGCCGGCGCGATGGCCTATGTGGTCAAACCTTTTACCCCCAACGATCTAGTACCCGCTATTGAGGTGGCTATCAGTCGCTACGAGCAGATTCGTGCGCTCCAAAGCGAAGTTGCAAATATCAAGGATCAGTTCGAGACTCGTAAGCTAGTCGATCGTGCAAAGTCGCTCCTGATGACCCGCATGGGTCTGAGCGAGCCTGAGGCCTTCCGTTGGATTCAGAAGACTTCTATGGACCGCCGCCTTTCTATGCGTGATGTCGCGCAGACTATCGTTAAGCAGGTCCAGTAGGGTTAGCTCCTAAGCGATAGGAAGCCCGCCTAAACAGCTCGTGCAGTCTAGGCGGGCTTATTTATGGGGCAGGCAGTTTGAAAGCCTCAGTAGCTGTATGAGGTGATAGCTTTTCTCAAGAGCCATCATTCTTGACGCCGATTCCCCACAGAGTCAGTGCAGCAAAGAGGGTAACCCCGGCCCACCACAGACCCCCCTGACTAAGGGCGGTAGCAGTGATAAACAGCGTAAGAATCAAAAAGATATTGCCAAGCATTTTTCGGTGCCGGGGGTTCATCGGTAGCCTTTCGAGTGGGATCGATACAATCGTTTGATTATCTACTTTACCCGGTCAAGAGAAAGGTCCGGCCCCCTGCACTTGCAGGGGGCCGGACCCCATCATATTGGAGCTACTTCTTAGTGAGAAGCGGCAATAGGCCTATGGGATGCTTCTGCAGTGGGCAGGTCGTCTTTATCGGCACCGAAAACTTTAGCTACACGCTCAGTCAATGATGCAATTGCAGCATCACCGGTCACGTTCGTAGCAGTACCGAAGGAGTCCTGCGCCAGGTAAAGGGCAATCATGAGGGCAATCATGGACTCATCGAAACCCAGCATGGACTGGAGCAGGCCGATTGCGGTCATAACCGCACCACCGGGAACACCGGGAGCGGCAACCATCATGAGACCCAGCACCAGAACCACGGGAATCATAGCGGTGAAGCTCAGTGACCCGCTGGTCATATAAACAACAGCTACAGCGCACGATGTAATGGTAATCATTGAACCGGAGAGGTGGATGGTTGCGCAGAGGGGGATTGCAAAATCAACAATTTTGCCCTTGATACCAACATCCTTAGCTGAGGCGACAGTCACGGGGATGGTTGCTGCCGATGACTGGGTACCGATAGCGGTGAAGTAGGCGGGCAACATGCCGCGCAGCATCTTGACGGGGTTACGCTGAGTAAGGGCACCTGCCAGGGTGTACTGGATAGCCAGCATAATCCAGTGCAGGGCAATAACCATGACAAAGACCTTGCCGAAGACAGCTAGAATCTGACCTACCTGGCCGGCCATGGTCATGTTGGCAAAGACACCCACGATGTGTACGGGCAAGAGCGGGATAATCACGTAGGACAGCAGTCGCTCGATGATGACCTGGAAGTCCTGGAAGAGGTTGAGCATGTTCTTGGTCTTGAGCGCTGTAATACCCAGGCCAAGAATGAAAGCCAGAATCAGGGCGCTCATAACGGACATAATCGGGTCAAGAGTAAAGGTGAGGTAGCCCGCAGAAAGCGCTTCTTCGGGGTTCTCAAAAGCAGTGAGCTGCTGCCCCTTTAAAATGATGGGGTAGAGAAAATGCGCAACGGTGACTGCCAAAAAGCCGGCA
Source organism: Rothia sp. P5766 (assembly GCF_048513555.1). Classification (NCBI taxonomy): domain Bacteria; kingdom Bacillati; phylum Actinomycetota; class Actinomycetes; order Micrococcales; family Micrococcaceae; genus Rothia; species Rothia sp. P5766. The sequence continues at coordinate 5,582 of NZ_JBLXXS010000021.1, read as the reverse complement.
GTAACAGATGAAGTGTAAGCCAGGCCGACGGTTGTGCCCAGGAGCTTACCTGCGCCCTTGGCTAGCGAGCCGATACCCGGCACGATGAAGCCAATGATAATGAGCGGAATTGCAAAGCTCAGGAAGGCGCTAAATACGGTGGAGAATGAGACAAAGAGCTGTACCACGAAATCAGTGGGAATTGAGCTACCGAGTGCCCCGTTGATGCCGGCGATAGCGCCGGGCGTGAAGGCGCCGATGAGGATACCGCCGATGATGGCGACGATAATCCACACGAGCAGCGGAATCTTCTTCATAAGGGTTTCCTTGTGGTTGTGTGGTCTTTTATGTGCTTGTGTTACCCCATGAGTGTACAGGACAAGGTCCCTGAATTTCTGGTGCTGAACTAGGAGGCAGGCACATCAATTATTTTGTTAGTGATGCGGGCTGTTGCGATGAGTTTGCCGGTCTCATCGGTGATTTCAATAGAGTGAACGCATATACTCCGCCCCAGGTGCACAGCGCGGCAGGTTCCGGTCACTAGCCCTGCTCGCGCAGGCCGTACATGCGTGATGTTCAGGTCAAGGCCCACCGCCGCCCGCCTGCTTCCGGCCACCAAAAGATTCGCGGCACAAGAACCTAAAGTTTCAGCAAGAACCGCTGATGCACCGCCGTGCAGTATACCTGCTGGCTGTGTGTTACCAGCCACGGGCATGGTAGCAACTGTGAGCTGGGGGTCGGCCTCAAGAATCTCAATGCCCAGTTTCTGTGCCAGGGAACCTGCCCTGATGCTTGCAGCTGCGGGCTTGTCCTTGGGGGGCGCTTGGGTACTGTCCATTGCTTGTTTCCTCCACTGTAATCTGAGAGCTCTTTGACACCCTTTATCTATAGTAGGTGAGAATAGCTGCCAAGAACGGAAGCTGTCTGGGCACCGGCTAGGGTGGGCTGTAGGATGGGGAGGGTGACTACTACACCTGAAACTTCAGCAGATAACCCCCAGAAACTGATGCTGATTGATGGCCATTCACTGGCTTTTCGATCTTTCTATGGAACTCCCGTCGATGTCTTTGTTAACGCTCAAGGCCAGCACACCAACGCGGTACACGGCTTCCTCTCTACTCTCATGAGCCTCATTAAGACTGAACGGCCCAGCCATATCATTGTTGCTTTTGACCTCTCCGGTGGCACATTCCGTACCGAGGAATACGGCGAGTATAAGGGCGGGCGTAACGAAACTCCCGAAGAGTTCTACGGGCAGATCGAGCTGATCCAAAAAGCCCTCACCGCGCTGAATATCCCATCGGTGACCCTGCCCCGCTATGAGGCTGACGACATCGTGGCAACCTATGCCCGCCAGGGCCGCGAAGCAGGGTTCCAGGTGCAGATTGTTTCGGGAGACCGCGACGCTTTCCAGCTGGTCACCGATACTGTAACTGTGCTCTACCCGGTCACGACCGGCCCCACTAAGGGGATTCGCTACATGACCCCGGCTGCTGTAGAAGAGAAATATAAGGTTGCACCCCACCTTTACCCCGACCTGGCCGCCCTCACCGGGGAACAGGCCGATAACTTACCCGGTGTACCCGGGGTTGGCCCCGGCTTCGCCGCCAAATGGATTAACGAATACGGTGACCTTGCCGGTGTGCTCGATAACGCAGATAAGATCAAAGGTAAGAAGGGCCAAGCCCTCCGTGAGCATGTTGAGGACGTTCTGCGCAACCGCCGCCTCAACCGTCTTGTTGATGATCTTGATCTGCCTGTTACCCTGGCCGATGCGGACCACTACGGCCCTAACCAGGAAGAACTGGATGAGCTCTTTGACTACCTGGAGTTCAACTCAATCCGTAAGCGCATGGCTGAGCTCTTTGAATCAATGCTACCGGCTGAACCGGCTATTGAAATCTCTCTCAAAGCTCTTGACACTGTCAGCACGGCACAGGGTCTAACGGACTTCCTGGCCCAGGCTCCCCAGAATATAGCAGCGGTGGAGCGGGGGAGCCAGGTGCCCGAGCGTCTTGCCCAGGCGGTTACCCTCTACCCCGTCATCGATCGTGAAGCCCCCGAAACCAGCCCAGCCCACGGGCAGGGCTTACACGGCCTGCTTCTGCTTGCAGGGCATACCGCCATCTATCTTGATGTTCCGCTTGCCGATGCCAGCTTGCAGGCCAAGCTGGGGGACTGGCTGGCAGATTCCAATGCACCCAAGATTGTCTTTGACGCAAAACAGGCCTACAAGACCCTAGACGCCGCAGGACTACCCCTTGCGGGTGTAGTTGAGGACCCGCTCCTTTCCTCATACGTCTGTGGTTTTATTCCCACGGCCCGGCGGCGAGGCTTCCAAGACATGCTCGAAGATTTGAGCCGGGACTACCTCAACCAAACTTTCCCCGCTGAGCCGGAAGGGGCCGACCAGGGCGAGCTGTTCTCCCTGGAACCCGCTGTAGATTTGGACTACCAGGGCAACGTCGCGCGCTACATTCAAGAACTGGCCTACGCCCTGCACCGGGACCTGGTCGCCAAAAACCAGCTGGGGCTTTACCAAGAGATTGAGCTACCAGCAGCAAGCGTCCTAGCGCGTATGGAAATCGCCGGTGTAGCGCTGGATGCCGGAAACGTCACCGAGCTCAAGAACTACTACGGTGAGCACGTTACCCGAGCTACCGAAGCCGCCTACCAGGTGCTGGGTCACGAGGTCAATCTGAGCTCACCCAAGCAGCTCCAAGGCGTCCTCTTCGATGAGCTGTCGCTACCTACCACCCGCAAACTTAAGAGCGGCTACTCAACCGATGCTGACTCCCTCCAAGGAATCCTCAACCAGGTGGATCCCGAAAGTCAGGGTGCCCAGTTTCTGGCTGGACTCCAGACCTACCGTGACTACACCAAGCTCAAGCAGACCGTTGAGGGGCTTGAGAAGGCAAGAGCGGTTGACGGACGTATTCACACCAGTTACCAGCAGAACGTGGCTGCCACCGGGCGGCTGTCCTCCACTGACCCCAACCTGCAGAACATTCCGATTCGCACGGAGGAAGGGCGAAAAATTCGAGACGCCTTCGTCGTTGCACCCCAAGCGGTTGACGGTGTGGACTACGTCAGCCTGCTGACAGCAGACTACTCACAGATCGAAATGCGAATCATGGTGCACCTGTCTAACGATGAGGACCTCATCCAGGCCTACCAAGACGGGGAAGACCTCCACCGATTCGTAGGTGCCGAGGTCTTCGGCGTGGCCCCAGAGGACGTCACGCCCGAGATGCGCTCAAAGGTCAAAGCTATGAGCTACGGCCTAGCCTACGGTCTCTCACCCTTCGGGTTATCCAAGCAGCTGGGAATCTCCGTCGATGAAGCCACCAGCCTGCGAAGCACCTACTTCCAACGCTTCGGTAGAGTGGGGAAGTTCCTCCGCTCAATTGTTAAAGAAGCCCACAAGACCGGCTACACCGAAACCATGTTTGGCCGCCGCCGCATCCTGCCGGATCTGCAAAGCTCTAACAGGCAGAGAAGGGAAGCCGCTGAACGTGCCGCCCTCAACTCACCTATCCAGGGAACAGCAGCCGACATCATCAAAATCGCCATGATTAACGTTGATGCACGGCTCAAACATGAGGGGCTTTCAACCCGTATGCTCCTCCAGGTACACGATGAACTTATCCTCGAAGTCGCTTCCGGTGAAGAGGAAGCTGCTGAACGTATCCTCACCGAAGAAATGAGCGGTGCTGCATCCCTACAAGTTCCGCTCGATGTTCAGGTCGGCTGGGGCCGCTCCTGGCACGAAGCTGGACACTAAGAAAACCCAAAAGCTACCCCCGGAATCAGGCAGAGTCCGGGGGTAGCTAACTTTAAGACCAACATCACGTGTCAAAGCCCTCAACACATGGCCAAATCGCGGGTCAAACCGTTGACCCACAGATAGCTACCCCCTAGACTTGAACCTGTGCGCTTACTACGTCTATGCGTAGAAAACGCACAGTTAATTTGTCCATATCAACGCTCAGCGCAGCGAACCACATATTTTCCTACCCTCGGAACTACCCCGGTAGCACCAAGAAGCTAAGAAAATATCTGCACTGACCTAGAAAAACTATCCATATTGGAGCCCTACTCTCTATGAGCACCAACATTCCTCAGGTTGCAATCAACGACATCGGTACCGAAGAGGACTTCCTCGCAGCTGTCGACGCAACCATCAAGTACTTCAACGATGGCGATCTCGTGTCCGGCGAAGTTGTCAAGGTTGACCACGACGAGGTTCTGCTCGACATCGGTTACAAGACCGAAGGCGTCATCCCCTCACGCGAACTTTCCATCAAGCACGACGTAGATCCCGACGAAGTTGTTTCCGTTGGTGACACTGTTGAAGCTCTTGTCCTCACCAAAGAAGACAAGGAAGGCCGCCTGATTCTCTCCAAGAAGCGCGCACAGTACGAGCGCGCCTGGGGCGACATCGAAAAGGTCAAGGAAGAAGACGGCGTCGTTACCGGTACCGTCATCGAGGTCGTCAAGGGTGGTCTCATCCTCGACATCGGCCTGCGTGGCTTCCTGCCCGCTTCACTCGTCGAAATGCGCCGCGTCCGCGACCTGGCACCCTACATCGGCCAGGAAATCGAAGCCAAGATCATCGAGCTCGACAAGAACCGCAACAACGTCGTTCTATCACGCCGTGCATGGCTCGAGCAGACCCAGTCAGAGGTCCGCTCAACCTTCCTCAACCAGCTCGAAAAGGGCCAGGTTCGTACCGGCCTTGTATCCTCCATCGTTAACTTCGGTGCATTCGTTGACCTCGGCGGCGTTGACGGCCTCGTCCACGTATCCGAGCTCTCCTGGAAGCACATCGACCACCCCTCAGAGGTTGTCGAAGTTGGCGACGAAGTTACCGTTGAGGTGCTCGAAGTTGACCTGGACCGCGAACGCGTCTCCCTGTCACTGAAGGCTACCCAGGAAGATCCCTGGCAGGCATTCGCCCGCACCCACGCACTGGGTCAGGTTGTTCCCGGTAAGGTTACCAAGCTCGTACCCTTCGGCGCATTCGTTCGCGTTGAAGACGGTATCGAAGGCCTCGTCCACATCTCCGAACTCGCAGTTCGCCACGTGGACCTGGCAGAGCAGGTTGTCTCCGTTGGCGACGAACTGTTCGTCAAGGTCATCGACATCGACCTCGAACGCCGCCGCATCTCCCTGTCACTGAAGCAGGCCAACGAAGGTGTTGACCCCGAGTCAACCGAATTCGACCCCGCTCTCTACGGCATGGCAGCAGAATACGACGACGAGGGCAACTACAAGTACCCCGAGGGCTTCGACCCCGAGACCAACGAATGGCTCGAAGGCTTCGAAACCCAGCGCTCAGCTTGGGAACAGCAGTACGCCGAAGCCCAGACCCGCTGGGAAGCACACAAGGCACAGGTCGCCAAGGCACTCGAAGCCGACGCAGAAGCCGCAACTGCAGCTCCCGCATCAGCACCCGCCGAAGCAGCACCCACCTCATACTCATCCGACAAGCCCGCCGAAACCGGCACCCTGGCATCAGATGAGGCACTTGCGGAACTCCGCAAGAAGCTGACCGGCAACTAATTCTTGGCTAGATGGTTGCGGAGTTCCGATTCCAGCGA
>NZ_JBLXXS010000020.1:0-26539 GCF_048513555.1 Rothia sp. P5766 | reverse complement strand
TGGGGTTTGGTGACCTGACCCCCCCTTTTTTGTTTAATAAGAAAACAGTGTCCAGCTATACCCAAGCTCTATCTTGACAGCGGATGTGCCCGAAAACGCACCCCAAACCTGTCTACCCCACTACGCAAGTAGATACTAAGCCCGATAAACTAGAAGCCAGCGTCCAGCACAGGGCAAGACAGTTAGCCCGGATAACAGAACACTATAGAGGAGAACACTTGGCTGATTACTCACGCAACCACTCAGAATCTAACCGAGGTGGATACAAGAAGAGCAGGCCCCTGAACTCCTCTAACAGTAAACGTAGCTACGGAGACCGCACCGAAGGCGGCTACCGCAAGCAGGAGGGTGAGAGCCCCTTCCGCGGCGAGAAGAAGAAACCCTTTGACTCACAGCGTGGCGGAAAGCGCTACGACGACCGCAACTCCAACGGTCCAAGGAAGGACAGATTCTCCAAAGATCGCAACAACTCCAACGGCCCGCGCCGTGACTTTGACCGCGATAGGAAGCAAGGCTACAAGGACCGAGACGCTGAAAAAACCGACTACAGGCCTTCCAAGAAGGCACCCGAGATTGACACAGACGTTACCGGGAAAGAGCTAGAGAACTGGACTCTGCGTGCTCTACGCCAGCTCGAAGCCCAGAACGCAGAGACCGTAGCTAAGCACCTGGTCATGGTTGGGCGTTACCTCGATATTGACCCCGACTTCGCACTCGAACACGCGATCGCTGCCTCTAAACGAGCAGGCCGTATCGGCGTCGTCCGCGAAGTCGTAGGCATTGCCGCCTACGCAGCAGAAAACTTTGGGCTTGCCCTGCGTGAGCTCCGCACCCACCGCCGTATCTCCGGTTCTCATGACCACCTTGCCCTGCTAGTGGACTGCGAACGCGCCCTGGGTAGGGTTGATAAGGCACTTACCTTGGCCGATGAGGCCAACCAAGAGGAAGTACCCGCAGCCGTACGTTCAGAGGTAGCAATTGTTGTCTCCGGTATCTACCTTGACCGGGGCGAACTCTCAAAGGCTATCTCTGCACTCGAAATTCCCGAGCTTAACCCCAAGCGCGGCTATGACTACTCACCCCGCCTATTCAAGGCTTACGCTGAACTGCTGCAGCAGGATGGCCGAACCAAAGAAGCGGCCCGCTGGGCCCGTCTAGCGCTCATGACTGAGGCCGCACTGGGCCAGGGAGACTTCGTGGAGCCCGAAATCTTTGACATCTTCACCGAAGAAGATTTGCTTGAACCTGAGGAAGTTTCAGTAGACCTTGAAGCCGCTGAAGCCCAGAGCCAGGAATCGGCACCTTCCGATCAGGAAACTAGCCAAGCAGAAGACTCAGTAGCCGGCCTTGATGACGCTCAAGAAGGGCTCACCACAGCTGAAGCCGTGGTCAGTGAAGAAGAGGCTGAAGAGGAAAACCTCCACCAAGTCTCCGCTGACCATGAAGCGCCCATAGAGGACGAAGCCTAATGCTGCTAGCCGCATACGACGCTATCCTGTCCGACCTTGATGGCGTAGTTTACGCTGGCCCCTACGCCATTGAGGGAGCACCCCAAGCGCTTAACCGCGCCCAGGAGCAGGGCATCGCCCTTGCATTTGTCACCAACAATGCCTCCCGTAGCGTGCAAACAGTTGCCGACCACCTGGTTGAGCTAGGAGTCAAAACCGATGCTGATCACGTGGTCAGCTCAGCCCAGGCAGCCGCTCACCTACTGGCTACCCAGCTACCGGCAGGCTCTAAGGTTCTAATTACCGGTGCACAGGCTCTAGCAGATTGTGTAGCTGCAGAGGGTCTAAGGCCCGTGACCAGCCAGGCCGATGAACCCCTTGCCGTGGCCCAGGGTTTCAACCCCAAGATGTGCTGGGAAGACCTGGCTGAGGCCTCCTACACCCTTGCTGATCATTCGGTGCTCTGGGTGGCATCTAATACCGACTTCACTATCCCTAAAGAACGCGGTTTTGCTCCCGGCAACGGCACACTGGTTGCAGCGGTAGCAAGAGCCACCGGACGCAAGCCCCTGGTCGCCGGTAAACCCGAGACCCCCATCTTTGAAACAGCTGCCCAGAAACTCGGCGCCCACAAGCCTCTAGTAGTAGGGGACCGCCTGGACACCGACATCCAAGGCGGTAACCGAGCGTGTATGGCAACCGCTGTTGTGATGACCGGTGTTGAGACCTTCCAGACCATTCTGGCCGCCATCCCCGGAGAACGCCCAACCTATATCTTGGAAGACCTCAACGGCTTCTTTGAGACCTACCCCCATATCCAGCTTCAAGAAACCGAAACCGGCATTGAGGCTCGAGGCGCTGGCTGGACCGCTCTAGCAAGAGATGAGGAAATTCACCTGCAGGGGCAGGGGAGCGACCTCGATAGCTGGCGAGTAGCCTGCGCGGCATGGTGGGCCAAGCACCCCCATGCGAGTGAACCCACTTCCCCCAAGGATATACACCGTGGCTAAACTCCAGGACGAAACAATATCTGCCGATTCGACTAAAGACTCGACGACCGATGTGAGCCTAGACCCTGAGTTTGAGGCAGAACTTGCCGCGACTCTTGCCTGCGACCCCACCGAACGTATCGAGCGGTTAAGCCGCCTGGTCCAGAGCCTGCAAGACGAGCTGGATAAGCACGGGGCACCAGAGAGCAAGGAACTGTAGCGTGCGGCTAGACCAGTACATGGTACAAGCAGGCATCACCCGTTCACGCACCCTGGCTGCCAAAATGATTAACGCCGGGCACATTAGCGTCAACGGGCAAACCGTGCAGAAAGCCTCCCACAAGGTGCACGAAGCTGATAAGGTCAGCGTCCGCAGGAGCGAGCTCACCGAGTACGTCAGCCGAGCTGGACACAAGCTTGCCGGTGCTCTCGATGCTTTCCCCAGGCTGACCGTAGTAGGTAAGCGCTGCCTTGACGCAGGTGCTTCGACCGGCGGCTTCACCGATGTTTTGCTGCGCCGGGGGGCATCGTGGGTTGCCGCGGTGGACGTAGGCCACGACCAGCTTGTTCCTGAGATACGTAACCACCCGGATGTTGCCGTCTATGAGGGAATGAACGTGCGCCACATGAGCCCTGAAGATATTGGCGGGCAGGTGGACCTCACAGTATCTGACCTCAGCTTTATTTCCCTGACTAAGGTTCTTGGGCCGCTGGCAGGAGCAACCGCTGCTGGCGGTGACCTGCTCCTGATGGTCAAACCCCAGTTTGAGGTAGGACCAGCGCGCATTGGCAAAGGTGGTGTCGTAACAGACCCAGCCGCGCGAGCCGAAGCAGTGGCCCGTGTCCGCGTCTCAGCTCAAGCTGTGGGTCTGAAAGTTTTTGGGGAAGAAACCAGCCCTCTGCCCGGGCAGGACGGTAATGTGGAGTTCTTCCTCTGGTGCCGTAAGCCTCTAGAATACTAACCTGACACCAGGAATCGAATAAATATTCGAAAAAATGTGTGTTGCCGGGCTTAAAAGCCCCTAAAACCTCGGGCTGTCAGTTAGCCTAAAAAGGTGAAGGAAACAGCAAACTCAGCTCCCAAGCCCCTGGCCGGTGAACGCAAGATACTGGTCTTTGCCCACACCGGTCGTCTTGAGGCCCGTGATGCCGCCCGCGCAACCTGTACCCAGCTCTACCAAGCCGGCCTGGTTCCCGTAATGAACCGTGCCGACTTAGAGGCTCTGACTGAAAAGTGGGAGAACCCCGTACCTGTAGCGGTAGCCCACGAAAGCGTGGCTCTCAAAGACATTGAGCTTGGCATGGTCTTAGGCGGTGATGGCTCAATTCTGCGAGCTGCCGAGATGATTCGGCATACCCAGATTCCTCTGATCGGCGTTAACCTCGGCCATGTTGGCTTCCTGGCCGAAGCTGAGGAAGTAGACCTTGCCGAGACGATTGAACGTGTCGTATCCGGTGCCTACACCGTTGAAGAACGCATGGCTATTGACGTCAAAGTGTGGGACGGGCGAACTAAGATCCTTGATACCTGGGCCCTCAACGAGGCCAGCGTTGAAAAGGGCAACCGCGAAAAAATGATCGAAGTAGTCGTTGAAGTGGACCGCCGCCCACTCTCGTCTTTTGGCTGTGATGGCGTGGTGCTCGCAACGCCAACAGGCTCCACCGCCTACGCCTTCTCCGGTGGTGGACCCGTGGTGTGGCCCAGCGTTGAAGCTATGCTGATGGTTCCCCTATCGGCTCACGCGCTCTTTGCCCGCCCCCTAGTTACCGCGCCCACCTCCATGATGGCCGTGGAGCTGGTATCCACCAACGGTGCTGAGGGCGTGCTCTGGTGCGACGGCCGCCGAACCAGCGACCTGCCCCCGGGTGCCCGCGTTGAAGTAACCCGCTCTGCTAAGCCGGTACGTTTGGCCCGTATGCACCCGGCGCCTTTCTCGGAGCGCCTGGTCAAAAAATTTGAACTGCCTATCGCCGGCTGGCGTGGCCCCCATTCCCTGGGCCCGGCCACCAGTACACTGCCCCAAGTCAGCGCTCAGTAACTATACCCGGAAGAGATGCACACCCGTGATTGAAGAAATCCATCTGCGTGATCTAGGCGTGATCACCGATGCTCGCCTACCCCTTGAACCGGGGTTCTCGGTGCTCACCGGCGAAACCGGTGCCGGTAAGACCATGGTCGTGACCGCCCTCGGCATGCTTCTGGGCGCTCGTTCCGATGCTTCTAGCGTGCGCAACGGTGCAAAAAATGCGTTGGCTGAAGCCGTTATCCGTCTGCCACAGGGGCACCGCGCCCTCCACCTGGCAGAAGAAGCTGGGGGAGCGGTCGAAGAGCTCGACGGCGGTAGCTCGGAGTTACTGCTAGCCCGAACCGTGAGCGCCACGGGGCGTTCTCGCGCTCACGTTGGTGGGGTTTCTGCCCCTATCGGGACGCTGGCTGATATTGGGCACACCCTGGTCGCGGTCCATGGTCAGTCAGACCAACTACGGCTTAAAGATGCCGCCGAACAGCGGGCTGCCCTAGATGCTTATGCCGGTAAGAAACTGGAAAAGCTCTTAGCAAGCTATACCCTCAACTATGAGCGCTACCGCAAGGCCGCCGGAGAACTGCGTGACGTCCGCGAAAACACCAGGGCGCGTGCTCTCGAAGCTCAGACCCTTCAAGGTGCACTTGCCGAAATCGATTCGGTCGCGCCTACCGACGGCGAAGACGAAGCCCTAAGAATTGAGAGCCAGAAGCTAACAAATGTGGAGTCTTTGCGGCTGGCCGCAAGCACAGCAGCAAGAGCTCTGGCCGGCAGTGAGTACGCAGACGCCGATGCCCCAAATGTGCTGGGACTGCTCGATGCAGCCCGGTCCGCCCTGGCCGCTGAGGCTGAAGCTGACGCAGATTTAGCCTCGCTAGCAGGGCGTTTGAACGAGGCTCTGATTCATGTCACCGATATTGCCGAGGAAATCTCCGCCTACACTTCTGGGTTAGATAGCGAAGGCCCCGAGCGCTTGGCCGAGGTAGAGAACCGCCGTGCCGCGCTCAAAACCCTGACCCGCAAATATGGGGCCGATATTGCTGAGGTCCTTGCCTGGGCTGAGGAATCACGCGCCCGACTTGCAACTCTCACCGATGACCCGGCCCGCCAAGAGGCTTTGGAGAGCGAACTCCGCCAGCTCCGTGAAACGCTGGGGAATCAGGCTAGCCAACTCACTGAGCTACGGTCCAAGGCCGCCCGTAAGCTGGCCCTGGCGGTGAGCGAAGAACTGACAGCTCTGGCCATGCCCAACGCCTCACTGGTCGTGCAGGTAGAAGAAACCGAGAAGTTCCACCGGTTTGGCAAAGACTCCGTGACCTTTATGCTGGCTCCCCACCGGCAGGCTGTTCCCAGGCCGCTGGGTAAGGGGGCCTCGGGCGGTGAGCTCTCCCGTGTCATGCTGGCACTAGAAGTTGTACTCTCTGAGGTAGACCCCGTACCCACCTTTATCTTTGACGAGGTGGACTCAGGCGTGGGCGGTAAAGCCGCTATCGAGATCGGCCGTCGCCTTGCCATGCTGGCCAAGAACGTGCAGGTACTGGTGGTTACCCACCTGCCCCAGGTCGCGGCCTTTGCCGACCAACACATTCTGGTGCGTAAAAACGATGACGGTTCCCTCTCTAAGGTCCAGGTACTTTCGTCCGAGGAGCGGGTAGTGGAACTTGCCCGTATGCTCTCTGGACACGACCAATCGGCGGCCGCACAAGAACACGCCCGCGAGCTACTACAGAACGCTGGCCAGCTTTAAAAGGAGAGTACCGGCCTCAGAACTTTAGCTGCAGGAACAATGAACTGCTACGAGAGATTGCTGGCAGTCAGCCAGGGCAGAGGCCACAAAATATCCGCCTTAACCGCTCTTCTTAGTGCGGTTTTTGCGGATTTTCCTGAACGGGAAAACGTGATTTTACATAAAGATAAGTCCCGCGAAACCATTCAGGCCAAAGTGGTGATAAGCTGGAATTCCGTGGTAGATACTCAGACATCAAACAACGGTAAAGTCACCCGCCAGATCTTCGTGACCGGTGGCGTGGCATCATCTCTCGGCAAAGGCCTTTCCGCCTCATCTCTAGGCCGGCTCCTCCGCTCCCGTGGTCTTTCTGTGACCATGCAGAAGCTTGACCCCTATCTCAACGTCGACCCCGGCACCATGAACCCCTTCCAGCACGGTGAAGTCTTTGTGACCGACGACGGCGCTGAAACCGACCTCGATATCGGTCACTATGAGCGGTTCCTAGACGAAAATCTCAGCCAGTCCGCTAACGTCACAACCGGCCAGGTCTACTCCCACGTGATCGCCAAGGAACGCCGCGGCGAATACCTGGGCGACACCGTACAGGTTATCCCGCACATCACTGACGAAATTAAACGCCGCATGCGTCTGCCTGCTGAAGACGAGAACGCCCCCGACATCATCATCACCGAAATTGGCGGCACTGTAGGTGATATCGAATCGCTGCCCTTCCTCGAAGCCGCACGCCAGGTCCGCCGCGATCTGGGCCGCCGTAACGTCTTCTTCCTGCACGTATCGCTGGTGCCCTTCATCGGGCCCTCCGGCGAACTAAAAACCAAGCCCACCCAGCACTCTGTTGCGGCCCTGCGCGGCCTGGGCATCATTCCCGACGGCCTGATTCTGCGCTGTGAACGCGAAGTTCCCGAATCGCACAAGGTCAAGATTGGTAACGCCTGCGACGTAGAACCCGAGGCCGTTATCTCCTGCGCCGATGCGCCCAGCATCTATGACATTCCCAAGACCCTGCACAGCCAGAAGCTGGACACCTACATCTTGGACTACCTGGGCATCGAAGCTCAGCCCCTTGACTTCACCCAGTGGGATAAGCTGCTGAGCGCGGTACACACCCCCAAGACCGAGGTCCACGTCGCGCTGGTTGGTAAGTACATTGACCTGCCCGACGCTTACCTGTCGGTGACTGAGGCCCTGCGTGCCGGTGGCTTCGCTAACGACGCCAAGGTAAACATCAAGTGGGTAGCCGCAGACCTCTGCTCAAGCCCCGAGGACGCCGCCCATCAGCTTCGCGGCATGGACGCTGTGCTCGTACCCGGTGGCTTCGGTATCCGTGGCCTGGATGGCAAGATCGGTGCCCTGCGTCATGCCCGCCAGAACAAGATTCCCACCCTAGGTGTCTGCTTAGGCCTCCAGTCCATGGTCCTAGAGTATGCGCGCAACGTCCTGGGCATTACCGATGCATCATCCACCGAGTTTGACCCCGAGACTGCCTCACCCCTGATTGCCACCATTGAAGAGCAGAAAGCCTACGTTGAGGGTGCAGGCGACCTGGGTGGAACCATGCGCCTGGGCCTTTACCCTGCGCACCTGGCTGAGGGCTCCCTGGCTGCTAGCGTCTACGGTGCGACCGAAGTGTCGGAACGTCACCGCCACCGCTACGAAGTCAACAACGACTACCGCGCCCAGCTTGAAGAAGCAGGTCTAGTTATTTCGGGTACCTCCCCGGATTCCTCCCTGGTTGAGTTCGTAGAACTACCCGTTAGCGAGCACCCCTACTACATCGCAACTCAGGCTCACCCCGAGTACCGTTCACGCCCGACCAAGCCGCACCCGCTCTTTGCCGGGCTGATAAAGGCGGCCCTGCAAGCACGCAAGGCCTAACTGCCACTCTTGCCTAGGTACTAGAGAGGCCCCGGTTATTTTTTCCCCAGAAAATAGCCGGGGCCTTGAGCCTTGCCGAACATATCCCGCTACCAGGGACTGCTTTCAAAAGAACCCAGCTGGACCCGCCCTTGGGGCGGTGCCACCGACCGGGTAGGGTTGAAGAGAACAAAACGGGTTGAACACGGCAGAAGGGCAGACCCATGCAAAAGAACCTTAACTATGACATCGGAACAGCTGACCGGATCGATGCCGCTGCGCTCGCAGCCGGGCAGGAGGGCATCGCGGATATTGCTAACCCCCGTTATGTCACCAGTCGTACGACCAAATTTGAGGGGTATGTCTGGGATGTTGTACGCGAAGGAATTGCACTGACTCCTGGCGATACTCCCTTTGAACGGGACTTCTTGCTCCACCCCGGGGCGGTGGCTGTGATTGCACTCAATGACCTTAAGGAAGTGCTCCTCATTAACCAGTACCGTCACCCCGTGAGGGCTAACCTGTGGGAAATCCCGGCGGGCCTGCTCGATATTGACGGTGAGCCACCGCTTGAAGCCGCCGCCCGTGAGTTGGCTGAAGAAACAGACCTTCGTGCTGAACGGTGGGACACCCTCATGGAGTTCTACAACTCGCCCGGGGGTATGGGGGAGACCTGCCGCATCTACCTGGCCCGGAACCTGAGTCAGATTCCCGCCGAAGAGCGCGAAGACCGCGTCCACGAGGAGTCAGAAATCGTGCTGCGCTGGGTGCCTCTGGACCAAGCCGTGGAGGCTGTCCTCGCCGGACGTATCCACAACGCGGCCTCAACTAATGCTATCCTGGCGCTGGATGTAGCGGCCCGGCGGAACTTTGAAACCCTATACTCCACCGATGCTCCTTTCACCGCTCACCCAGCCCTGCGCGAGCCTAACTATCGCGGTGAGATCCGACCGGCAGAGGGCCTCTAGGCATGGAGCAACCCCGCAACCTGGGGGGAAGAACGCGCAAGGAGCCAGAAGCGCTGACCCCACTCGATCAGGCGGTGGAGGCCTACCTCAACCACCTGGCCATTGAGCGTGGCCTGGCCGCCAACACGCTGGCCTCCTACCGGCGAGACCTAATCCGCTACAGTGTTTACCTTGATAGCGTCGGAATTATCGACCCCAAGAACATCACCAAAAAGCACGTGCGTGACTTTGTCGCTGATTGTGCCACTCCACCTGCTGGGGGCGGGAATCCGCTATCCCAGAGGTCTATCGCCCGGGTGATTAGTGCTGTCAGAGGCGCTCACAAATTTTGGTTGCTTGAGGCCATGACAGCCACTAACGCTGCCTCTACCGTGCGGCCGCCCACACCGGGTGCCCGGCTCCCCAAAGCGGTACCGCTGAGCGACATTACACGTTTACTGGAAAGCCCTGACCCGGCCACGCCTGCGGGGCTACGGGATAGGGCACTCCTGGAGTTTCTCTACTCCACCGGGGCCCGCATTAGCGAAGCCATCAACGTGGACCTCGATGATGTTGTGATAGACCGAAACCAGTCAGACTCAGCCCTGCCCGCTGTGGTGCGCCTGTTTGGTAAGGGCAGTAAGGAACGGGTGGTGCCGGTGGGCTCTTATGCAAGCAGAGCCATTGAAGACTACCTGGTGCGCGGCAGACCCGCCCTGGCTGCTAAGGGTAAGGGCACCCCTGCCCTGTTCCTGAATGGGCGGGACGGCGCGCGGATAACCCGGCAGGGGGCCTACCTGGTCCTCAAGAAGCACGCCCAAAGAGTAAAAATTCGGGCCGAGATTTCACCGCACACCCTGCGGCACTCATTTGCCACTCACCTGCTTGAAGGCGGGGCAGATATCAGGGTGGTACAAGAGCTTCTGGGGCATGCCTCCGTGACCACCACCCAGGTCTACACCAAGGTCACCGCAGATACCCTGCGTGAAGTTTTTGCCGCTAGTCACCCGCGTGCCCGATAAAAGGCACCTGCCCGGGCGCTATAACTAGCTCCCGGGCAGGTCGGCGGGCTATGGTGCGGGTTTAGAGGTGGCGCTCATCGACACCCCGGTAGGCTGAGAGCGGCCTAATCAGTGAGTTATCGGCTCGCTGCTCCAGAATGTGGGCGGTCCACCCGGTCAGTCGGGAGGCCACAAAGATGGGGGTAAAGGTGGGGGTATCAAAGCCCATCAGATGGTAGGTAGGCCCAGCGGGGTAGTCCAGATTGGGCTTGATCCCCTTTGCCTCGTCCATTGCTTCTGCCAGGCCCTGGTAGAGGCCAATGACATCTGAGCGGTCATAGTACTGCACCATGTCAAAGAACGATTTCTGCATGGTGGGTACGCGGGAATCTCCGTTCTTGTAGACGCGGTGGCCAAAGCCCATAATCTTCTTTTTCTGGGCCAGAGCGGCCTCCATCCATTCCTTGGCACGTGCCTTGGCAGCGGCCTGGGACTCGCCAGCAATGACACCGATTTCATCGAAGGTGTGCTGAACTGCCTCGTTAGCGCCGCCGTGCAGGGGACCCTTGAGGGCTCCGATTGCGCCGGTGACAGCTGAGTGCAGATCAGACAGGGACGATGTAATCACGCGGGCTGTGAAGGTGGAAGCGTTGAAAGAGTGCTCGGCGTACATGACCATCGAGACGTTGAAGGCAGTTTTGACTTCGGGGGCCGGGACCTGGCCAAAGGCCATGTAGAGGAAATTATCGCAGTAGTCCAGATCATCGCGGGGCTCAAGGAGTTCCTGACCTCGTCGGCGGCGCTGGTCGTAGCAGACCACAGCGGGCATGACCGCAAAAAGCTCCCAGGCTTTGCCCAGCTCAGCCTCAGGGGCTGAATCATCGCTCTCCGGGTGGCAGGCCCCCAGGAAAGAGACGGCTGTGCGGCACACGTCCATGGGGTGACAGTCCAGAGGCAGAGCATCGATAACAGCTTTGAGGGCCGGTGGCAGTGCTCGGTGGGAGCGTTCAAAAGCGGTGAACTCTGCAAGCTGTTCATCGGTGGGTAGCTCGCCGTTCCAGAGGAGCAGGGCTACCTGCTCAAAAGGAAGAGTAGCAAGTTCCTGGACGGGGTAGCCGCGATAGAGCAGGGAGTTGGTTTGGGCATTGACCTTTGAGATCGCGGTGTAGTCGGCAACAACACCGGCA
The DNA here is from genome assembly GCF_048513555.1 of Rothia sp. P5766. Lineage (NCBI taxonomy): Bacteria > Bacillati > Actinomycetota > Actinomycetes > Micrococcales > Micrococcaceae > Rothia > Rothia sp. P5766. Next base: position 15,339 of record NZ_JBLXXS010000020.1, on the reverse strand, counting down.
AGACCCTTAGCGACGTCTTTGTCAGTCATGGTGTATCTCCTTGTGATGGGGTGAAACGATGCACCCGAACTATGTTTGGTCTGGGTAGGGGCCGAGCAAAAACTACCCGGCCCCTGCCCTGAGGCGGGGTTAGTTCGTTGATTCCCCAAATTTTCCGGGTACCTCGAAATTGAAGATGCCGGTGTCAAAGTGGTTGTAGCCTTCGTAATCGACCAGTTCGTAGAGACGCGAACGGGTGAGCATCTGGTCTACAGCGGCTTCTTGGGTTCCATCGGATTCGATGGTTTCCAGTACCCGTTCCATGGCCCCCAGTGAGGAGCGGAGCAGAGTAACCGGGTAGATAATGAGAGAAATACCGGCTTGAGCAAGCTGGTCTTTGGTGTAGAGCTGGCTCTTCCCGAACTCGGTCATATTGGCCAAGACCGGCACCTGGACGGCATCGCAGACAGCCTTGAACTCGTCCAGGTTCTTCATGGCCTCGGGGAAGATTGCATCGGCGCCGGCATCGACCAGGGCCTTGATGCGGTCGATGGTCTCTGCCAGTGAAGAGGTGCCACGCAGGTCGGTCCGGGCCATAATCAGGAAGTTCTCGTCCCTGCGGGCTTCGGCTGCCGCCCGGATTCGCTTGGTCGCGGTTTCCAGGTCAACCATGTTCTTGTTATCCAGGTGGCCGCACCGCTTGGGGTTGAACTGATCCTCAATATGGCAACCGGCCAGCCCGTGTTCCTCGAACTCTTGGATAGTTCGGGCCACGTTCATGGGTTCGCCAAAACCGGTGTCAGCATCGACGATAGCCGGTAGGTTGGTGACGCGGGCAATCTGCCCGGCCCTCTGAGCGACCTCGGTTAGAGTGGTCAGCCCGACGTCGGGAAAACCTAGCTCATTGGCCAGCACTGCACCGGAGATGTAGATGCCGTCAAAGTTCTTCTCTTCAATCAGGCGGGCTGAGAGAGGGGTGTAGGTTCCCGGGAACTGGCGAATCTGGTTGCTTGCCAGCATGGCGCGCAAATCCTGGCGTTTTTGAGTGGCGGTTTTCGATGAGTAAAGCATTAGAAGATACCTTTCGCTCCGGTTTGAAGGTCAAGGGAGGCGGTGATGTTGAGGGCATCAAGTTCACCGGCACCTAGCTGGGCCAGGTTTTCTACGGCGGTGAGAAAGCGGTCCTGCTCCTCCTCAGAGACTTGACCTGCGGCTAGGGTGCGGAACTTCTTGATATAGTCGGCGCGAGCGAAGGGGCGGGCCCCGAGCGGGTGAGCGTCGGCTACCGCGATTTCCTCAATCAGAGTTTCACCGTTGGTTAGCTTGATTTCTGCACGCCCGCCAAAGGCCTTTTCTGCCGGGTCCTTGGAGTGGTAGCGGCGGGTCCACTCAGCATCTTCTGCGGTGGTGACCTTGTGCCAGAGCTCTACGGTGTCGGGGCGCTGGGCCCGTTCGGGGGCGTAGGAGGCTAGGTGATCCCATTGGCCGTCCTGGAGCATGACGGTAAAGATGTAGGGAATCGAATGGTCAAGGGTTTCGCGGGTTGCGCTGGGGTCGTACTTCTGCGGGTCGTTAGCGCCTGAGCCAATGACGTAGTGGGTGTGGTGAGAGGTATGCAGAACAATGGACTCAACATTTTGCGGGTCGGTAAGTTCCGGGTGTTCCTTGTGGAGCTTGCGAGCCAAATCGATCCAGGCCTGGGCCTGGTACTCGGCGGAGTGTTCCTTGGTGTAGGTATCCAAGATAGCGCGCTTGGGCTCACCGGGTGCGGGGAGCGGAACCTGGTAACGGGCATCGGGGCCATCTAGCATCCAGGCAATCACGCCGTCTTCACCCTCGTAAATGGGAACCGGGGAGGTCTGCCCGCGCATGGCACGGTCAACAGCTTCAACAGCCATTTTTCCGGCGAAAGCAGGAGCGTGGGCTTTCCAGGTAGAAATCTCGCCCTTACGTGACTGGCGGGTAGCGGTGGTGGTGTGCAAACCCTGGCCAATGGCCTGGAAGATAGTCTCGGTATCCAGCCCCAGAAGGGTACCGATTCCTGCGGCAGCGGAGGGGCCGATGTGGGCAACGTGGTCAATCTTGTGCTTGTGCAGGCAGATTGCTTTGACCAGGTCTACCTGAACTTCGTAGCCGGTAGCGATGCCACGAATAAGGTCGTACCCGCTGCGACCGGTGTGCTGGGCAACAGCCAGTATGGGCGGAATGTTGTCGCCGGGGTGGGAATACTCAGCAGCCAGGAAAGTGTCGTGGTAGTCCAGCTCGCGCACGGCAACACCGTTGGCCCAGGCTGCCCACTCGGGGGAAACCTTGGTCGTGGCGGGGACACCAAAAATTGTCGCGCCGCTACCGTTGGGGGAGTGGGCGTGAGTGAGCGCCTGGTCGCGGGCAGAGATAATGGGGCCGCGATTGAGCGAAGCGATAGCCACCGATGCATTATCGATGATGCGGTTAATGACCATCTCTTCAACCTCGGGGAGCACCTCAACAGGGTCGGTTGCTAGCTGGGCGAGCTTATAGGCTAGCTGCTCCTCGCGGGGTAGGTTCTCATCGGAACGGTAGACACGAACTTCGTGTGTAACGGTCATGGAATAATCCTTTCAACAACAGTGGGTTACTTGGTTTTAGGCTGTGGTGGCTGATCCTGCGGTGATAGTCGAAGGCTGAGGCGGGGACTGCTCGAACTGGATCTGTTGGTTTTGTGAGTTTGCCGCCTCCTCAATGGCATAGAGAGCCTTGGCCAGGTGGAGCCGGACGGCGGCCTCGGCTAACTGCTGATCTCCTGAGGCGATGCACCGGGCTATCTGCGCGTGTTCCTCAGCTGCTTGGGCCAGCCGAATAGGGTTGGCCTTGGAGAGCTTGCGGATGCGGGTCAGCTGGGTTCGCAGGGAGGCTTGGGCCTGGTGCAGGTAGCGGTTATCCGCAGCCCTGTCGATTGCGCTGTCAAGCTCATCAACGAGTGCATAGTATTCGGCCAGCTGGCTACTGCCTTGGTGTAGCTCAAGGGCAGCTTGCTCAAAGGCGCTGGCAAGCTGACGGAAAGTTAGAGGGTTACCGCGGCGGGCAGCTAGGGCTGCTGCAGTACAGTCCAAGCTGGTCCGCAATTCAAAGAGGGAGTAGACATTGGCCAGAGAAATCGGGGCAACAATTACGCCCCGCCCAGGGGCAGGTTCAGCTAACCCCTCAGCAAGGAGCCGGGAAATTGCTTCCCGGACAGGGGTGCGTGAGACTCCCAGCCGTTCAGACTGCTCGACTTCAGCAATCACAGAGCCGGGGGCAAGCATTCCCTCCATGATGTTGCTACGCAAACTTTGATAGGCAAGCTCGCCTGCTTTCATGGCTACCTCTCCAGCTCAACTATGACTTCTAGCACTGGTGTGCAGATGGGATTACTCTAAAACACCGCCGGGGATTTTGTATACATAAAGTTTAAAAAATATGGTTTATGGCGAAATATTTGTGTCATTTTGGGGGCTAGGGCAATTTTTTGTATACAAACTCTTGCTTAAGTGTGACCCTCAGCACTAGGTTGGAGTCACTTACCTCCACAACAAACAGTCCCACAGTCCTGAAGGAGTGCCCCTGGTGACAACCTACAGTGAAACCTACCGCGACAGTATCGACAACCCAGAGGGCTTCTGGTTAACCCAAGCGCAAGCCATCCACTGGGATAGGCCTCCGCACACAGCCCTGGATAGCTCAGCTGAACCTATCTACCGCTGGTTCCCCGATGGGCAACTCAACACCTGCTACAACGCTGTAGACAGGCATGTCCAAGCGGGCAAGGGTGACCAAACCGCTATTATCTACGACTCAGCCATGCTGGGTACCCGCCAACAGATCACTTACGCCGAGCTCAAAGAGCAGGTCGAACAGCTGGCGGGAGCGCTCGCATCGGCTGGAGTAGCTCAAGGGGACCGCGTCCTCATTTACATGCCCATGATTCCGCAAGCTGCTGTGGCCATGCTGGCTGTGGCACGGCTGGGCGCTGTGCACTCTGTGGTCTTTGGTGGCTTTGCTCCCAACGAACTAGCCAGTCGTATCAATGACTGTCAACCCGGCGTGGTACTTACCGCATCCGGCGGCATTGAACCCCGCCGTCACATTGAATACATCCCGGCAGTTGAAAAAGCACTGGAACTAGCAGAAGCTAAGCCTCACACGGTCTTTGTCTTTGCCCGCGAAGGCTTTGAACATTCGGTAGACGATGCCGCAGCACGCGCCCAGAAGCAAGGCACGGACGTGACCTGGCAGGACTGGGGAAAGGCTACAGAGCAGGCTAGCCCGCATGCGCCGGTACCCGTCACTGCAACTGACCCCCTGTACATCCTTTACACCTCGGGAACGACCGGCTCTCCCAAGGGCGTAGTGCGCGATAACGGCGGCCACGCCGTTGCCCTAACCTGGACCATGAAGAATATCTACGACGTTGGCAAGCAAGAGGTCATGTGGTGCGCCTCGGACGTTGGCTGGGTTGTGGGCCACTCCTACATCGTCTATGGGCCCCTGCTGGCCGGTGCAACAACCGTGCTTTATGAAGGCAAGCCTGTGGGTACCCCTGACGCCGGTGCCTTCTGGCGAGTTATTCAGGATGCCGGGGTAAAGTCACTCTTCACCGCGCCCACCGCACTGAGGGCTATCCGCAAAGCTGACCCCGAAGCAGAGCTACTGGGATCCTACGATATTTCCTCCCTTGAGCTTCTGTTTGTGGCTGGCGAAAGGCTTGACCCTGAAACCTACCACTGGGCTACCGAGAAACTGGGTGTCCCCGTGATTGATAACTGGTGGCAGACCGAAACCGGCTGGGCGATTGCGGCTAATCCGCGCGGGCTTGAAGCGCTCCCACTCAAGCCCGGTTCCCCCTCGGTGCCCTCGCCCGGCTATAACCTGCAGGTGCTCGATCCCATGGGCGAGCCGGTTGGGCCGGAGGAGGAAGGCAACCTGGCTATTAAGCTACCGCTCCCACCCGGCACCTTGCCCACCCTGTGGGGCGATGATGACCGCTACATCGCCTCCTACCTCGAAGCCTTCGAAGGCTACTACGCCACCGGTGACTCCGGCTATGTTGACCAAGACGGCTACGTGTTTGTCATGGGTAGAACCGACGACGTGATCAATGTTTCGGGGCACAGGCTCTCCACCGGTGCCATGGAACAGGTTCTTGCCGGGCACCCAGCAGTAGCCGAGTGCGCCGTCATCGGTATTGCTGACCCACTCAAAGGCCAGCGACCCGCTGGGTACGTGGTTCTCAAAGCCGGGGTGGATATTACCGAAGAAGAGCTGGCTGCCCAGCTGATTGCGAGCGTGCGGGAAAACATCGGCGCTGTTGCTGACTTCAAGGACGTCAAAATCGTTGAGGGTCTGCCTAAGACCCGCTCCGGCAAGATTCTGAGAAAGACCATGCGCCAAATTGCCGATGGTGAGGAATACAAGGTGCCCTCAACCATTGAAGACATGGGCGTACTTGACGATATAGCCAAGATCATCAAGGGCTAAGCCCAGCCTGGGGTGCTCCTGACTTCCTCCTGACGCGGGCGGTTGGGGGCACCCCCCTTTTTTGTGCGGAGCCAGGACCAAAGAACCTTATTTATCAGCCCCCCTGGGGCACTGTTCCCCCTTTTGGTGTGGAGGAATAGGCCCCCGTGTGTGCTTGCCCTCCTTTGAGCCAGTAGACTGTTAGGTAAAAGTCTTTTATAACCGAACTGCAAAAGGTGACGTACAGTGACTGAAACAGGAGCTGAGCAGCTTGGCCCCACAGGCCGACCCCTGCGCATCTACCCGGATCCCGCGCCCCTGACGAGCCACGGGCCTGCCCGTATTATCTCCATGGTGAACCAGAAAGGTGGTGTGGGTAAAACTACCTCCACCATTAACCTGGGCGCCGCCCTGGCCGAGGCAGGGCGCAAGGTTCTGCTGGTTGATTTTGACCCACAGGGAGCACTTTCAGCGGGCTTTGGGGCTAACCCCCACGAGCTAGACCTGACCGTATACAACGTCATGATGGACCGTAAGGTTGAGACTCGCGACGTTATCCAGAGCACCGACTTTGAGAACATCGACCTGCTACCGGCTAACATCGACCTCTCAGCCGCAGAAGTCCAGCTGGTTAACGAAGTAGCTCGTGAACAGGTACTGGCCAGCGCACTGCGCAAGGTCGAGAAGGACTACGACGTCATTCTTATTGACTGCCAACCATCGCTGGGCCTGCTCACCGTCAACGCCCTGACCGCAAGCCACGGTGTGATTATTCCTCTGATTTGTGAGTTCTTTGCCCTGCGTGCGGTGGCCTTGCTGGTGGATTCGATTGAGAAGGTTCAGGATCGCCTGAACCCCAAGCTCGAAATTGATGGCGTCCTAGCCACCATGTTCGATTCCCGTACCCTGCACTCTAAAGAAGTGCTGGCGCGTATTATCGATGCCTTTGGCGATAGAGTCTTTGATACGGTTATCAAGCGCACCGTTAAGTTCCCCGATGCGACCGTTTCGGCTGAGCCTATTCTGTCCTACGCATCGAATCACCCCGGCGCTGAGGCCTACCGTCAGCTCGCCCGCGAGCTCATCAGCCGCGGCGGCGCACCCTAACCAGAGTTACCTGCGGACAGAACGGGGTAGGTACAAGCTAGGCGATGAGCCCTACCTGCCCCGTTCTCTATGCCCTTGGCTACTTTCTGCCCTCTGGCCTTGAAAGCCGGGAACATGCAGGGGACAATGGAAAGAGTGCCCCTACCCCGCACAGGGCTGAGAGCGCACCTGGTTTGACCCCAAGGATGGAGAATCGCTGCCGTGATGGTACCGACACAAGAGGCCCCTAGCACTCCTGCGCAGGTTCGGCCCCCCGAGCCCTTTACCCTGGCTCTGAGCAACTTTGAAGGACCTTTTGACCTTCTACTCACCCTGATCTCCCGGCGCAAGCTGGATATTACCGACATCGCTCTAGCTCGGGTCACCGACGAATTTCTCAACTACATTCACAGCGCTTTTGAGAGTGGCAGTGACGCTGCCCTTAATACCGCCAGTGAATTCTTGGTAACAGCGGCAACCCTGCTTGAACTTAAAACAGCCCGGTTACTCCCGCAGCCCGAACGCGTGCTCGCGGCCAGCCCGGAACTCTTAGAAGCCCGCGACCTCCTCTTTGCTCGTCTACTTCAGTACCGCGCCTACCGCGAGGTAGCCGCGGTGCTCGATGAAAAATTCTCGGGTGAAGCCCAGCGTTTTGCCCGTACCGTGACCCTTGAACCCAAGTTCTCCAAGGTACTGCCGGAGCTTGTTTTTGACCTGACCCCTGAGGAATTTGCCCGTATTGCGGCCGGCGCCCTACGGCTGGATAAGGGGCAAGAACAAGAACCGCTCCCGGAGACGGTACAGACCGATCATATCTACCGGCCCGCAACAACTATTGCGGCGGAAGAAGCGCTGATTCTGGAGCGGCTGAGGCAAGCCGGTGGAGCTATCAGCTTTACTGACCTGTGCCGTGATACCGCATCTCTAGAGATTGTGGTGGTGCGTTTTCTTGCGGTGCTGGAGCTCTACAAGGAGGGGATGCTACAGGTAGAACAGACCGAAACACTGGGGCCTATATATCTGGAACTCCAGCCAGAAAATGACAGCGCTGAAAACCACGGCACAGAGAATGACGGCACAGAATTAGCCGGTACAGAATTAGCCGGTACAGAATTAGCCGGTAGAGAATGTGGTAGCCAAACAGCTGACGGGAAGGAGTTAGACCTTGGGTAGTGCAGACTTTACCGATGATGACCTGAGGCTCCTGACCTCAGGCTCGTGGAGCTTTGACCCGGGGGAGAGCACACCCGAGTCTGCCGAGGGTACAACAGACGCGGATAAGGTCCAAGGGGAGGAAACTCCAACCCCCGAAGCCCCCCAAGACCAAGAAGCCTTACCGCCGCAGACAGCTAGCCCAAACCCTAGAAGGAAAAGCCGGCAAGAACCCGTCCTGGCTGCTTCGTCCGATGGTTTCTCACGGGTGGAACTCCAACCCGGAGGCATCAAAGCGGCTATCGAAGCGATTTTGGCGGTCGCCGATGTGCCAGTGAGCGTGCGAGAGTTTTCCGCCGCACTGATCGTCTCCGAACGAGCCGTGGAAACAGCCCTCGATGAGCTGGACCGCGAATACAAGGGTTACGACGATGGGACAACCGTCCACGAGCCACGCGGCTTTGAGCTGCGCCAGGTGGGTGGGGGCTGGCGGCTCTACTCCCGGCAGGACTTTTCCCCCTGGGTGGGGCGCTTCGTGGTGGGTGCCCAGAGCACCAAACTCACCAGGGCGGCCCTAGAGACCCTAGCTGTGATTGCCTACCAGCAACCGGCAACCCGCTCCTATCTTGCTCAGGTACGAGGGGTATCGGTCGATGCGGCGGTGCGCAACCTGCTCCACCGCGGCCTAATCGCCGAAACAGTACCCGACGAAACCGGAGCTACCCAGTACATCACCACCGACACCCTGCTTGAAAAACTGGGGCTGAACTCGCTCGATGAGCTCCCGGCCCTAGCCCCCTATCTGCCGGACCCGGCAGAGGTAAACGACCACCACAACATTGACCTAAACGCCGGCTAAAACGGCGAAGACAGAACACGACAGAAAGAAGATACAAGACGATGGCATACGGACATAATTCATCACGTGGTAACTCAAATTCACGCGGCGCTCGCCCCGGCGCGGGCCGCCCGGGTACAGGTAAAGGCAAGGCAGCCGGTAAAAAAGGCTTTGGTGCTAAGAACGCCCGTGGCGCTAAGCCCGGTGCGCCCGGTGGCCCCCGCAAGGCAGGAACCGGCAAAGGCCCCAAGTTCCGTTCAGGTACCCCCTTCGCCAAGGAAATGGGCGAATTCCGCCCGGCTAATCGTGGCACCAAAAACTTTGGCCCCCACCGCCCCCGTCGCCCCAAGAACGCACCCGTAGATCACTACCCCTTCTACGACCACGAGGGTGTACGCCTGCAAAAGGTTATGGCTCAGGCCGGTGTCGCTTCCCGCCGCGTGTGCGAAGAAATGATTGAAGAAGGCCGCGTCACCGTTGACGATATACCGGTGACCGAGCTGGGCGTTCGTGTTAACCCCGATGCTGTGACCATTCAGGTTGACGGTATGACAATCCAGACCAACGACAAGCTGGTCTACATGGTGCTAAATAAGCCCTCCGGCGTCGTCTCCGCTATGGATGATCCCGATGGTCGCCCCAACATCAGCAACTTCTTGCGTTCCTCCATGACCGAACGCGTCTTCCACGTGGGTCGCCTGGACGTTGAAACCGAGGGCCTGCTCTTGCTGACCAACGACGGTGAACTGGCTAACCGGCTGACCCACCCCTCCTACGAGGTTCCCAAGACCTACCTGGTTCAGGTGCCGGGCCCCATGGAACCCGGTATCGGTGCGGCCATGAAGAAGGGTCTGCGTCTTGAAGATGGTGTGACCCGCGTGGACGAGTTCAAGCTGGTGGACTCAACCCCCGGACACGTTCTGGTGGAAGTTACCATTCACTCCGGTAAAAACCGTATTATCCGCCGCATGTTCGAGCAGGTGGGCTACCCCGTGGAGAAGCTGGTGCGCGTAGAAATGGGACCTATCCACATCGGCTCGCAGAAGCAAGGTACCGTCCGTAACCTCTCCAAGGTTGAAATCGGCAAACTGCTGGCTTCGGTAGGTATGTAATGAGTAGCTTTGACTCTCACCTGCACGGGCCGGTGCTGGTCATCGGCACCGGCCTGTTGGGAGCCTCAGTGGGTTTGGGCCTGCGACTGAAGGGCTACACGGTCTACCTCAGCGATATTTCGCCGACAACCGAAGCCGTAGCCGAGGATATCGGAGCGGGGCTCTCCCTGCGTTCCTTGGAAGGGCAAGAGCGGGGGAGTGGCTCTGACCTTGAACCCCAACTGGTGGTGGTGGCCGCGCCCCCGGACGTGACCGCAGAACTGGTCATCTCTGCGCTGAACCGTTATCCCAAGGCTTTCGTCATCGATATTGCCTCGGTGAAGTCTGAAATCTTGGACCGGGTTCTGGCGTCTAAGGCCGATTCTAGCCGTTACCTGGGCACCCACCCCATGGCTGGGCGTGAAAAGTCCGGCCCGGTGGCCGCCCGTGGCGAGCTGTTCTCTGCCCGCCCCTGGGTTCTGTGCGAGCACCCGCTGGTGCGCCCCGAACTGGTCAAGCTTGCCCAGCAGGTGGCAACCGAGCTGGGCTCTACCATTACCCATCTTGACGCGGTAGAACATGACCAAACCGTCGCCCTCATTTCACACGTGCCCCAGGTGATGTCCTCACTGCTAGCTTCCCGCTTACAAGATACCCCGCTCTACGCCCTGGGGCTGGCTGGTCAAGGCCTGAGGGACACCACCCGTATTGCGGCCTCCGATCCCGGCCTGTGGGTGCAGATTCTTGCGGCCAACGCCCAACCTGTCGTCCAGAGCCTCTACGGTGTGCGAGAAGACCTGGAGCGACTGATTGCCACTCTTGAAGCTCCCACCGAGCCAGGCTCACGCCTCGATATTGCCCAGCTGATCAGCGAAGGCAACCACGGCGTTGCCCGTATTCCGGGTAAGCACGGGGGATCACCCGGCGCTTTTGCCCAGCTCACCGTGCTGGTAGATGACACCCCAGGTACCCTTGCCCGGCTACTGGCTGAGATCGGGGAACTGGGTGTCAACCTGGAAGACCTCAGATTGGAACATTCACCCGGCGCTCAGGTGGGTATGGCTGAGCTATCGGTCAACCCCAACGAACACGAAAAACTGATTGAAGACCTCACCAGCCGCGGCTGGAAAGTCGTCACATAAAGGAGAACACATGACTGAGAAGCTCGTTATTGCTATTGACGGCCCTTCCGGCTCCGGTAAATCTTCGGTGTCTAAGGCGGTGGCCCGCCACTACGGCCTGGACTACCTTGACACCGGAGCCATGTACCGCGCCCTGACCTGGTACTGCCTGGATCAGCAGGTTGACACCTCAGATGCGGATGCCCTGGTGGCTGCCGCCCGTGCCTTTCCCTACCTTCAGGGCACCAGCCCCGATCAGGAAGTGATCCAGGTCGCTGGTATTGATATACGCGATGCTATCCGTGAACCACGAATCTCCGAGGCGGTTTCTGCCGTTGCCTCAAACCGGGACGTACGCCAGATTCTGATTGACCTGCAACGAAGTTTTATTGCCCAGGCACCGGCTGGCATGGTCGCAGAAGGCCGTGACATCACCACCGTTGTTGCTCCCGACGCCCATGCTCGAATCCTGCTGACCGCTAGCGAAGAAGTTCGTTTGGCCCGCCGGGGCCTTCAGCTTGGCGGTACCCAAAATAAAGAACAATTAGCCGCACAGGTCTCGGCCCGTGACGCAAAGGACGCACAGGTCACCAGCTTTACCCAGGCAGCTGCCGGCGTCACCCTGGTGGATTCCTCCGAGCTGAACTTTGAAGAGACTGTTGCTGCCGTTATTTCCGCAGTTGACCAGCAACTAGGCCGCTAAACCACTGGCTACTGCCACTCCATCAACTAGACTTATCAACCAATGCACCGGCGCTAGCCGGAAACCACCACAGGAGGTATCGCCTATGAGCGAAGAACTCGCACCCCAAGACGACTATGAGGTTAAATTCCTAGCCGGCGGCGCTGATGATGTATCAGACCGCCTGGCTGAGATTGACGATGAAACCGCCAACCAGCGCGCTGAAGCGCTGCTCGCCGGTCTTGAAGACTACGCACTGGATGAAGAAGACCGGGAGCTGCTGGCCTCCTGGGGCTTTGACGCCGATGAAGACGAGGACCGTGAGGCTGACCCCGTCGTAGCTATCGTGGGCCGCCCCAACGTCGGCAAATCCACCATTATCAACCGTATTCTGGGCCGCCGAGAAGCTGTTGTTGAGGACAAGCCCGGCGTAACCCGTGACCGGGTCTCCTACAAGGCTGAATGGTCCGGTAAGGACTTCACTCTGGTTGATACCGGTGGTTGGGAAGCTGATGCTCAGGGCATTGACGCTCAGGTTGCGGCTCAGGCCGAAATCGCTGTGGCTCACGCTGACGTTGTTCTGCTGGTTCTTGATGCCCTGGTCGGCATCTCAGCTACCGACGAAGCTATTGTTCGTATGCTCCGCCGCGTGGATAAGCCCATTCTGCTGATTGCCAACAAGATTGACGACGCCCACCAGGAACCCGACGTGCACAACCTCTGGTCGCTGGGCATGGGCCAGCCCTATCCCGTTTCTGGCTTGCACGGGCGCGGTCTAGCTGACCTGCTGGATGCCCTGCTTGAGGTCATGCCCGAGCATTCTCAGTACGCTGAGCCTGAAGCTCTGGGGGGCCCTCGACGTATTGCGCTGATCGGCCGACCCAATGTGGGCAAGTCCTCCCTGTTGAATAAGCTGGCTGGCGAGGAACGTGCCGTGGTTAACGACCTGGCCGGTACCACCCGAGATCCTGTTGACGAAATCGTTGAGCTAGGTGGCCGCCCCTGGCGCTTTGTGGATACCGCCGGTATTCGCCGCCGCGTCCACATGGCTAAGGGGGCTGACTTCTACGCATCCCTGCGCACCCAGACCGCTATTGAGCGCGCTGAGGTTGCTGTTGTCCTGCTCGATGTCTCAGAACCTATCTCGGAACAGGACGTCCGTATTATCCAGATGGCCGTTGATGCTGGTCGCGCTATGGTGCTGGCCTTCAACAAGTGGGACACTCTCGATGAGGACCGCCGGGAAATGCTGGAGCGCGAAATTGACCGCGACCTAGCCCACGTGACTTGGGCACCGCGCGTGAATATCTCCGCCAGGACCGGTTGGCATAAGGACAAGCTGGTGCCAGCCCTGGAGCGCTCATTGGAGTCCTGGGACTCCCGTATTCCCACCGGTAAGCTCAACGCCTTCCTGGGCGAGATTGTTGCGGCCCACCCGCACCCTCTGCGTGGCGGTAAGCAGCCCCGCATTCTCTTCGGCACCCAGGTATCGTCCCGCCCGCCCAAGTTCGTGCTCTTTACCACGGGTTTCTTGGACCCGGGCTACCGCCGTTTCATTGTTCGCCGTCTGCGCGAGACCTTTGATTTCACCGGTACCCCGATTGATATCACCATGCGTGTGCGTGAGCGTCGCAGTCTAGGGGAGCGCCAGAGCGGTAAGTCCGCTAAGGGGAGCCGCCGCTAGGGAGGGAGCCCTCCCTGGTCTATATGCAAGGACGCCGGTAGCTGGCCGCCAGCAGTTCCAGCCACCGGCGTCCTTGTGTGCGGGGGAGAGGCAGGCAAAGTCTGAGGACTCTAACGCTTAGTTTCTGGTCGCCTGGTATATGAAGCTACATGCTTTGGATACGGTTGCTGACCAGTAGCAAGCACCAGCAGAACCTGGGGTGATGTATAACACCGAAAATATGGGCCCAAAGAGCTTCTTCGATTTTGCGCTGATAAATAATCTTGTGTATAGTTATCTGAGTGCTCGGGAGAATCGAAAGATTCACCAGAGACAATCGGGTTGTGGCGCAGCTTGGTAGCGCACTTGACTGGGGGTCAAGGGGTCGCAGGTTCAAATCCTGTCAACCCGACAGACAAAGCCCCGGTTACTAGGGTAAACACCTAGTAACCGGGGCTTTTTTGTGCCTACTTTTCAAGCCATGCGCCCTGTATGTGCCATCTTCCACCAAAAACCCATCACATTCTTTGGCTGTGGACTGCTAGGTCACAGAGCCTACCTTCTTCACCACTTACGGATGCCTTCTTCTCAGGCATCCCCCTATCTTTCTAGGGAATCGAGGGGTAGAAGCCTGCCTCACCCAATCCACAGGCATGGATGAAGCGATCAGTGATAGCGGCTCTTGCTAGCTTGATGCCATGACACAGCTAGAAACTCTCGCCCAGAAACTACTGACCATTCGTGAACTGAGCGCCCGCTATAGTAGCCGCTACCAGCTGGAAAGAGCCATTGCACGGGGGTGCTATAGCCGGGTAACCCGGGGCACTTACATGCACCGACGCGACTGGGAGGAACTTACCGGTGAGCAAGGCTACCTGGCCCGTGTGCTTGCTCTGGCCCTACAGAACCAGGGGATAATTTTCAGCCACGAGACTGCGGCTTTACTCCACGGACTGCCTCTGGCTAGTATTCCAGCAAGCGTGCATATCTACAGCCCCTACCGCACCCGGGTGCGGGACTTTACCGTCCATCACGGTGAGCTGCACCTGCCCACTGACAGCACAGTTTTTAGCCCGGGGATCCGAGCGACAAGTCTGGCGCGAACTCTTGATGATATGGCCGTGGCGGCCTCTGAACCCCGGCGAACCCTAGTTCGGCTCTAGCGTCACCTCCTGTCTGATATTGCCCCCCATTCTGGCCGCGGCGAATGGGCTAGGCTTTTGAGGGGCGGTGGTTCGACATTCTTGAGGGGCCTTGAGGCTGGCTAGCTTTCCCTGGTACCAAAAGAATATTAGATATTCAGTTGATTCTTGTATTTTCTCTTATTTGATATAAATTATACGGCCAATCGCTAGGGCAAGGGAGTCCTAGAAGGAAAGGAAGCTATGTATATATCAAGGAAAATCTCAGCAGGTAATGCTACAGGTATTCTTGTTACAGGGATGGCCGAAGAGGGCGGCTCCTGCGGCTTATCTCAGTGAAGAGAATGTTGACTGAAGATGAGCTTCTAGCGTCAACCTCCCGGCGACGGATAGCAGATTCTTATTGAAAGCCCCTGAAGGTAAACAGTGGTATCGGGTGAATCTTTAAGAGAAACAGCGACGGATATAGATCATGGAGTAACTGTATATCTAAATCCGGTAACTATCGGCCTGTGTAATGCTGGCTTTGGGGACAAAAAATTAGAACTTTTAACTCCAAGAATGATGGGGAAATAAACCTATATTGTGGCGATTCAGATAGTGGATATATACATATTAGGGAAAGGCGTGAATCTCAAGGGGAAAGTTAGCAGGGAGGGTTCGAAGGTTGTTGGGATGATTACATGGTTTTAGCCACCCAAGCCTCTTTAGAATCTCCCGCCTACTCTGCGGGAAAACCAAGCCAAAAACCTTGCTACACTAGGCCAATTGAAGTGTATGAAGTTATTAACGGAGCGCCGGTCAAGAAAAAGACAATCAACCCGACTGTCATGATTTCTATAAATAATAAAAAGGTCATTACCTCCTATTCAGCAAATAACCATAGGTGCTAAATCATCATGGAAAGAAAATATCTGCCGGAGTTCAGTTTCTACCATACAAATTTTCCATTCAATGAGCCTATATACCACATTAGCGGATTCTCGAACTATGAGGAATTTGAAGAATATATAAATAAAATTCCTAGAAAAATATATCAGCAGTGTTTTGAGTGGGCTGAAATCTTCGAAAAAGAATTTAAGGAAGTTGAAAACGGTCTTTTTACTTTTT